>JAFWXL010000044.1 GCA_017545905.1 Clostridia bacterium | reverse complement strand
CTAATGCTGGGGCTTTTTCATTTACGCTCCGGTACTGTGCAATTCCCCGGGCGGCCTCAGCCAAGTCCAATATAGGACTTGGCTAGGTGAGCCGGCGAGCGCCGCCAGTGGCGGAAGCAGAGCCGCCGGCGAACGCCCGGGAGCGATTATTACAAAGTATCTTTCGGCCTTAGACGTAATCTGGGGCTTTTTCATATACAATCGGGAATCTCCAACCTTCCGGGCGGCCTCAGCCAAGTACAGCATAGTACTTGGCTAGGTGAGCCGGCGAGCGCCGCCAGTGGACGCAATGAAGTCCACGGGCAACGCCCGGGAGCGCTTACTGCGAATCCTCAGACGGTGTCTTGGGCTTTTTTCATATCCAATCGACAAGTTTTTATTATCCGGCTATCCCAGTTAACGTGCAGCATAGTACTTGGCTAGCGCGTAGCCGGGCGCGCCCAGTGGGCGATGCAGCCCGGCGAAGCGGCCCGGGAGAGTAGGACACTGCCGGATTCCAAAAAGAAAACACCCAACAGATATTGGGTGTTTTCTTTTTGCCCCGTCAGTATGTCCCACTCTCCCGGGGCAGCTCAGAATCAGAACTTTAGCAGTCCATTCAGGCTGTATTCATACGGTGTGCTTTCCAATGGATCCATGATTGATGATGCGTTGATTGCATTGCTGAAAGAAACTGACGTGGCCTTTGATCATCCAAGCATGGATGGACGCCGTGAGATACATGACGCCCTGCGTGCGCCAGACGATTATGAACGAACGCCGAACATGGCCCGACTGCGGGAAAGGAATGGCATTCCGACGCACATCAGTTTTATAGCGAACAAAGAAAACTACCGTGATCTGCCTATGGTCGCATGGGAATGCCGAAAACGGGGCGTCAGCTGTCTGTGGTCAGACCGGCTGGTGCCCATCGGTTAGGCTGCACAGCTGCTGAGTATAGACGCTTCGCTTACAGGCGATTATCTTTGCGCATTGCGAAAAGCACGCGGAAGCTGGTTAATCCGAAAACTGTATCCGCATACAGAGGTCAGGATGAACCGCGCGCCGCAGTTTCAGGAGGGCGGCAAGATCTATCAGTGCGGTACTGCCCCCCTGATTACCGTGGATGAAAGGGACAGATTCTGCCCTGCCGGAGGATGCCGACCGTTTGCGGCAATGTTTTTGATAACACGTTGAAGGATGTGTATTTTCAGCATCCTGTCTTCAGAACTCTGCAGAATGACCTTCTGCCGCTGGAATGCATGTCTTGTGCGCACCAAAGCCTTTGCCGCAGCGGCGCAAAGTGTCAGAGCTATACGGCTTATCACGATTTCACCCGGGCCGATCCGGAATGTCCGCTGCGGTTGAGCCTGAGTGCTCATGACCGGTGTGATTGAGGGACAAAGGCACTGTTCTGCTCATCGATATGCTCTTGCGGTTTCCATTTAAGAAATAAACAACCCCCTCTTGCTGCACAGGCGAAGTCAATGAGCCTGCAGCGGGCGGGGGTTTTTGCGCAAATCTCATTGCAGAAAAGCGTATGAATTGCTTGTATTGCTGCAAATAAAAATGTATAATGAGTCGAATAAACATACAGATGTCGGAGTGCTTGATATGGATAAGGAGAAAAAGGGAATCCCGGTCCCGCACGTATATGTGATCCTGATGGGACTTATTCTGATCTGCAGCCTGCTGAGCTATGTTGTGCCTGCCGGTCAGTATGATATGATGACTGTCGGCAAGCGCGAGGTGGTCGATGCGTCGACCTATCATGTTGTCGAATCCACGCCTGTGACGCTCATGCAGATGCTCTCTGCTGTGCCGCGCGGCATGACGGAATCCGCGCAGATCATATTCTTCATCTTTATTGTCGGCGGCGCATTTGCGATTCTGGAGAAAACAGGCGCAATCGAAGCGGGTATCGGCAAGGTTTGTCAGCTGCTTGGAAACAGAACGCTGATGCTCCTTCCGGTTATCCTGCTGCTGTTTTCGCTGGGCGGCGCTGTATTTGGCATGTCGGAGGAGACGATTCCGTTTATTCCGATCTTCGTCTCGTTGTGTATCGCGATGGGCTATGACTCCATCACCGGCACGGCCATCGTTTTTTGCGGCGCTGCGGCGGGCTATGCCGGCGCATTTATGAATCCGTTCACCCTGCAGGTGGCGCAGGGCATTGCCGGTTTGCCGATTCTTTCTGGCATGGGATTCCGTATCGTGATGTATATCGCGTTTCTTGCGCTTTCCAGCACCTTTATCATGCTCTATGCGAGCAGGATCAAGAAGAATCCTGAGAAATCGCCCATGTATCATGAGGATCAGGCGCGCGAGGATATCATTGATCTGAATAACCTGAAGCCCTTCGGAACCCATGAAAAGGCAATTCTGACCGTGTTTGCCGCCTCGATTGTGCTGCTGGTGTACGGCGTCATCCGCTGGGGCTGGTATATGGATGAGATTTCCGCGCTGTTTATGGGCATGGCGATTGTGATTGCCATCGTGGCGCGGATGACCCCGAATGCATTTGCTGTGACCTTTGGCGAGGGCATGGCAGGCATTGCGTCTGGCGCGCTGGTGATCGGCTTTGCCAGAGGATTGCTGGTGGTGATGACCGATGGCAATATCCTGCACACCATTTTGCATGCAGTTGCAGGCGCGCTGAGCGGCCTGCCGTCCATGGTGTCTGCTGTGGGCATGTATATCTTCCAGTGTCTGCTGAATTTCATGGTGCCTTCCGGTTCTGGTCAGGCGGCTGTGTCGATCCCGATTATGGCGCCGCTGGGCGATCTTGTCGGCGTGACGCGCCAGACTGCGTGCGTTGCCTTCCAGCTTGGTGATGCGATCTCCAACATCTTTACGCCGACTTCTGGTTTTTTCATGGCCGGTTTGGCTCTGGCCAGGATTCCGTGGACCAAGTGGGCAAGGTGGATCCTGCCGCTTATCAGCCTCCAGTATGCATTGGGCGCAGTGTTTGTGGTGATCGCACATCTGATCGGACTCGGTCCGTTCTGATACGGGTTATCCGTCAGCTGCCGATAGCCGGCGTCTGAACCGGACGCCTGAATTGAAAAGGAAGACCGGCATTTCTGCCGGTCTTTTTTTGCGCTTTGTTTGCGCTTTGACAATGATGGTGGTATACTATATATAACCTGATTTCTCTGGGAGATGAATTCCGTGAAAACCTACCGCATTCTGATCATCAATCCGGGCTCCACCTCGACCAAGCTTTCCATGTTTGAAAACGAGCGCTGCCTGTTCACCACTGATACATTCCATGATTCCTCCGTGCTGCTCACATTCCCGACGATCAACGACCAGCTGGATTACCGCATGGCGGTTGTGCACCAGTTCTTGCAGGAGCGGGGCATCGATCTGCATGGCGTGGATGCGATTGTCGGGCGCGGCGGCGGATGCTATTCCATCCTCGGCGGCGTTTACCGTATCGATGATACGCTGATTGAGGACACGAAGGCATGCCGGGGCGGCTTGTATCATTCCTCCATGCTTGGCGTACAGATGGCCAAGGCGCTGCATGATGAATACGGCGGAGAGATGCTGATGATGGATCCGCCGGTTGTTGACGAGCTGTGTGATCTGGCGCGTGTGACGGGCGTGCGCGGTGTGTACCGCACGGCGATTTCCCATGCACTCAACCTCAAAGAGACAGCCAGGCGTCATGCGCGAAGCCTCGGCAAGCGCTATGAGGACTGCAACCTGATTGTCAGCCATATCGACGGCGGCATCTCCGTGACGGCCCATTGCCATGGCCGCATGATCGACGGCAATGATGCGGGGGGCGGCGAAGGCCCGTTCACGCCAACACGGATCGGCTCCATGGCGGTCACCGATGTGATTGGCGCGCTTGGCGATCGCTCGCCGCAGGAACTCAAGAAGCTCTGCTCTCAGGCGGGCGGTTTGACGAGCCATTTCGGCACGTCCAATTCGGACGTCATCCATGCCATGGTTGATCGCGGCGAGCCGCATGCCGTGCGCGTCTGGCAGGCGATGATCTATCAGGTCTGCAAATCCATCGGCTCTATGGCGGCTGTGCTGGAGGGCAAGGTGGACGGCATTGTGCTCACCGGCGGTCTGCTGCGCTTTGACGATGTGCTTGGCGATATCCGCCGCCGCTGCGAATGGATCGCGCCGGTGACGGCCTATCCGGGCGAATTTGAGCAGGAAGCCATGGCTGCGGGCGCCATGCGTGTGCTCACGGGTGAGGAAGAAGCGCTTACCTATCCGGGGCATCCTGTATGGAATGGATTTGACAATGAGCGCATCTGAGCGGACATGAAACAAGCCCTGCGCACAGAAGCGCAGGGCTTGAAGTGTCTGCTGCGTTTAGTTGACGCTCTCCAGCGTCCACACCTTGCCGTCAGTGGCCAGACGTATGATCCTGTTGGCAGTGATATAGTAGGGGATTTTCTTGTCCTCAAGCTGCTTAAGGCCGGAGGTGTCGGTTTTGCCGCAGGTGCTGATCACCAGTTCGGGAGAGATACGGGACAGGAACTGATCGTGCATCGGCGCATAGCCGTGGTGCGGGAACTTGAGGATATCCGCTTTCAGATCCGGACACGCGGGGTCTTCGCACAGCACGGTCTGTCCGGCGTATTCAATATCGCCGGTAAAGAGGATTCTGCGCTCGCCGTACTGGATCATCAGCATGACGGAGCTGTCATTCACGCTCGGCAGATCCGCGTCCGTTCTCTGATACACCGAGATGCTGACGTCGCCGAATTCGATCGTGTCCCCGTTATAGACGCGGCGGAAAGGAATGCCCTGTTCGTGCAGCGCTTCATAGACCTTGAAGCGGACCTCGTGCCCCCGCTCGTGATCCTCCGGAAAACCAAGAAGGAACTCGCCGGCAGGGATATCCTTGAGCACATGATTGAAGCCTCCGATGTGGTCGGCGTCCGGGTGTGTGTTGAGCGCATAGGTCAGCTCAGTCACGTTCAGCTTTTCAAGCAGCGCTCGGGTTGACTTCCACTGGCTGCCGCCGCAGTCGATCAGCAGTGTGAATTCGCCATAGCGCACCAGCGCGGCGTCCACGCCGAAAATCTTTGGGAAATAGACTTCAAGAACCTGCGCGTCCGGCGCAAAGGCAAAGTCGGTATGATCGCCGCCCAGCTTGTTGATGATGATCTCATCAGCGAAGGCGTATGCGCTGGTGACAAGGAGCAGTGCGAGGCAAAGGATCAGAATTCGCTTCATGTGTTGCCATCCTTTTGTCATAATGTGCGTTTGCAGAAATCGCTCTCTGAATTATACGTGGAATTCACTTCCGGGTCAATTGCTTTGTTGCGGGTAATCGCTGTTTTTCCGGAATTATTCCGCTCTGCGCTGCGGTGTATGCCGGTCGGGCGGAATACCGGCGCATGAAAAACACTGTTTGATGGGATAAATTGAAAATAAAGGGATATTTCGGCAGGGAAAAAGCTTCTTATTCGTCTTATGAATAAAGGGGATAAACGAAAGGATGGCGTTGAGGATGAAACGGATGACAGTATGGATACTGCTTTGTATGCTGTGCTTTGGCACGGCAGCGGCCGATGGCAGCGGAGCATGGCTTACCAGCAGAAACAGCGGCTATGTGCGTCTGGCGTCCTATGTGGGCGACTATGACGGCTATGTCTGCGTGGATGGTTTTGGCGGCGTGACAAGCGCCGACGCCAGCAGGGTGACGGTAATTTCCAAGAGCGCGAGCATATGGGCTGATCCGAAGACAAACAGCAAAAAGCTGGGATCAGTTACCCATGGAGAAAGCCTGCTTTGCCTGAGTGGATACGACGCGCGCTCGCCGATCTGGGAAAACGGGTTTTATGCTGTGGAACACAAGGGGCAGGAAGGCTGGATCAACGACGACTATGTGGTGCTCAATGATCTGACGATCACCCTGCTTGAAAGCAATGTGCCTGCCTACATTGCGCCGGATACCTCGTCCAAAAAGGTCGGTTCGCTCAGCAAGCTGACAAGCTACCGCGTGATTGGCTTCTACGATGATTATTATATCATCAATCTGCGCGGCGCTGCTGCGGCATATATCCCCATGGATGTGCTTCACCGGGACAATACGTTCGAGCGGTATTACCATGGCGGCATGCAGCAGGAAATGATCATATCGTATAAGACTGCGCTGCGCACAGGACCGGATAGCCGCTATCCGGAGATCCGCACACTCAAGGCGGGGACAAAGGTGAATGCCGCTGACGTCATCAATGGCTGGTACATGATTTTTGACAGCGAAACGGGCGAACCCGGCTTTGTAGAGCCGTATGCTCTGGCATATTGAAAAGAGCTGCCTTCCTGACGGGAGGGCAGCCTTTTGTATGAAGACAAGATCACAGCACCAGACACAGAAGCGGCAGCGTGACAAGCGACAGCAGCGTGGTGATAAAGATCAGGCAGGAAGCAAATGGTGCGTCGCCGTCATATTTGGCGGCAAGGATGGCCGTTGTGGAGCCTGCGGGCATGCCGGAGGCGAGCACCATGACGCCGCGGATCATCGGATCGACCGGCAGCGGCAGCAGCGCGGCAAAGACCACCAGCGGAATGAGCAGCAGGCGGGCCAGTGTGTACCACCATATCATGCCGTCCTTCAGGTTGATATGCTCAGCGCCGGCCAGTATGCTGCCGATCACCAGCATGGACATGCAGGTGTTGCAGCTGCTTGCGCCGGAGAGCGCCTTCTGCAGCGGCTGGGGTAGGGCGGGATTGCCGCCGAGCATCAGCGCAAAGCCGATGAATACCGCGACGATGCAGGGATGGGTTGCCAGCTTTCTGATCACGCTCTTGGAATCCGTCCTCGTGAAAAGCGACAGACCGGCGGACCACATGACCACCCGTTGAGGAATCAGCACGACGGAGGTCAGCAGCGTACCCATGGGACCGTACAGACCGCCGATGATGGGGATGCCCAGAAAGCCGGCGTTGGAGCAGACGGTTGCATAGCGCAGGCAGGCAAGGCGTTCGCGCGACTGACCGGGATAGATGATGCGGCTGACGAGCAGATAAAACAGCTGAACGCCCAGCGATACAGCGACCATTACGCCGCAGGAGGCGAGAATCTCGCCAGTCAGATCGATCTGAAACGAACAGATGATGTTGCACGGCAGGATGAAGTTGATCAGCAGATCGGAAAGCGATTTGCGCCCGGCAGGCGAAATGGTGCCGATCCTTGTCAGCAGAAAACCGGCGGCAACATACATGAACAGCTGCAGCTGCAGTGAAACCATGGTTTCAAACGGGGACATGACAAATACACCTCGAAGCTGAATCGATTGTATCATTGTATCGCTGAAAAAAACTCCTGTCAAGCGCCGCCAAACGGGGCGGTATGTGCGCCCGGAGCAGCGCCGGCGGAAAGGCGGGAGACAATCCGAATGAATTTAACAGAACTTTCCAAGGATGTGCGGGAAAACTTGGAAGTTTTTTTATTTTTTTTCGGGAAGAATGCATCTTTGCTTGTATCCGCCGGGAATTTATTCTATAATAATCTGCGTATATTTGTATATTCATGATTATAGCTGTGACACGCAGGATGCGTAGGAGGAGCCATGTATAAATTGCTTCTGGTTTCCGACAAGGAAGAGATCCGTCGGCTCTACGACGGTTTTTCTGAGTGGGAGAATCTGGGGTTTGAGCGGCCGGCTGTGGCTGCCAACGCGCAGGAGGGGATTGCCCTGCTCGGGAAAAGACGCTTTGATGCGGTTTCCTCCCTGCTCTCCGTCAGCGAGGGCAAGCGGTTTTTCCAGTATCTGTCCCGCAGGCCGGAAATGCTCGGCATGGAAACTGCGCGCGATGAGGCGCGCCTTCGCCGCGAAATCAGCAGTGCCAGACGTACGCTCTCATCCAGAGATGCAAGCCGCCAGATGAAGCAGGTGGACGATGTTACCCGTGCAATGCAGGGCGAGTTCTTCTGTGATCTGCTGCGCGGCGCGCCGCTTGATGCGGCGAGGATCGATGAGCGAATGCGGTCGCTGAAGATGCAGACGGTTGATGCGGCTCGTCCTGCGGCGATGGCGTCCTTCCGGCTTCCGCAGGGCGATTATTTCCTTGCAGAGGTCTGGCGCTATGGCAGGGAACGGCTGGAGAATGCGCTCAAGAATATCTTTGAAAACGGCGATGAGCGCATGCATTTTGTCCTGCTGATCATCAATCCGCATCACATGCGTCTGCTGGGTCTGCCGCGCGGAGAAATGAGCGCGCAGGAAGTGACCGATCAGATGAAGCTTCATCTTGACCGTTGTCAGGCGAGCCTTGAGGCGTATTTCGAGCTCACGCTCAATATCAAGCGTGTTGTCAGCTACGAAAGCCTGTATGCACTTGGCCGTGAGAATGCGCTTCGCATGGCGCACTGATTATCTGTGCTTTACACACCTGAATCCTTTATGGGGATTCAGGTTTTTTGTGTTATGGGGAACAGCGCAGGAAATCTGCTGCGGGTATATGAAAAGGAAACGGACAGACCGCATTTTTGCCGGCGCACTGCATATGATGTTTCGCATGAAGGATGAAAGCGTGGGATGCGCAGGTGGGAAAACGCGGTACAAGGACGGCGCTTGCATGCGGCCTGCCGGAGGATGTGCTGACATCAGGGGCGAGGGTGACGCTAATGGGCAGAACCTGCGTGCTTGTGGAGGGTCAGCGCGGTGTGGTGGAGCTGGAGGCGGCGCGCATCAGGCTGCGCACGCGCGACGGCGTGCTCAGCATTACGGGTGATGCGCTTTGCCTCAAAGAGCTCTCTGCGGATGCGGCAATGATCACAGGCGGGCGCATTGATATGGCGGCGTATGAAAGGCCGGAGCTTCGTTAGGGGGCGCTTGGCATGTATGTGACGGTCCGGATTGAAGGCATTAATCTCGAAAAGCTTTTGAGCGAAGCCGGAAAAGCCGGCATTTGGATTGCCGGTGCAAGGAGAATCAGGCCGCGCGCGGTAATGCTGCGCGTGCATGCCAAAGATGTGCAGCGCCTTCAGGCGCTGTGCGCGCGTGCGGGCTGGCTGTTTGCAGAGGAAAAACCGGGGCTTGCGCTCAGGCTGACACGCTTTTTGAGACACAGGCCGATGTTTCCCGTCGGCATGGCGCTGTGCCTGCTGCTCGTCTTTGTTTCCACGCAGATGATTCTCGACGTACGCGTGCTCGGCGCAGGCGAGAATATCGCAGAGGTACAGCGCTTTCTGGATGAAAGCGGCGTAAGAACGGGCAGACTGAAAGCGGCGTTTTCGCTGGATGATCTGCGTGCAAGGCTTGCTTACAGATTGCCTGGACTTTCATTTGCCGCCTTTCGCTATGCCGGCAGTGTGCTGATTTGTGATTGCCATCCGGCGACTGGCGGCGAGCAGTTGGCCATCGGCGGAAACGGGCAGGATATCGTGGCTGCGCAGAGCGGGATTGTGACCAGAATCTCCGTCTCTCAGGGAACGCCGCTGGTGGAGCCCGGACAGGCTGTGCACAGGGGACAGGTGCTCATTGCCGGATATGAGCGTAGTGAAAAGGGCATGCAGATGCCGGTCAGGGCGCAGGGACAGGTTATTGCGCGTGTATATGCCAGCGGACAGGCGCAGGTAAGCCTGAAAAAGACGCATACCGTGGAAACCGGGCTGATCCGCACCCGGGTGACTGTGGCTTCTCCGTGGCACAGGCGCGTGGTTCGCGATGCAAAGCCATTCGCCGCGCAGGATGTGAGCCGGCAGATTCAGCCGGTTGTCGGGCTGTTTGTGCCGCTGTGGCGGGAGATAGAAACCTTTGCCCAGACAGAGGTTTTCACAATCAGTCGAAGCAGGGCTGACGCGGCTTCGACTGCCCAGGGCGCGGCGGAAAAAATCGCCAAAGAACAATGTCCGCCGCGTGCGTTGATTCTTGACAAATGGGTAAAATATAGTATGATAGATAATGAGTTCGTGTATGCGAGTGTGGTGCTTGAGTATGAGACATCCATCGCAGGCCGAACGAAATAAGGATAATCCGTCAATTCGGGATTTGCAGGAGGCATGCTCCTTTGGTAGAGGAAATGAGTTATGCCCCGCTGAGCGGGGCAATTCAGAATCTGTTCGGCACGGGTGACGAGAATGTGCGCCTGCTTGAGCAGCTGCTCAGCGTGCATATTGCGCTGCGCGCCGGAGAGATCATCGTGGAAGGCGAGCGGGAGGAAAATGTCGATCTGGCTGAGCGCGTGCTCGGCAGCCTCGGCGCGCTGTGCGCCCGCGGCGAGCGCGTGGATACCGCGCTGGTGCAGTACGCGGTGAATCTGGTGATGAAGGACGAGCTGGATCAGCTGGATACCCTGTTCAAGGAAGTGGTCGCTACAACATTCCGCGGTCGGCCGATCCGCTGCAAGACGCTTGGCCAGCGCGACTATGTCAAGGCGATCAAGAAAAACACGCTGACGCTGGGCGTAGGCCCGGCGGGCACGGGCAAAACCTATCTGGCTATGGCAATGGCGGTTTCCGCCCTCAAGAGCAAAGAGGTTGAGCGCATCGTGCTGACCCGTCCGGCCGTTGAAGCCGGTGAAAAGCTGGGTTTTCTGCCGGGTGATCTGAATCAGAAGGTCGATCCCTATCTGCGTCCGCTGTACGATGCGATGTTTGAGATGCTGGGTGCGGAGACGTGTCAGCGCATGCAGGAGCGCGGGGTCATTGAGGTGGCTCCGCTGGCCTATATGCGCGGGCGTACGCTGTCCGATGCGTTCATCATTCTCGATGAGGCGCAGAATACCACGACGGAGCAGATGAAGATGTTCCTGACGCGCATGGGTTTCAGGTCCAAGATTGTCGTGACGGGCGATCCGTCGCAGATTGACCTGCCCCGCGGCAGGAAGAGCGGCCTGATCGAGGCCGTGGAGGTGCTCACCGGCGTACCGGATATTGCCGTGCAGCGCCTGACGCATCAGGACGTGGTTCGCCATGAGCTGGTGCAGGCGATCGTTCGCGCTTATGATGCGCATGCGATCCGCGCAAAGGAGGAAATGAGCGATGGAAGAATCATCAATGAAGCGCACGGCATGGCTTGATGTGCTCGGCCACCGCGTCAGACAGATGCTGTTCTGGCTGCTTGTGTATGCGGTGCTGCTTCTGATCTGCTTTATGGCGATTTCGCCGGAGCAGTATGATCTGAGCGTGGGCGACGTTTCCCCGCAGACGATCACAGCCAGCCGCGATATCATCGATGAAATCACGACCGAGCGCCGCCGCCAGCAGGCGTCCGATGCGGTTTCTCCGGTCTATTTCAAGGATGACAGCGTATCGGATACCGTGATGGCCGATATGGAAGAGGCCTTTTCCGAGCTGCGCGCCGTGCGTGAGCTCGGGCAGCAGATCAAAGGCGGCTGGAGCGATGACGGGCAGTCTTTCAGCGATGAGGACTACGGTCAGGCACAGGGCATGCTCAGCAAGGTCAGGCTGAGCAATTACCAGCTGCGCACAGTCATGAATACGGCAGAGCGTGACTTTGAAACGCTGTATCAGAGCGTCATCTCCGCCACACGCACTACGCTGGTCTCCACCATCACTGAAGGCCAGATCAGCGACTCGATCAACAACATTCAGCAGATCGTTGCCTACAACACGCGTACCGATCTGTGGTATAACGTGGCGATTCCGACGCTGCGCGCATGTCTGCAGCCCAATATGCTCATAGATCAGGCGGCAACCGAAGAAAACCGCCTGCGCGCCTATGAGGCTGTTGAGCCGACGGTGTATAAGCAGGATCAGAATATCGTTATGAAGGGCGACCGCGTCAGCTCAGAGCAGATTGCCGTGCTGGAAGCGTTGGGCCTGCTGCGGGGTGACGGTTTTGATGTGAAGCCCTATGCGGGCGTTGCGATCATTCTGGCGATTATCCTGGCGGCAACGTATCTGTTTATTCTGCTGTTCGCCCCTCAGCTGCTCCATGCCGGCAAGCATGCGTTTGTTATGCTCATTGCCGCGGTGATCACGCTGACGCTCAGCCTGATCTTCGGCCAGTATATCAGCGTGAATGCGATGCCTGTGATGCTCTCGGCAATGCTGGTGGTCAATCTGCTCGGCGCACGTCCGGCGTATGTGATCAATTTCGCCATCTCCATGATGATCACATTCCTCACGGTGATGGGCCCCGGACTGGAAACCTCGCAGATGCTCAGCGTCCTGCTGATGACCAATGCCGGAGGCATGCTCTCCATTTACCTGATGCGACGCAACCCTGCCCGCGTGTATGTGTTTGTCACGGGCCTGATTGTCGGCATTGCGGATGTGTTGCTGCTGCTGTGCATCAATGTGCTGATTTCTGGCAATATTGGCAGTCTGCTGAGCATCGTGATGCATGCGCTGCTGGGCGCTGTCATTGCATCGATCATGTGCGTGGGCTTGCAGCCGATTCTGGAGGCTGCGTTCAATCTGGTGACGCCGTCGAAGCTCATTGAACTTTCCAATCCGAATCACCCGCTGCTGCGCCGGTTGATGATCGAAACCCCGGGTACCTACCATCATTCGATGGTTGTGGCCAACCTCGCGGAGGCGGCGGCGGAAGCCATCGGCGCGGATGCAGTGCTCACGCGCGTGGGCGCTTACTATCATGATATCGGCAAGCTGATTCGTCCGATCTATTTCAAGGAGAATCAGATCGGCGAGAATCCGCACGACAAGACCGATCCGCGCGTGTCTACGGCGATCCTGACCGAGCATACCCGTGACGGCGTGGAGCTTGCACGCAAGCATCATCTGCCGGAGCAGATCATCGACATGATTCAGCAGCACCACGGCGATACCGCTGCAATGTATTTCTATGCCAAGACGGTCAAGCAGATGGGCGAGGAGAATGTCGATATCGACGACTTCCGCTATGACGGGCCCAAGCCGCAGACGGCTGAGGCGGCTATTCTGATGCTTTCGGATACCGTTGAGGCGGCTGTCCGCTCGATTCCAGAGCCGACTCAGGAGAAGATCTCCGCGATGATCACCAAGCTGGTGCGCGGCAAAATGGAGGATGGGCAGCTTGACGAATGTACACTGACCTTCCGCGATATCGGCAAGATCTGCAAGGCGTATGAGAATGTGCTCAAGGGCGTATTCCACGAGCGCATTGAATATCCGTCTGTCGATCTGAACAGGCCCAAGCGCCAGCATGGAAACCACGGTCGCAAGCCTGCTCAGCGCAAGAATGCCGGCGCTAAGCCTGCGCAGCAAAAGCCGGCTGAAACAAAAGAAAGCAAACAGGCTGCGCAGCCCAGGCAGCAAAAGGCTGAGCAGAACAGGCCCGCGGCGCAGCCCAAAGCGGCGCCGATGAAGGCTGCTGCTGCGGACAAAGCGGAACCGGCCAAAGCGCTGCCGGTCAAGCCTGCGCATCCGAAGTCGGAAAAGCATCCTGGCGAAAAGCCGGAAGCAGCTGCTGCCTTGAAACAGGAAAGCGGCAATGAGGCAAAGCAGGAGGCCGTACAGGCGGAGGCACAGAAATGATTCTGGAGATTGAAGACGAGCTGCAGCTGCTCGATGAGCAGGACAGAGCGCTTATGCAGCGCTGTGCAGGCAGCGCCAAAGCGGCGGAAGGCGTAAGCGTGCCGCTGGCCGTATATGTGCGCATTGTGGACGACGGCGAGATTCAGACGATCAACCGTGAGCAGCGGGGCAAGGATGCTTCCACAGACGTGCTCTCCTTCCCGACGGTCAATTACCCGAAGGGAAAAACTGCCGGCAGCTGCGAAAAGCTGCTCAGGCGCGAGTATGACCCGGAAACGGGCGCATGCCATCTGGGCGATATCATTATCTCGATGGATCATGTTCGCGCGCAGGCGGCGGAATACGGCCACAGCGAGCGACGCGAGACGGGATATCTGCTCACACATGGTCTGTTCCATCTGATGGGTTACGACCATATGACCGACGGGGACAAGCCGGTGATGCGCGCCATGGAGGAAAAAGCGCTTGCCGCAATCGGCCTGACAAGGGAGGAAATCGCTGTGACGGATGAAAAGCTGCTGGAAACAGCCGTTGGCATGCTTGCGTATTCCTACGTACCATACTCTCATTACGCGGTCGGCGCGGCGCTGCTTGCCAAGGATGGCCGTGTGTTCACCGGGTGCAATGTTGAGAACGCTGCCTATGGAAACACCATGTGCGCTGAACGCACGGCGCTGTTCAAGGCGGTCAGCGAAGGGGCGCGCGAGTTTGAGGCCATTGCAATCGCTGCCCGCGGCTCAGCGCCCTTTCCGTGCGGGGCGTGCCGCCAGTCGCTGTATGAGTTTGCGCCGGATCTGCGCGTGATGGTCACATGGGACGGCAATGTCCGCAGGACCACGCTGCGTGCGCTGCTGCCGGAGGGTTTTGGCCCTTCGTCCCTGGATATTTAAGCAAAAGAGGTAATCATGAAAGAAAATCAGTTCCTTTCGGGCTTTGCCGCAATCGTCGGTCGTCCGAATGTTGGAAAATCCACAATGATGAACGCGATGGTCGGCGAAAAGGTCGCCATCGTTTCCAATCGTCCCCAGACGACCCGCAACCGCATCATGGGCGTCGCCACCGAAAAGGATCATCAGATCGTCTTCCTCGATACGCCCGGCCTGCACAAGCCGCGCACGAAGCTGGGCGAGTATATGGTCCGCTCTGTGCAGGATGCGATGGATGGCATTGATGTGCTGCTGGTGCTGGTGGATGTGAATGACGTGGGTCCGCAGGACCGCGCAATTGTTGAGGAGATGGCTGCGCGCAAGGTGAAGAAGATCCTTGTGCTCAATAAGACTGATATCGTTGATGAGGCGAAGCTGATGGCGACGATTCAGTCCTTCTCTGCGCAGAAGTACGATGCGATCGTTCCGGTCAGTGCGCGCACAGGCAGGAATATGGACAAGCTGCGTGCGCTCATTGTCTCTTTCCTGCCGCAGGGGCCCAAGTATTTCCCGGATGACATGATGACCGATCAGCCGGAGCGACTGATCTGCGCGGAGATTATCCGTGAGAAGGCGCTGCTGCATTTGCGCGAGGAGGTGCCGCATGGCATCGGCGTGGAGATGATGCGCATCCAGAAGCTGAGCGAGAATATGACTGAGATTCATGCGACGATTTACTGCGAGCGCGCCAGCCATAAGGGCATCATCATCGGCAAGCAGGGTGCGATGCTGCGCACCATTGGTCAGGAATCCCGAAAGGACATCGAAAATCTGCTGGGTACTCGCATCAATCTGCAGCTGTGGGTCAAGATCCGCGAGGATTGGCGCAACCGCATGGACGACCTGCGTACGCTTGGCTACGAGAATATGTAATCATCAACGCGGAGGAAAGTGCCTCCGCGTTTTGTTTTGCTGCGGCTCATCGGAGCGTTGATTGATTTTCCGCCATCCCTGCGTTATCATGGATGCATAAGGAGGGGAGAATATGGATGCAAACAAGACAGGCGCGCTGATCCGCAGGCTGCGCATGGAAAAGGGAATGACGCAGAGGCAGCTGGCGCAGGAACTGCTTGTCAGCGAGCAGGCAGTCTCCAAGTGGGAGCGCGCTCTGGGCTGCCCGGATACTTCGCTTCTTCGTGCGCTTGCAGACTTGCTTGACGCGGATGTGTGCAGTATCCTATCCGGCGAAATGCATGTAAGCAGAAAGGATGGAGGAAACATGAGAAGAATCCGGTTTTACGTTTGCCCTGTATGCGGCAATGTGATCACTGCGGCAGGCGATGCACGGATTTCCTGCTGCGGTCGGGCACTGGAGGCGATGAAGCCTGCGCCGTGCGACGATGCGCACCAGCTTCGCCTCACGCCCATGGACGGCGAGATTCACGCGGCGTTTGATCATTCAATGGACAAGACGCATTTTATCAGTTTTATTGCCTGTGTGGGGTATGACCGCGTACTGCTGGTGAGGCTGTATCCTGAGCAGGGCGGTGAAACGCGCCTGCCGTATCTGCCCAGATGCACATATTACATCGGCTGCAGTCGGGACGGTCTGTTCACATTCAGATCATAATTTTTTCAGAAAATGGCAAGAAATCCCGCCTGTCATTCGTCTTATCATCAAAGACGATGCAGGAGGGGTTTTGCATGCGTAAATGGATGGGGATTGTAGCGCTGACGATATTGCTGGCGATTGCTGGCAGCAGCGCGCTGGCAGATTATGGTAAGGCGGTTGTCTATGCGCCCAGCGGCAAGCTGCATCTGCGCGAGGAACCGACGTCGAAATCCGACTCGATGGGTCTGTTTTTTACGGGCACGCAGGTTTCGCTCGAATCCGACCCTGATGACAACTGGGTCTACGTGAAAATCGGCCGGGAACACGGCTACATGAAGGGCGAGTACCTGCGAACGGGCAATGCGGCAGATCGTGTGACACCGAGATTTATGACCGGAACGATCACCGCGACCAACTATGCCAGAATGCGCAAGGGTCCGTCAACGGAATACCAGTTTATCCGCAATGTGGAAACCGGTGAGCGTGTCACCATCATGGGTGAGACAGACGAACACTGGTACTATGTCGAATACAAGGGCGAAAAAGGTTTTATCAGCTCAAGCCTTGTCTATGCAAAGGGAGATTCCGCCGATAACAGCGATTACAGGCCGGTCATCACGCCTGCGCCGACATATGCGCCTGTTCAGGCATGGAAAGCGGCTTACCGGTCGTATATCCTTGCCAATTATCACGATGCGATGAAGTATTGCCTGATCTATGTGGATCACGACAGTATTCCCGAACTGGTGATTCATACCGGCGCTGAGGCGGGCGGTTGCCAGATCCTCACGTGGCATGACGGCTTGATGGATGTCCTGCAGACCAGAAGACTCGGTTTTACTTATCGGGAGCGGGAAAACCTGCTGTGCAATTCTGACGGGCATATGGGTTATTACTATGATGACGTATATGAAATCCGGAATGGCAAGTGGCATCTGATCGCTTACGGTGAATATGACAATCCCGAGGGCTGGGATGAGTCGCAGCAGCGCTACATCTGCAATCACTATGTGTTTAATGGGCAGACAGTGACGGAACAGGCGTATCTCAGCGCGCTTGACAGGGTGTACTGGCGTTTCGGCAGCAGGGAGGCCAGCGGCTATGTCGATCTTGCGGGCATTATTCTGGCGCTGAGCGAGTGAACGAGCCATGAATGAATGCAGATTTCTGCACATCAGAGAGACGAAAGTCTCTCTTTTTTGTTAAAAAGGGTTGACAATGCTCTGATTGAGATGTATAATACTTTTCGTTGATGAGCGATGCGGTAGTAGCTCAGTGGTAGAGTGCCACCTTGCCAAGGTGGATGTCGCGAGTCCGAATCTCGTCTACCGCTCCAACGAACCAGTACGGAAACGTGCTGGTTTTTTGTGTAATAGGAAATTACGCGAAAAACCTTGCTGCGAGCACTGGATGACTTCATATTGTAAAGCTGTTCGGAAGAGGAAGCGGCCACTGGCCGCTTTTTTGTTTTCCACGCACCTGATGGCACGGATGCATTGCGTACCAGCTGATATTGACAACCAAAGATGGCTGAGATATGATGATATCAGCAATATGATACGTTCTGAATATCGACCGGACTGGAAACGAAAGGATGTTATGATGAAAATATACATCGCAGCGCCGCTGTTTTCTCAGGGCGAACGCAGCTTCAATGAGCGAATCGATGCGATTCTTCAGCAGTGCGGCCATGAAACATTTTTGCCTCAGAGGGCTGGCGGCTGCGTGGCGGATCTTCCGGAGATGATCGAAGGAATGCCCAAGAGAAAGTATCTGTTCAAACTGGACTGCGACCATATGGACTGGTGCGATACGATTCTGTTTCTCTTCGACGGACGCGTACCCGATGAGGGCGCCTGCTTTGAGCTGGGCTATTGCTTTGCCAAGGGCAAGCGCTGCATCGGATATAAGACGGACGCCCGTTCGTTTATCGATGGATTTGATAATGTGATGCTTCACGGCGCGCCGGAAATCGTTCTGCGCAGCGAGGATGAGCTGCGCGCATTCTTCATGGGTCAGCAATAACGGACAAAGAAGAGGAGAATGGCCATGAAACAGCAAGTGTTCAATCCCTATCTGCCCAGCTGGGAGTATATTCCCGACGGTGAGCCGCGCGTGTTTGACGGCCGCCTGTATGTGTATGGCAGCCATGACTGCTTCAATGGCGACGTGTATTGCCAGAATGACTACGTCTGCTGGTCTGCGCCGGAAGAGGATCTTTCTGATTGGCGCTATGAGGGCGTGATCTTCCGCAAGGAGCAGGATCCGCGCAATCCGAACGGCAAGCACGCCCTTTGGGCGCCGGACGTCTGTAAGGGCAATGACGGCAGGTATTATCTGTATTACTGTCTGGATTTTCTCAAGGAGATCGGCGTCGCCGTGGCAGATACGCCCGTAGGCCCTTTTGAATTCCTTGGTTTTGTCCGATATCCCAACGGTGATATTCTTGGCGCGCGCCCGGATGAGATCCGTCAGTTTGATCCTGGCATTTTCATTGACGATGACAAGCGCATATATCTGTTTTCCGGCAATAGCCCCCGGTATAAGCAGACGCCTACCGATAAGGACAGCCTCAAGATGGAGCTTGAGCAGGATATGATCACCGTCAAGGATGGCCCGTATCACAATCTGCCCATCATCAACGATGCGGACGGGACGGAGTATGAGGAGCATCCCTTCTTTGAGGCCAGTTCCATCCGGAAGATCAACGGCAAATACTATTTTATCTATTCTTCCACATGGATGCATGAACTCTGCTGGGCCGTGGCGGACAGCCCGCTGGGCGAGTATCATTTCGGCGGCGTACTCGTGTCCAATGCGGATATCGGCGTGAACGGCAATACCGAGGCGCTGAATTACCGCGGAAATACGCACGGCTCGGTTGCGCTGGTCAATGGGAAATGGTATGTATTTTATCATCGTCAGACCAACCGTCATTTCTTCTCCCGTCAGGCCTGCGCTGAGGAGATTTGCTTTGACGGCGAGCGTTTCCATCAGGCAGAGATCACGTCCTGCGGCCTCAATGGAAAGCCGCTCAGGGATGAAGGCGTATATGAAGCGCGCATCGCCTGCCATCTGTATTCGAAAAACGGTACGACGGAGAGCCTGCCGGATCAGCAGGACGAGCGCCATCCGGCTTTTACGCAGGACGGCGGGGATCGCATGGATACGCCGAATCAGTATATCAGCAACATGGTGGACGGCGCTACGGCGGGTTATCGCTACTTTGATTTTGCAAAAGCAAAGATGGTTTCCGTGGAAATCCGCGGTAACGCTGCCGGTGAATTCGTGGTCAGGGATGATAGGCAGGGCAGCGTTGTTGCCCGCATTCCGGTGAGCGGCAGCGACGGCTGGAAGGAGTTCTCTGCGCCGCTGAATATCCGCAGCGGAAAAAGCCCGCTGTATTTTACATTCGAGGGAACAGGAGCGGCGGATTTCATCCGTTTCCGCTTTGACGCCTGAAACACGCCTGCAAAGAAGTATCTCAAGCAAAGGGGTTGTGACAAGTGACCATCAACGAATACCAGAAGCTTGCCATGCGCACGCTCAATCCGGCGCTTGAGCAAAAAGACGTGCTGATCAACGGTGTGATGGGTCTGTGCGGCGAAGCAGGCGAGGCCATCGATATTGTAAAGAAGCACCTTGCGCAGGGGCATGCGCTGGATCGCGACGCGCTTATCAAGGAGCTGGGCGATGTGGCATGGTATCTGGCGGAGACGGCATATGCGCTGGATGTGCCGCTGGAGGAGGTTTTCTGCAGGAATATCGAGAAGCTCAAAGCGCGTTATCCCGAGGGATTCGACGTGGAAAAATCATTGAACCGCATGGAATTACACCAGCAGGAAGACGGTGGAAATACGTGAACGATATGATCATTGAGCGTGCGGCGCCTGCAGATGCGGCGCAGGTGTATGCGCTTTATCATTCTCTGATTGATACGCCGTACAGCACATGGAGCGAGGATTATCCGGACTGCGGGCTGGTCGAGGAAGACGTTCTGCATGGCAAAACCCTTGTCATGCGCGATCCGGCCATGGGCATTGCTGCGGCAATTGCGCTTCTGCCTGGCGAGGAGGAGACGGAATTTGCTGATCTTGCGCCGTGGTATCCAGATGTGAAGCGCTGGGCAGTTCCTTCGCGGCTGGGTGTTGCGCAGCGTATGCAGGGAAGAGGCATTGCCCGGCGTATGCTGAACGCCGCGATGGATGCTGCGCGCGAAGACGGCTGCGATGGCGTCCGATTTCTGGTTGCAAAGCGCAATCCGATTGCGCAGCGATCCTACGCAAAGCTGGCATTTGATATCTGTGGTGAGTGTGAGCTCTGGGGTGAGCGCTGGCTGTGCTATCAAAAGCGGCTGTAAGCTTGCCTGCGGCGAAAAATCATGGTATACTGTACATACGTATGAATATTTTCAGGGTCAGTCATGCGTGACTGGCCCTTTTTGTGGAGGACCGATTTCCATGCATATGCGCACCAAGAAGTGGGCGAAGCCGGAACTGGCTGTCTGCCCGTATTTTTCCGATGAGGCGGAGAAACACCGCGGTCATTGGCGCGAGCTGTTTGCACAGGATCAGCCGCTGCATCTGGAGCTGGGCTGCGGCAAGGGCGTTTCGACCGCTGCGATGGTGTATGACAACAGGGATACGAATTTCATTGCAATCGACATTACCTGCAATGTGCTGGGCGATACGCGCCGCAATATCGCCAAAACATTCGGCGATGAACCGGTAAAGAATGTGGTGATTACGCGCTACAACATCGAGGATATCCGAAAGGTGTTCGCGCCGGAGGATCGTGTGGAGCGCATCTACATCAATTTCTGCAATCCGTGGACCAAACGTCCCAAGTATGCCAAGCGCAGGCTGACGCATCCGAGACAGCTGATGCAGTACCGCGATTTTCTGGTCGACGGCGGTGAAATCTGGTTCAAGACCGACGATATGCCGCTGTTCACGGAGTCTTTGCCGTATTTTGAGGCGTGCAATTTCCAGATGCGCTATCTGGTCAACGACCTGCATGCGGCGGGATTTACGCCCAATTATATCAGCGAGCACGAGAAGATGTACACCGAGAAGGGCGTTCCGATTAAGTTTGTGATCTTCAGAAAGATGCCCGGCGCTGTGGACCTCGATCCCGTTCGCTGGGTCATGCCCGGTGCATTCGCAAGGCTCCGCGAGGCGGCTGAGCAGGATATGCATCGGGAAGGCGAATCGGCAATAGATATGGAAACCGGTCCGCAGGAGCGTGACTGACCGGTTCACACATACAAAAGAGAAGGGGACAGGCTTATGTTTGGCGTCATTGTCAATCCCGTTTCCGGCGGGGGAAAGAATAAGGCGATTGCAGAAAAAATCGAAAAGATACTCTCTGAGCGCGGCGAGACGATGCGCCTGTTCCCCACGGAATGCGAGGGTGATGGAGATCGTCAGGTTCGCCAGGCACTTGAAAGCGGCTGTGATGCTGTCGTTTGTGTCGGCGGAGATGGCACGCTTTCCGAGATTGTCGATGCGATGGCGAACAGCCAAAGGACGCTTTACATCGTTCCCAGCGGAACAGGTAATGATTTTGCGCGCGCATTCGGTCTGCCCAAGGACCCGATTGACGCATTTGTCGCACAGCTTGACGGCGAAGAGGCGTTCATTGACTGCGGAAGCCTGAACGGCCGTGCGTTCATCAATGTTTCCGGCTCTGGCTTTGATGTGGAAGTGCTGCGCAAGACAGAAGAACTCAAGGCGGTTTATCCCGGCGAAAAGGCCTATACCAAGGCGGTGCTGGCTGTGCTGGGCAGCTATAAGGCGTTTGAATCTGAAATCTCTGTTGACGGCGGCGCATTCAGAGCGTATCAGGGCACGATTGTTGAGGTGGCCAATGGCAGGTACTTCGGCGGCGGCATGCTGGTTGCGCCAAAGTCCAGCTATATGGACGGCGTGTTTGACGTTGTTCTGGTTGACAGGGTGCCCAGATGGATCATTCCGTTCATGCTTCCGCTCTTTAAGCTGGGTCTGCATATATATCTGCCCATCGGGCATGTTATCCGGGCAAAGGAGCTTGTGATGCGCGCAAAGGGCATGGTTATCAACATCGACGGCAACCTTCAGCAGATGGATGAGGCGCGTTACAGTGTGATGCGTGGTGCGCTGCGCGTGAGAGCTGTAAAGAAATAAAGCAGAGAAATATAACAAAGAAAAAAGATGAGCCGTCGGGCGTAATGTCCGGCGGCTTGTTTATGCTGCGAAAGTCCCGCACATACGCAAATGTGAAGTTTTTGTAATAAATATGGGGATATATGGGAAGAAAACACGGGCGTCATTCGTCTGATAGGCAGAGCAATACAAAAGGAGTGTGACTGCTGATGAAAAAGGCGATAACGATTATTCTTGCGCTGGTCATGCTTTTGATCATGACGGGCTGCGCAGCGGGTGAGAGCCTGTTTGTCGATAACAGAGAGACCGACAAGGTGTTTCCGGAGCGGTTGAACCTCCGTGCGGAACCGGCAAAAGCCGGCGGCATTATCGGGTTGTATTATACTGGCGCGGAGGTGGAAAACCTTGGCGTACAGAATGAGGAATACACGAAGGTCCGCATCGGCGGCATGACCGGCTACATGGCCTCCGAGTATCTGATCACGCGCGAGGAGGCGGAGCGGCGCTATGGTGCTGACAGCGGCTTTGGCAGGTGCCGCGGCGCGCAGGTTGATCTGACCGGCATGTGGATGGCAGAGCTGCCGCTTTTGAATGATACAGATCCGCAGGCAGAAATACTGGGTATGCTTCAAAGCGGTGCGCCGGTCGAGCTGGTCGGCGTTCTGGATGAATGGGCTTACATTGCCGCGCAGGTGGAGGAGGTGCGGACGCTGGGCTATGTGCCGCTTAACTGCCTGACAGATGTGGGCGATCTCAAGGTCTGCGTGATTGAGGGTGATAAGGCGGACAGTCGGATCATCCTGTACGATGCGCCCAATAACAAGGCGAAAGAGATCATGTCGCTCAAGAACGGCACGGTCTGTTTCAATCTCTTCGGCAGAAAAGAGGGAGAGTGGCGCAGGGTTCGCGTGGGCGGCGTCAGCGGCTGGATCAAGTATACACAGACCTCCGGTCTGTTTGCACTCACCGACCTGCATCCGCGCAGCGCTGTGCCGTATTATCCGCTGCTCATGCAGACAAAGTCGGATATCCTGCTGTACAGCGAGCGGGATAACCCAGCCTGCGCATACATGACGCTGGGCAGGGATATGAAGGTGGAGCTTCTGGCGGAATGCGGCGACTATGCGTACGTGCGCACGTTGGAGGGCGGCGCAGGCGCATATGACTGCGGCGACTTCGGCTATGTGAAGATCAGCGATCTGTCGCTTGCGCTGGTGGGCGAGAGCATTGGCGTGGCGCTGGCGGATAACGATGATGTCCCTGTCGTCATGCTGAAAGAGCCGCAAAAGGATGCGGAAATGATCGGCGCGCTGTGCCCTGGCGCGCAGGTGCGCATCATCGAGTATACGCAGACGGACTATGTGCAGGTAGCCCTTGGCACGCTTCGCGGTTACATTCCCAAGGATGAGATCCAGATCCTCTCCGGTCAGGATGACAATCCCTCCGGCAGGATTCCCCAGCGCGCTGCGCTGCTTGCCGATGCGGTGATGAAAAACAATCCATCGGACAGGACGAGAGACGGGCAGGTCATTTCCGAGGGAGAAAAGGTGTACATGCTGGGCAGCTTTGGCGAATGGGCCTTTGTGCAGCATGCATCGAGCGCCGGACTTGACGTAAGCACCGATGCCCAGGACAGAACGGGCTTTATCAGAAAGACTGAACTGAACGCACCGGCAGGCGCGACGCATCTGACCGCCTTTGTCAATACGGACAAGGTGAACCTGCGTTCCCGCGCCAGCAGCATGGATGGAGGAATCATCGGCAAGGCGCGCACCGGCGAGTGCCTTCGCGTAGCGGAATACGGCAAAGACTGGTCCTGCGTGGTCACGCCGAAGGGTACGCGTGGCTATATCATGACGAAGTATCTCGATTTTGAGTGAACCATTTTGCGCAGGATGTTTGAAACAGGCATTTTTTGAGAATAATCGACCGGGATTTGGAAAGAATGAAACAGATTCTTTTGCCGCATCTGCGCTGGACGTGAAGTTTTTTCTGCAGAATGGACAAATCCCGTGCGGAAGAATTCGCCTGTTTTTTTAGCGGGTCCAGACGGCGCTGCAAAAGACCGCTTGCATAAACAGCGTGCAGGCGCTATAATCCGGGATGCAGCACAAGGGCGCAGAGGCGATCTGCGCTGAGAAAGGAAGTGTAACCTTGTGAAGCAGTTCAGCTATATGCTCACCAGAGCGATTGCCCTGCATGCTGGTACGACGAACAAGCTCATGCGGGAAGCATCCCGCTTTTCCAGCAGTATCCGTTTGATGCAGGAGGACAGGGAGGTTGACCTCAGGAATGCGCATGCGCGCCTGAGCGCCAGGAGCGGCAGCCGAATTACCGTCACCGTTGAGGGCAGGGATGAAGAGGCTGCTGTGGCGGCGATTCAGAATTACGTTGTCGCCAACATGTGATACATAAGAAGAATTGGCTATGAATAAAGCGCACGGAGCATTTCCGTGCGCTTGCTGTTATATTGGGAAGCCCGCGGTCAGCTGGCTTATTTTCTCTTAGGGACGGGCAGGCCGAATGTCATGAATTCACATTCCAGGCGGCCGTTGTAGAATCGGCGCTTCTTATCCGCTCGGCGGCCCAGGCAGCGCTCAAAGCCGGGGTGTGATGTGATTGCCGAGAGCGTGAAACCGGGATGGCGGCGCAGCAGCAGGCCCATCTCGCGGTAAAGCTCCTCACAGGCCTTGCGGTCGCTCAGGCGCTCGCCATATGGCGGATTGCACAGGAATGCGCCGCGCTCGCCTTCGATGCGGCATGCCCGGGCGTCGCCGATGCTGAATTCCACGCGGCCCGCAAGTCCAGCCTGCCTGAGATGACGATTGGCCAGCTCAACAGCCTGAGGATCGATATCCGAACCGGAGATGCCCTCGATGCGCGCGGGATCAAATGCTGCCTGCGCTTCTTCGCGGATGGCGCGGAAAGCATCCGTGGGCATGCCGCGCCAGGATTCCATGGCGAACTCGCGCGTCAGGCCCGGCGCCCGATTGGCCATGCGCATGGCTGCCTCGATCATCAGCGTGCCTGTGCCGCACATCGGATCGTGCAGACGCATGCCCGGCCGCCAGGGGGACAGGGATACCAGCGCGGCAGCCAACGTTTCGCGAAGCGGCGCCTCGCCGTTCCATGTACGGTAGCCGCGCCTGTTGAGCGCCACGCCGCTGGCGTCCAGCGTCAGCTGCGCCACGTCGCTGTGCAGGGCCACGTCGATGGCCACGGTCTCGTCCGTTTCTTCCAGCCAGTCCACGTGATACTTTGCCTTGAGCCGCTCCACAATCGCTTTCTTCGTGATCGCCTGACAGTCGCGCACGCTCATCAGCTGACTGCGCGCACATTTACCGCTCACCGGGAAACGCGTGTTTCTTCCAATAAAATGCTCCCACTCCAGCGCCTTGACGCCCTCAAAGAGCTCTTCAAAGCTGCGCGCCTCAAAGCGCCCCATGACCAGCAGCACGCGGTCGGCGCAGCGCAGCCAGAGGTTGGCGCGCATGGCCTCTTCAAAGGTCGCAGTGAATCGCGCGCCGCCATTTTCTGCGCGCGCGGGGATATCAAGCCGCTTGAGTTCCTGGGCGACAACGCCTTCCAGGCCAAAAGCGGCGGTTGCAATCCATTCATACTGTGTATTCATTGCATATTCCTCCATAAACGTATTCAGTATAGCAGGTGCGCTGGAGCGATGCAAGGGGCGTTTTTGTCCGGTGGCATCATAAAGTGTACAGATGAAGTGCATAAGCATGCAGGCGGATGGAGCGCTATTGTAAAGTTGCTTGGAAGTGGCATACCTGCCGGATACTTTTTGATGCAAAACAGAGAAAATTGCCGGAAAGACTGTTCAAAACGGGAAAAAATTGCTATACTGTATCCTGTAACCAGATGGTAACATACGGCGTGCGATGTCTGCTTGACAGGTTACGCCGCAATAGTATGAAGGAGTGAATTGAAATGGCTCTTGTTACTACTACCGAAATGTTCAAGAAGGCTTACAACGGCGGCTACGCTGTCGGCGCTTTCAACGTGAACAACATGGAAATCGTCCAGGCCATCACCGAGGCCTGCCGCGAGGAGAAGGCTCCGGTCATCCTGCAGGTGTCCAAGGGCGCTCGCGCCTATGCCAACCACACCTACCTGGTGAAGCTGGTTGAGGCTGCTGCCATCGAGTGCCCGGAGATCCCGATCGCGCTGCATCTGGATCACGGCGACAGCTTCGAAACCTGCAAGTCCTGCATCGACGGCGGTTTCACCTCCGTCATGATCGACGCTTCCTCCAAGCCGTTTGCTGAGAACATCGAGATCACCCGCAAGGTCGTCGAGTATGCGCACGATCATGGCGTTGTGGTCGAGGCTGAGCTGGGCGCTCTGGCCGGCGTTGAGGACGAGGTCAGCGTTGAGGCCGATAAGGCTCACTACACCCGTCCGGAAGAGGTTGAGGAGTTCGTCGCCAAGACCGGCTGTGACTCCCTGGCCATCGCCATCGGCACCTCTCACGGCGCTTACAAGTTCAAGCCGGGCACCAACCCGCAGCTGCGCTTCGACATCCTTGAAGAGGTTGTCCGTAAGCTGCCGGGCTTCCCGATCGTTCTGCACGGCTCTTCTTCCGTTCCGCAGAACTATGTCGAGATGGTCAACACCTACGGCGGCGCGATGCCGGGTGCTATCGGCGTGCCGGAAGAGCAGCTGCGTCATGCGGCTCAGCTCGCCGTCTGCAAGATCAACATCGACTCCGACCTGCGTCTGGCGATGACCGGCACCATCCGTAAGTTCTTTGCGGAGCATCCGGACAAGTTCGACCCGCGCGAGTACCTCAAGCCGGCCCGTGCCAACATCAAGGAACTGGTCCGCCACAAGCTGATCAACGTTCTGGGCTGCGCTGGCAAGGCGTAATTCAGGTTTACAGCAAAAGCCGTCCTTCGGGGCGGCTTTTCTCTTTTTCGGCCTGCATAAAGGAAAGTTTACACGAGTGTTTGACCCGTTTCATTTTTGTTTCAGAAATGTTTCACAATACCCTTGTATTTGGAAATCGAATATTGTATGATAGAATCATCGTATTCTAGTAATATGGAGGATGATGATTCGATGAAAAAGTACGTCATATTGACCGATTCTGCCTGCGATCTTCCGCAGGAAATGGCGGATCAGCATCATATTGATATACTTTGCTTTAAGCTGGCTCTTGACGGCGAGGGCTATACTGAGCGCGTGGATTTTACGCCGGAGGAGTTCAGCGAGATGCTGCGCAAGACCGATTCCATGCCCACGACCTCGCAGATCACGACCTATGAGTTTCTGGACAAGTTTGAGCAGTATGCGAGCGAAGGCGTGGAGGAAGTGCTCTATGTTTCCATCAACGCAACGGGCTCTTCGACCAACAGCAATGCGCATGCCGCAGCTGCTCAGTTCCGCGAGGAGAATCCGGACAGCAGCATGCGCATTGAGATCGTGGACAGCCACTCTTATTCGGTAACGTATGGTATGGAACTCTGCTTTGCCAGCGAGAAGCTCGCGGCCGGTGAGTCTTTGGACAGCGTGGTGGCGTATCTCCATGATCGCTTTGCCCGTCTGGAGCTGGTGCTCACCGCTTACACGCTCAAGGTCATCCGCCGCAGCGGCCGTGTCAGTGCTGCCGCCGCGATTGCAGGCGATCTGCTGGGCATCCGCCCAATTTTCACGCTCATCGACGGCGAGAGTCAGGTGGTCAAAAAGGTGCGCGGCGATAAGCAGGTGATGACAGCCATGGTCAATCACTGCAAGAATCGCATGACGCCCGGCACGCCGTATTATCTCGGTGTGACCAATCACAAGTACGAAGCAGATTACGCCGCTGCACTGGAAAAGAGCATCGGATATCCGCCGGCGCATATCTTCCATTTGGGCAGCGCCGTTTGCTCGAACACAGGTCCCGAAGCCGTGGGTATTCTCTTTGAGGGTGAAAAACGCGAACGGTAAGAAAACGATGGGGCGTCGTCCCCATATCCATGGCAGAGATATTGCCCCGTTTGCGCTTTGCGCGATGAAAAGCAATTTAACAAGAATAACAGCCCGGACGCGACGTGTCCGGGCTGTGTGTTATATTAGCAGATCAAAAGATCTTGTGCGTCTTAATGATCTCACCATCCAGCGTCTTGATTTCAAACACGCCCTTGTCGTAGATCATATAGCTCTTCGGATTGCCCTCCTTGGGCAGCGCAGCGGAACCGGGATTGATATACGTCATGCCGCCGGCCTGCTGTACGGTGAGCACGTGCGTGTGACCGTGGATGAGCAGGTCGCCGGCTTTGTGCGGCGGAAGCGCAGAGGTATGGAAGAGATGACCATGGGTCACAAACGCCGTCACGCCATCCAGATCAAAGAGCGCATAGTCCGCCTGAATCGGGAACTCCAGCACCATCTGGTCGACCTCGGCGTCGCAGTTGCCGCGTACACAGAGCAGTTCGTTTTTGTTCTCATTGAGCAGTGCTGTCACGGCTTTGGGGTCGTACTGATCCGGCAGATCGTTTCTCGGACCGTGATAGAGCAGATCGCCCAGCAGAACGAGCCTGTCTGCGCCTTCGAGCGTGTACTGGCGCAGAATCGCCTCCATTGCGCTGCGGGAACCGTGAATATCGGAAGCAAACATCAGTTTCATGATTGTATCATCCTTTCGGTTATCGTTGTCATCCTGTACATAGCATCCTGAAAAGCTGTGAAGCGGAACAAGGGGAGCGATGTCCCCCCGGCAGGATCATAAGGTCGGCGGCCATGGGATCCCCCTGTTCCTTACAGGTCAATCTCCAATACAACCGGACAATGGTCGCTGCCCATCACGTCGCTGTGAATCTCGGCGGCAGTAATCCTGTCCTTGATGCGCTCGCTGACGAGGAAGTAGTCAATGCGCCATCCGGCGTTGTTTGCGCGGGCGTTGAACATGTAGCTCCACCAGCTGTATGCGCCGGTTGCATCCGGATGCAGGTAACGGAACGAATCCACAAAGCCGGCGTCAAGGAGTCTGGTCATCGCGGCGCGTTCCTGAGGAGTGAATCCGGCGTTGTTTACGTTGGTTTTGGGGTTCTTGAGGTCGATCTCTTTGTGCGCGACATTCAGATCGCCGCATACGATCACGGGTTTTTTCTCGTCGAGCTTTTTGAGATACATCCGGAAATCCTCTTCCCAGCACAGACGGTACTGCAGGCGGGTCAGCTCGCGCTGGCTGTTTGGGGTGTAGCAGGTGACCATATAGAAGTTTTCATATTCCAGCGTGATCAGCCGGCCCTCATGGTCGTGCAGCTCGCTGCCCATGCCATAGGCGACGGAAAGCGGCTCGTGTCTGGTGAGGATCGCCGTGCCGGAATAGCCCTTCTTCTCAGCAGAGTAAAAGTATTCGTGATAGCCTTCTGCGGGTATCTGTGCCTGACCGGGCTGCATCTTGGTCTCCTGCAGGCAGAAAAAGTCCGCGTGCTGCGCGGCAAAGTAATCGCCAAAGCCTTTGCCAAGGCAGGCGCGCAGGCCGTTGACGTTCCAGGAAATCAGTTTCATAGGTTCCTCCATCGGAATAAATCAGATTGTTTTTCTTCATTATACAGGATATCACCCATGCTTGAAAAGAGGGAAAAGGAGGCTGTGCATGCTGGCTTTCATTGCGCTGGCGTACTGGCTGCTGTGTGTGCGCCTGCTGGTACGCATAGAGGCTTCTGTGGTTGACTGGCGTGGAAGCGTATCGCTGAGCATTGGCATATTCGGCGTCACCCTCCGCTATGATGCAGAACTGCGCCTGCTGGATGACGGCAGGCCCGTGCGGATCAGTCCGCGCTACCGGCGTACGCAGCGCAGGCAGGGAAAGGGGCAAAAGCGCATGCAGCGTCTTCTGCGCCCGTATCTGCGAAGCCTGCTTACAGGAAGGCGGTTTGAGTCTATCAGCGTACAGGCACGCATAGGAACAGGCGATGCAGCCCGGACGGCGGTTCTGTGCGGCACAGTGCAGACGATCCTGTACGCGCTGCTGATGCCTGCGCACAACGGGCAGACATGTCGTCTTAGCATCCTGCCGGATTATTCGGGCGCATACCTGTGTGCTGACGTACAGGGTGCATTTTCGTGTCAGGCTGGGGATGTGGTTTTTGCAGCGCTGAGAGATGCGCGAATCGGGCGCAGCGGAGAATAGCGCTGCGCCCCGTTTGTTTTGGCTGTTATCCAGTTTGCATACAGATGCCGGCTGCGATGGTGCAATCCAACTGCTGCGGCGAATCGTGTTTTCTCTTCTCAAGGCCGGAAAAAGAGGTTTTTCACCACGTCTATTGCAGCAGCAGGGTTTGTGGTGTACAATAAACATGGATTTTTATGCTAGAACGCAGTTCGTAGCCGATTACGACAGATTCAGTGTGTTATATGGCGCCGGTTCGGCGGACAAATCTGCGGCAACTGGCTGCAGCGTTTTTCTGACAAGCAATAACGGCAAAGAAAACGCTGCGGAAACGTCAGAATGGCAACAGATCAGGCAGGAGGAATACGTATGAAAGGCATTATCCTTGCCGGCGGCGCCGGCACCCGTCTATATCCGCTGACGATGGTCACGAGCAAACAGCTTCTGCCTGTCTACGATAAGCCTATGGTTTATTACCCGCTTTCCACCCTTATGCTGGCGGGAATCAAGGATATTCTCATCATCTCCACGCCGGAGGATACGCCGCGCTTTGAAAATCTGCTGCGTGACGGCAGTCAGTTTGGTGTGAATCTTTCTTACTGCGTGCAGCCATCTCCGGATGGCCTTGCACAGGCGTTTCTGCTGGGTGAAAGCTTTATTGGAGATGATGCATGCGCTATGGTGCTGGGCGACAATATCTTCTATGGCAATGGCTTCTCGAGGATTCTGCGCACTGCTGCTGCCAATGCAGATCGGAATGACCGCGCGACAGTCTTTGGTTACTATGTCAGCGATCCGGAGCGCTTTGGTGTGGTTGAGTTTGATAAAGACGGCCATGTGATCTCGGTGGAGGAAAAACCCAGAGAACCCAAAAGCAACTATGCCATCACGGGCCTGTATTTCTACCCGAAGGGCATCAGCACGATGGCACGCGATGTGAAGCCTTCGGCACGCGGAGAGCTGGAGATCACCACACTCAACGATATGTATCTCAAGCAGGGCAGACTGGACGTTCAGCTGCTTGGCCGCGGCTTTGCCTGGCTGGATACAGGTACGATGGATAGCCTTGTTGAGGCGGCAGATTTTGTCCGGATGGTCGAAAAGCGTCAGGGCATTAAGATCAGTGCGCCGGAAGAGATCGCCTATAAGAATGGCTGGATTACCAGAGAGAAGCTGCTCGAAAGCGCGCAGCGCTATGGAAAGAGCCCATATGGTGCGCATCTGAGGGCAGTGGCGGAAGGAAGGCTGCGATACTGATGAAAAGGATTGAAACAAAGATTCTAGGCGTGTATATCATCGAGCCGCAGGTGTTTGGTGATCATCGCGGATATTTCATGGAAACCTATTCTAAGAGAAAATTTGCCGATATTGGTATTACGAATGAATTTGTGCAGGATAATCAGTCCTATACGGCGCTGAAAGGTACGCTGCGCGGTATTCATTTTCAGAATAATCCCATGGCGCAGGCAAAGGTTGTCCGTGTTTCAAGGGGCGCTGTTCTGGATGTATGTGTGGATCTGCGCAAGGGAAGCCCGACGTATAAGCAGTGGGTTGGCGTGGAACTCTCTGCGGAGAATAAGCGCATGCTGTTTATTCCGCGCGGCTTTGGTCATGGCTTTGTGACACTGACGGATGATGTGGAATTCTGCTACAAGGTAGACAACTTCTATTCGAAGGCGTGCGATCGCGGTATCCGGTTTAATGATCCGGAGATCGGCATTGACTGGGGTGTGACCAATCCGGTGCTCAGCCAGAAGGACACATCTTCGCCAATGCTCTGCGACAGCGATTGCAATTTCAGCTATACGGAGGAATAAGCGTATGACCATCATTGTAACCGGCGGCGCTGGATTCATCGGGAGCAATTTTGTCTTTCATATGCTTTCCCGGTATCCGGATTACCGCGTTGTCTGTCTGGACAAGCTGACCTATGCGGGCAACCTGTCCACGCTTAAGGGCGTCATGGATAACCCGAATTTCCGCTTTGTGAAGGCGGATATCTGTGACCGCGAGGCGGTATTTCAGCTCTTTGAGGAGGAAAAGCCGGATATCGTGGTCAATTTCGCAGCGGAGAGCCATGTCGACCGCTCCATCGAGGATCCGGGCATTTTCCTCAGGACCAATATTCTGGGCACGCAGACCCTGATGGACGCATGCTGCAGGTATGGAGTCACGCGCTATCATCAGGTGTCCACTGATGAGGTCTATGGCGATCTGCCACTGGATCGTCCGGATCTGTTTTTTACAGAGACCACGCCGATCCACACCTCCAGTCCGTATTCAGCCTCCAAGGCGAGCGCGGATCTGCTTGTTCTGGCATATCACCGCACATATGGCCTGCCGGTAAGCATCTCCCGCTGTTCAAACAACTATGGTCCGTATCATTTCCCGGAGAAGCTGATTCCGCTGATGATTGCAAACTGTCTGAATGATAAGCCGCTGCCCGTCTACGGCGATGGGCTCAATGTGCGCGACTGGCTGTATGTGGAGGATCACTGCAAGGCGATCGATCTGATTATCCATAAAGGTCGCGTAGGTGAGGTATACAACATCGGCGGTCACAACGAGATGAGGAATATCGACATCGTCAGATTGATCTGCAAAGCGCTGAATAAACCGGAGAGCCTGATCACCTATGTCGCCGACCGCAAGGGTCACGATATGCGCTATGCGATCGATCCGACGAAGATCCATAATGAGCTGGGATGGCTGCCGGAGACGATGTTCAAGGACGGCATTGTCAAGACGATTCAGTGGTATCTGGATCACCGCGAATGGTGGGAGGAGATCATCTCCGGCGAGTACCGGAATTACTATGAGAAGATGTACACAAACCGCTGAGGTGAGCCTATGAAGATATTTGTTACCGGCGTATGCGGTCAGCTTGGCCACGACGTCGTCAATGAGCTTGCCGGGCGCGGCCATGAGGCGATTGGCAGCGACGTGGCCCCTGGATATACCGGTATTCAGGATGGAACAGCTGTGACCCGTGCGCCGTATATACAGCTGGATATTACGGACGGGGCGGCGGTTTCTGCTGCGCTGAGCAGGATCAGGCCGGACGCCGTGATTCACTGTGCAGCATGGACGGCGGTGGACGCAGCGCAGGATCATGAGGAGAAGGTTCGTGCGGTCAACGCCTGCGGAACGGAAAACATCGCGAAGGCCTGCAAAGCGCTGGACTGCAGGATGATGTACATCTCCACGGATTATGTCTTTGATGGACAGGGGCGGACGCCGTGGCAGCCGGACTGCAGGGAATATGCGCCGCTTAACGTCTACGGCAAGACCAAGCTGGAAGGTGAATTGGCTGTAAGCGGCCTGCTTGAAAAATACTTCATCGTGCGTATTGCGTGGGTATTCGGCCTCAATGGCAGAAATTTTATCAAAACGATGCTCGCTCTGGGGCAGAAGCATGACAGCCTGCGCGTCGTGTGTGATCAGATCGGCACGCCGACGTACACGCTGGATCTTGCAAGGCTGCTGGCGGACATGATAGCAACACAGAAGTATGGCTACTATCATGCAACCAATGAAGGCGGCTATATTTCATGGGCGGATTTCGCCAGAGAGATATTCCGTCAGGCGGGGCTGCGCACACAGGTGATCCCCGTGACGACGGCGGAATACGGCCTGTCCAGAGCTGCGCGCCCGCTTAACAGCAGGCTTGACAAGCGCAAACTGGCGGAGGCTGGCTTTGAACCGCTGCCTGAATGGCGGGATGCACTGGCACGGTATCTCGCGGCAATCAGATTGTCTCAAAGCTTTGAATGAATAGGAAAAATCAGCCGGACTCAAAAAGCTTGAGTCCGGCTGATTGATTGCTTTCACTTTCCCGTATAAAGATCACCGAAGTAATACACCATTTCTTCTTCTGTCATGCGGAAGGCGCGCTTCGCGCTCTGTATCATGGCCGTCACACGATCCGAGTCGTCGCTCTTTACAAAGTCGCGAAGCAGCTGCACATGCTCCAGCCACGATTCATAGGTGCCGCCCCATATCTCGTAATTGTATTGCAGATCATGATCAACCTTCGCAGCCATCTCATCGATATGCGCAATCACGCGTTCGGGGTCATACGTGTTGCGAAGATGCCAGGAAAGACGCGTGAGCATCTGATCTCTGAAGCTTGCATTCTGAAGCAGGGCATTGATAATGACTGTGTTGAGCGCAGTCTTGTCGCTGACTGTTCCGATCATCTGATGGAAGGCAGCGGGCTGCTGGCCAAATCCCCAGTCAAGATCAAAGTTCACAATTCGCCACAGGCCGTCGCCGCCGCGGCTGCGCACATGGCGGATATTGGTATAATCGCGGTCGCCGGAATACGCGCGCGCGATGTAATAATCCATGAAGCTTTCCAGCGAAATCTGGCTCGCAACATGATTGAATGCCTCTTCGTCGGATAGATTGTGCTTGCGGCAGTAGCGAAGCAGGGCCATCCAGTCATCCCGGCTGCCGTGCTCCTGAATGCTCCATCCCTGTATCATGTCGACGTCGTCTTCTTCTCCGCCCAGGTACGAGGCGGCAAAGGCGTCCGTCACGCGCTCGCGGATGTAGTAAACACCGAAATACTCTCCGTCAATAAACAGGTTCACCGGCTTATGACGTTGATAGAGTACCTCGGGCATAGTCTGTGCTGTCAAAGATGTGAGAAATTCATCGCGAAAAAAAGCGCGGGTCGCATCTTCCGAACCGCAGCGTAATACCAGGGCATTGAATGATGTAACCGGCGAATTCTCAAATAGCTTATATTCCAGCCGACCGCAGCCATACTTGGCGCGGAACCGAACCTGAAAGCTCTTTTTGGGAAGCTGACGGCTTCCTTGTCCATGGATCTTCAAACCACAGTCTACGCTGAAGCACTCAACGCCGTTTTCGATCAGCGTCATATTGACTACAGCTTCGCGGCTCTTGCTCTTGTACAGCGTATAAATGCCATTTGCGCCCATGATTGCGCCGGGTTCAGCGCTGATGCACAGCAGCGGCAATTCATACTTCTGCGCATCCATCAGGTAGGTATAGGTTCCCACCCGTGACCACAGCTTGCCGTCCTTTACCGCGCGTACGCGCAGAACAGTGTTTTTGCTGATGGCGATTGGCGTGCCGTCGTAGCGGGCGCTTTTCCCGCTGGGCGTCCTACCGTCGAGTGTGTAGTAGATTTCACCTTCGCCGCTGAGCGTAACATGGACAGGCCCGCTGAGCGGGCCGCTGTCCTGACTGGCTTGCGGCGTTTGCGTAATGCCGTCAAATCCGTCTGTATTCGGTCTGCCGATCGAGGGCAGATCATAATAAAACAGCGCATCACCGCTCCGGCCGTAGGAGGTATCCGGCATCAGCGGCGGTACATACAGCGCATCAATGCACTGGCCGTTCCTGTCGCTGATATAGATTGCCTCACCGGTAGCGGGAATCTTGAATGGCGCCTCATGACCATTCTGGCTGCCGGAGGCCTGCACGACGTAGCATTCGCCCGGAGCAAGCTCCACATTCGGGAGCTGCCAGAGGAAGGGATTCTTCTTCTTGTCCGACAGATAATACTGACTGAGATTGACGGTTTCCTCTCCGATATTCTGCAGCTCGATGAGATCGTTGTATTCGTCGTTTTGCGGCAGCAGCTTGCTGTTGGAGGAAACCACTTCGCTGACAATCAGCGTCTGGCTGAATGTCGCGCGATATGCTGCTGCGCCCTCTGCCGTATTGGGATAACCCGGGGACGGCTGCTGTGTGAGGCCATGCTCTGCCTGCCACACATTGTTTTCCATCGCAGGCAGCTCCACATCATCGCACAGTGTGCCATTGCGGTGATAGAGGAACAGCTCACATCCCTCCTTGGACAGCCGAAAATCGAGCAGATCCACATCACAGATCAGCAGGGCATAGCTGTCCGACCCAAGCTCCACCGCAGGCAGATGGCAGGAAAAGGGATCTGCCTCGTCGCGCGTCAGGAAATAATCCGAAAGCATGACAGATTCGTCACCGGCATTGTAGACTTCAATATAATCATGGAAACCCAGCATCCAATCTGTATCATTGTTGCTCTGGGCTTCGCTGATGATCAGCCCGAATGATCCGCCTGCCTGAGTCTCTTCTGCCTGAACCGTGCAGGGAATGACCAGCATCAGCATAAGCAGCGCGCATAATGCACACAGATACGCCAATCTCTTCAAAACAAAACCGTTCATACGATTCTTCCCCTCTGCCCAATCTGGTATGGATAGTTATTTGAATTGTACAATACAGCCTGCATCTGTGTCAATAGCTGCAATCTTTTTCGAGTCTGCTTCCAATATGGTTTCATTCCAACATACTGAAAAGGCAGACTGCATGGCGGTTTTCCATGCGTCTGCCTTTATCTTATACCTTCATGCAGAAGGATTTCATCGCTCGAAGGTCAGGGCATCAGCCCTGCTGGCTCATCGCGCGCTCGGCCTGTTCAATCAGGCGTTTGGTCATGTAACCGCCAATGTAACCCGCCTGACGGGACGGCAGATCGCCGTTATAGCCCTGCTTGAGATTGATGCCAAGCTCAGAGGCGATCTCGTATTTCATCTGATTGAGCGCGCCCTTGGCCTGCGGCACGACGACGCGGCCGGAGCGGTTGGAGCCGGACTGGTTCTGCGCGCCGGTCTGCTGGCTGCCCATGTTCTGCTGATTCTGTGCGCCGGAGTTCATACCCTGATTCATATTCTGATTCTGATACATAGGAAAAAGTCCCCTTTCATGATTTGGGTCTGGGATGCGCAGAATGCTTAGAAGCTCTGTCCGGACATCTGCTGTTCAGCTTGTTCGATGAGCCGCTTGACCATGTAGCCGCCGACGTAGCCTGCCTCACGGGAGGTCAGATCGCCGTTGTAGCCCTGCTTGAGGTTTACGCCCAGCTCGCGCGCAATTTCATATTTCATGTTGTTCAGCGCGTTGCGTGCCTGAGGCACATTGATCTGATTGCTGCCTGAATTGTTCGCCATCTCTTTTCACCTCCAATCGGTTCGCGCTTATTGTGACCGCAGGCGCTCTTCATATCCTGACAGTTTTCGTCACGCTTTCCATCGGGATGACAGCTTTCTTTTTGATTTTCAAATGACTGGAAGCGGTTTTTCTTCTTTTCAATTACGCTGGAATGGTGTATAATCGAATACGATGATTTTCATATTTCAGGAGGAATGAAACATGGCAAGAGGCGGTTTCCCCGGAATTCCGGGCGGTAATATGCAGCAGCTCATGCGTCAGGCGCAGAAGATGCAGCAGATGATGGTGCAGAAGCAGGAAGAGCTGGACGTGCGTGAGTACGAAGGCACTGCGGGCGGCGGCGCTGTGACTTGCAAGGTCAGCGGCAAGCGTCAGTTGCTCGCGCTGACGATTCAGCCCGATGCGGTTGATCCGGATGATGTCGAGATGCTTCAGGATATGATCGTTGCGGCTGTCAACGATGCGCTCAAAAAGGGCGAAGAGACCCGTGAAGCCGAGATGAACAAGATCGGCGGCGGCATGGGCGGCATGTTCTGATCATGGCTGGTCAGATTGAGCCCATCGCCAGAATGGCGCAGCAACTTTCCCGTCTGCCGGGCATCGGCGCGAAATCGGCGCTGCGTTTGGCGTATCACATTGTCTCCCTTCCGGAGGATCAGGTGCATGAACTTGCAGCTGCAATCTGGCAGGGGAGAAAGGCGGTCAAGTATTGCTCGCTCTGCGGCAATTATACCGTGGAGGATCCATGCCCGATCTGTGCTGATGAGCGCAGGCGAAACGGCGTTTTGTGCGTCGTGCGCGACCCGCGCGACGTGGCGGCCATGGAGCGTATGCGCGATTTCAAGGGCGTCTATCATGTGCTTCACGGCACGATTTCCCCGATGGAGGGCATCGGGCCGGAGGACATCCGGATCCGAGAGCTTCTTGCGCGCGTGGGCAGCGAGGATATCAAAGAGGTCATTCTGGCCACCAACCCTGATATCGAGGGCGAGGCGACGGCCAGCTATATCGCGCGCCTGCTCAAGCCCATGGGTATTCTGGTCACCCGCATTGCGCATGGTCTGCCTGTGGGCGGCGATCTGGAGTATACCGACGAGGTTACGCTGGCAAAAGCGATCGAAGGCCGCCGCGAAATGTAAAAGCATACCAAACAAAACAAACTCCCGTGATCAGTCGGGAGTTTGTTTTTGTTTGGCATGATCAGCCGGCATGCTTTCTGCAGCTTTCACAGTCGCCGACGCAGTTTTTTGCTGCGGCTTCATCCTGCGCGATAAGCAGCTCCTGCTGCTTCTTTTTGCGGAGCGTATCGCCTGCAACGGCGAGCATCAGCCGGATACGGTTTTCCTGATTGACCTTCGTGGCGGAGAGGTCGTAGTCAATGGGCACGATATTGATCCCCGGATGCACCTGCGTGAGCCGGCGGATCATGCCTTTGCCGGCAATGTGGTTGGGCAGGCAGCCGAAGGGCTGCGCGCAGATGATGTTTTCGTAGCCGTTTTCGGCCAGTTCAAGCATTTCGGCGGTCAGAAGCCAGCCTTCGCCCATTTTGCAGCCGTAGCCGATCACGTCACGCACGAGCTTCTTGGTGTGCTCAAACGGGGAGGGCGGCACAAAAGACGGGCAGGCGGTGATGGCCCCGATGAGCAGGCGCTCCATCTTCTGCACATATCTCTTCAGAAACGTGCAGAAGATCTTCTTGAAGGGATTGCCGCCGTAGAGCCGGATATCTTCGATGCGGTTGTCGATCTTGAAAAGAATGAAGCCCATCACGCCGGGCAGCATGTATTCGCAGTTCTGCGTGCGCAGGAATTCTTCCAGACGGTTGTTGCCCAGCGGAGAATACTTGACATAGATTTCGCCGACAATGCCCACGCGCGTTTTCTTTTCCCGGCTGCGGTCGATGGCGTCGAAATCTGCGACGATTCTGTCCATGTTCGCGCGGATTTCCTTCTGGGAAAGGCCCTTACCCTGATTGAACTGCGCGATCAGTTCGCTGTTCCAGCGCTCAATCAGCGCGTCAGTCTCTCCATTGTTATATTCGTATGGACGGGTCTGATTGGCCACATGCATGATGCAGTCGCCATAAATCAGCGAGGAAATCACCTGCCGGATCAGTGGCAGCGTCAGCGTGAAACCGGAGCATTTTTCCAGCCCGCTCATATTGACTGAGATCACCGGAATGTGTTCCAGACCTGCTTTTTTGAGCGCTTTGCGCAGCAGGAAGATATAGTTGCTGGCGCGGCAGCCGCCGCCGGTTTGCGTGATGGCAAGGGCAACTCTGTTCAGATCGTATTTGCCGGAGTGCAGCGCATCCAGAAACTGGCCGATGACCAGCAGCGCTGGAACGCATGTATCGTTGTGCACATACTTGAGGCCTTCAGCCATGACGCCGGGGCCGTCATTTTTGAGGATCTCGACATTGTATCCGTTGAGGTGGAATACCTTTTCCATCAGGGAAAAGTGGAAAGCCAGCATATTGGGCGCAAGGATAGTGTAGCCGGCTTCTCGCATTTCTTTGGTGAATTCAACGTGTTTGGCGGACATGGCTCACACCTCCTTTGCCTTTTCAAGCGCTTGCTGCGCCTGGATCGCTGCAAACAGCGAGCGCAGGCGGATGCGTACCGCGCCGAGGTTGGTGATCTCATCGATCTTGATCTGCGTGTAAATCTTGCCGTTCTCTTCGAGAATATCGCGCACCTCATCGGTGGTGATCGCGTCCACGCCGCAGCCAAAGGAGACCAGCTGAACGAGATTCATGTCCTTCTGCGTGGTGATGTAGCGTGCGCTGGCATACAGGCGGGAGTGATAGGTCCACTGGTTGAGCACGCCAACGGGCGCCTTCTTCATGTGATGGGAGAGGGAGTCCTCGGTGATCACCGCCGCGCCAAAGCCCGCAATGAGCTTGTCGATGCCATGATTGATCTCCGGATCGACATGATACGGACGGCCGATCAACACAATGATGCGCCTGCCCTCTTCGCGCGCTTTTGCGATCATCTCTTCGCCCTTTTGGCGTATGTCGGCCATATAGGCCTCCTGGGCGGCATAGGCGGCTTCGCAGGCGGTCCGTACTTCGCTGGCTCTGATGTCCGGAAAATGCTTCTGCAGGATGGCTGTAAGCTTTTTCGGGAAATGCCTGCGCTGATCAAGACCTACGTAATCGTGGATAAAATCGATTTCGCGAACGGACGGCATGTTCGCGGAAATGACCTCCGGATAATATGCCACCACCGGGCAGTTGTAATGGTTGTCGCCCAGATTCTCATCCAGATTGTAGCTCATGCACGGATAGAAGATATGCCGAACGCCCTGGCGGATCAGCCAGTCAATATGTCCATGCAGCAGTTTTGCCGGGAAACAGACAGTATCCGAAGGAATGGTCGCCTGACCGGCAATATAGAGATCGCGTGAGGAGAAGGGAGAGGCGACCACGTCAAAGCCGAGCCTGGTAAACAGCTCGTGCCAGAATGGCAGAAGCTCGTACATATTCAGGCCGAGCGGCAGGCCGATTTTGCCGCGCGGCGCATTTGCGCTGTGCTTGCTGATGAGCGCGCACAGCTTTTCCTGCTTGTAGCTGTACAGGTTCAGTGTGCCTGAGGCTTTGCTGCCTGCGACGGGCCTGTCGCAGCGGTTTCCGCTGATGTAGCGGCGCTTGCCGCCGAAGCTGTTGATGGTGAGCTGGCAATGGTTTTCGCAGCCGCTGCAGCGGGTATGGGTGACTTCACTTTTGAATGCTTCCAGCGCTTCAAGGCTGAGCACAGTGCTTTCGCCGGGCGCGAGGGTTCGCTGATCGCGGGCGTGCAGCGCTGCGCCGTATGCGCCCATCAGGCCGGCGATATCGGGACGAACAACGTCGATCTGCAGTTCGTTTTCAAAGGCGCGCAGCACGGCGTCGTTGAGGAACGTACCGCCCTGCACAACGATGTGCCTGCCAAGCTCCTGCGCGCCGGAGCAGCGGATGACCTTGTAAAGCGCATTCTTGACCACGGAAATCGACAGGCCGGCGGAAATGTCGGTCACGTCAGCGCCGTCCTTCTGCGCCTGCTTGACGGAGGAATTCATGAATACCGTGCAGCGGGAGCCGAGATCGACAGGCTTGCGTGCGGCAAGTCCAAGCTGAGAAAACTCACCGATGTCATAGCCGAGCGCGTTGGCAAATGTCTGCAGGAAGGAACCGCATCCGGAGGAACATGCTTCGTTGAGGAAGATATTATCGATCACGCCGCCGACGATCTTGAAGCACTTGATGTCCTGACCGCCGATATCGATGATGAAATCGACCTCGGGCATAAAGGCTTTTGCGGCGGTGAAGTGTGCGACAGTTTCCACCAGACCGAAATCAACGCCGAACGCGCTCCGGATAAGATCCTCGCCGTAGCCGGTGACCGCACTGCCGGCGATAACCCAGTCGGGATGCTCGCGGCGCAGATCAGAAAGAAAGGCGCGCACATGGGGAACGGGATCGCCGGAATTGGACTGGTAGCGGGTGAGGAGCAACTCGCCTTCATTGGAAATCACAACGGATTTGATCGTCGTGGAGCCGGAGTCGATGCCAAGATAAACCTTCCCAGTGTAGCCTGCCGGATCGCGGCGGCTGACCTTCGCCTTTGCGTGGCGCGCACGGAAGGCTTCAAGCGCTTCTTCGTTTTCAAAGAGCGCAGGCAGAGCATTGTAGCTTTCCGTGGAATGGAAAGCGTCGATGGCTTCAATGCATTCGCTCAGGCGCATTTCTTCTATTGCCTGATGTGCGGCGCCCAGCGCAACGAAATACAGCGAATTCTCCGGACACACACCGCGAAGCCCCAGCGCCTCGTCAAAGCAGGCGCGAAGCTCGCTCATGAATGTCAGCGGTCCGCCGAGATAGACCACATTACCCTTGATTGGGCGGCCCTGCGCAAGGCCGGCAATGGTCTGATTGACCACGGCCATGAAGATGGAGCGCGCAACGTCAGCGCGCTTTGCCCCCTGATTGAGCAGCGGCTGTACGTCGGTCTTGGCGAATACGCCGCAGCGGGAAGCGATTGTATAGGTACGTTCTGCTCTGGCTGCTTCCTCATTCATCTCAGCCGGTGTAATCGCCAGCAGCGTCGCCATCTGATCGATGAAGGCGCCGGTGCCGCCGGCGCAGGAGCCGTTCATGCGTACTTCAAGCGTGCCCTGCAGGAAGAGGATCTTTGCATCTTCACCGCCCAGCTCGATAATCACATCCGTGCCCGGCAGAAACAGATCCGCAGCCACCTTGGTTGCATAGACCTCCTGCACAAACGGAATGTGCGATCCAAGCGCAAGACCCATGCCCGCGGAGCCGGAGATGCTCAGACGAACAGGCGCACCTTTTGCGATGTCTTTGTCAAGGCGCGTGAGCAGTTCGCGCGTCTTCTGGCCGATGAGGGAGTAGTGTCGGTCATAACAGGAATAGACGATTCTGTCCTCACTGTCCAGCACCACACATTTGATGGTTGTGGAGCCGATATCCAGGCCGATTCGAAGCGTATCAGACATGATAAGCTGTCCTTTCTGGAAATGTCATGTATCGAAAATGATGGATCATATTAATGCCAATGCCCACAATGGGGACATTTTAATGAAAAAGTATTATAATTGAAGCAATTTTGGATTTCAACCGGTATTCAGAAAGAGTCAGCCTGTGTTTATAAATCTGAACGGAATCTTAACACAAAATGACCGAAGGAATCCTGCTGCATGGAAATAAGGTGCATGACTTGAAGAAATGCCCGGAATCTGATATAATTTCAAGATGGTTGAATCTGTATACTGATGAGCCGAAAGAAGGAGGAACGGCCTGTGGCCAAACTGGAGGCTTACAATAAAGCGCTGGCTTATTCTTATGCGCCCGGTATTTTTCCGGCGACGGAGTGCCTGAAGAACGCGCCTGAGCGCTGTCTGCGTCTTCTGCTGGCAAGCAGCAGCGAAAGAAGCGAAGGCGCTGCCAGCCTGCGCGCGCAGGCAGAGACAGCCGGCGTTCGCGTAGAGATTGCGGACAGGGCGCTGGAGCGCATCAGCAAAAAGGAAAACTGCTTTGCTGCGATGGTCTATAAGAAGCAGGAGGGCGTGTTTGCGCCGGATGCGCCGCATATCGTGCTGGTCAATCCCAGCGACAGCGGCAATCTGGGCACAATTCTGCGCACTGCGCTGGGCTTTGGCCTGACGAATATCGCTATCATCCGTCCTGCAGTCGATTCTGATGATCCGCGTGTAACGCGCGCGTCGATGGGCGCTGCTTTTTCGCTGAATGTGCGCCATTTTGATTCGTTTGACGACTATCGCAGCGAGTATCCGCAGCGGCAGCTGTTCCCATTCATGCTCACGGGTGCTGTTCCGCTGGCAGAGGCGGTCAGAAAGGTCAGGGGCGAATTCTCTCTGGTCTTTGGCAACGAGGCGACGGGTCTGCCCGATGTCTTTGCGGATTATGGCGTCAGCACGCTGATCCCGCACAGTGCCAGAATCGATTCGCTGAATCTGGCGATTGCAGCCGGTATCGGCATGTATGCTTTTACGCTGGGAAGAGCGTAAGGGCTCCGTTTGGAGGTTTTGTTTATGATGAAAATTGTTCTGGATGCCATGGGCGGCGATTTTGCGCCCAAGGTCAATGTAGACGGCGCGATTGATGCGCTGCGCGAGTTTGATGATATCGAGGTGGTGCTCGTCGGCCCACAGGAGCTGATCGAAAAGACCATCGGCGAATATGCCGATCAGGCTGCGTATGCCGGTGTGAAGGATCGCCTGCAGGTGGTCAATGCCACGCAGGTGATCACGACGGAGGAGCATCCGGTCATGGCGCTGCGCCGCAAGAAGGATTCTACGTTTAACGTCGGCATGGATATCGTCCGCCGCAAGGAGGCGCAGGCCTTCGTTTCTGCCGGTTCTACCGGCGCGGTGATGGCCGGCTCCATGTTTAAGATCGGGCGCATCAAGGGTATCGACCGCCCGGCTCTGGCTGCGCCGCTGCCCATTCCGGGCCGCACGATGCTGCTGGTGGATGCGGGCGCCAATACCGACTGCAAGCCGGAATGGATCAACCAGTTTGCCATGATGGGCAGCATCTACATGAAGCGCGTCATGGGCGTGGAGAATCCAGAGGTCGGTCTGGTCAATATCGGCGTCGAGGCGGCCAAGGGCAACGAGCAGGCACAGCAGGCGCACGCGCTCATGAGCGCGCAGAATGTCTATACGTTCATTGGCAACGTAGAGGCGCGCGATACCATGGCAGGCCTTTGCGACGTGCTCGCTGCAGACGGCTTTATCGGCAACGTTGTGCTCAAGAATACAGAGGGCGTCATCTCTGCGCTCTTCAAGCTTCTCAAGCAGGGCCTGCTCAGCAATACAAAGGGCAAGATTGCCGCGCTGCTGGCCAAGGATACGTTCAAGTCGCTCAAGCAGAGCTTCAATTCCGAAGAGGTCGGCGGCGTGCCGCTGCTGGGCGCTGACGGCGCCGTGATCAAGGCGCATGGCAATTCCAATGCACGAGCCATCTTCTGCGCGCTGCGTCAGGCGCGCACGGTGGTGGCGACCGGCGTGGTGGAGGAGATCCGCGCAGGCGTTGCGCAGCTTGCCGCTGCAAAAGAAGAAGCGTAAGCACCAATCTCAGGATTGATTCTTAGATACTGACACAAGCAAGGAGGAAAACGACAATGATGGAGAAGCTGATTGCCATGGTTTCCGAGCAGCTGGGCGTGAATCCCGCTGATGTGAAGCCGGAGAGCCGTATGAAGGAAGACCTGCAGGCCGACAGCGCGTCGATCATGATGCTGGTCATGGACGTGGAGAATGAGTTCGGTATTGAGGTCGAGGACGACGCGATCGAAAAGGTCAAGACGGTCGCCGATATGGCTAAGTATATCGAAGAGAAGATGTAATTCTGACGATGCACGCCGCGCCTGAGCCTGTAAAAGGACGGGCGAGAATCATGCATCATACAGCCCGCTGCCGGTATAAGCACCGGCAGCGGCTTTCCCGTGTATTTCGCTTTGCGCGAATACGATTGCCGTGCAAATCCTTCTGCCGGGTATCGGTCCCGGCTGCGGGCCTCAGGATTTGCGCCGGTTTGTTTTGTGGAAAGCGAAATGGACGGGGAGCGACGAAAGGAAATCAAACGACATGAAGTATCGTGCGCTTGAGCAGGCAATCGGCCATTGCTTTGCCGATCCTGCCCTGCTTGATCTGGCCATGACGCATCCCTCATATGCGCTTCAGCATAAGTGCAGGGACAATCAGCGTCTGGAGTTTCTGGGCGACGCTGTGCTGGAGATCTGTGTCAGCCGCGTGCTCTATCACAAGTTCCCCAAGCTCAAAGAGGGACAGCTGACACGCAGGCGCGCGGCGCTTGTGTGCGAGGCAAACCTCGCGCAGGCTGCCCGCCAATTTGGTCTTGGCGGGTATCTCAAGCTCGACCGTGGCGAAGAGGTTGTCGGCGGCAGGGAGAATCCTTCGATTCTCGCTGATACGATGGAAGCGGTGATTGCCGCCGTCTATCTGGATGCGGGGATGGAAAAGGCTGCGAAGCTGATTGATCTGGCGATGGGCGATTATGAGTCTTCCGCGCGCAGCGACCGCGATGCCAAGAGCGCGCTGCAGGAGTATCTGCAGGCGCAGGGCGAGGAAACGCCCAGCTACGAGATTGTCGCGCAGGATGGGCCGCCGCATGCGCGCGTATTCACAGCCAGGGTGATGCGCGCTGATGGCACGGAGCTTGGCCGAGGCCAGGGCGCCAGAAAGCAGCGTGCCGAGGAGGCTGCCGCTCAGGTGGCGCTCAAGGTGCTGGGACAGACGAATTAAGCGAGCCAACAGCCTGAGTCAGGCTGACTGACAGAAAGGAGTCGCAGCTGTGCGGCTGAAACGACTGGAAATATACGGCTTCAAATCGTTCGCGGACAGAACGGTGGTCGTGTTCGATCAGGGCATCACGGGCATCGTGGGACCCAACGGAAGCGGCAAATCCAATCTGTCCGATGCGGTGCGCTGGGTGCTTGGCGAACAGAGTGCAAAAGCGCTTCGCGGCGGAAAGATGGAAGACGTCATCTTCAATGGTACTCAGAAGCGAAAGCGTCTGGGCTATTGCGAGGTATCGCTCGTATTTGACAACGAGGACCACGCGCTTCCGGTGGATTTTACGGAAGTGATGATCACGCGCCGCGTTTATCGCAGCGGTGAAGGCGAATACTACATCAACAAGGCGGCTTGCCGCCTGCGCGATATCATCGAGCTCTTCCGCGACACGGGCGTGGGCAAGGAAGGCTACTCGATCATCGGTCAGGGCAGAATCGGCGAGATTCTTTCCCAGAAGAGCGAGGACCGCCGCGGCATCTTCGAAGAGGCCGCAGGCATCGTCAAATACCGTACACGCAAGGAAGAAAGCGAAAAGCGCCTGTCCAATATGCGCGACAATCTCTCCCGCGTGGAGGATATCATCTCTGAACTGGAAAGCCAGCTGGAGCCGCTGGCCAAAGCGAGCGAAACCGCCAGGCATTATCTGGCCCTGCGCGATGAACTGCGCGTGCTGGAGTGCTCGTCCTTTGTGCTGCGCAGCGATCGTGCGAAGGAGCGTATCGAGGACGCTGAAAACATGCTTGCCGGTCTCCGTGATGCGATTGAGCAGGAGGAACGCCGTACGGCGGAGATGACTGCCCTGCGCGACAGCGCGAACGAGACGTCTGTGGAGCTGGAGGCGCAGGTATCTGCTGCGCACGAGACTGTGCTGGAGCTTACGCGCGAAAAGGAAGCGCGCGAGGGCGAAATTGCCATGCTGCGCGCCGAGATTGCGCGCATGGAAAAGGACGTGCTCAACCTCAGTCAGGAGGAGGATGTCCGGCGTACGCGCAGCGAAGCGCTTGACGCGCAGATCCGTCAGAATGAAACCGATACGCTGGATGCGCGCGCGCAGATCACAGATCTCAGGCGCGACGTCCGGGAAAGGGAAGCGGCGCTGGAGCGTGCGCAGGAAGCCGCGCGCGAGGCAGAGGAACAGCTCGAAGCGCATAAGAGCGCGATCATCGACGCTATGAACCGCCTGAGCGACGTGCGTACCAGCGAGGCGCGCCTGTCGACCATGCGCAGGGAACTTGAGCGCCGGGGTGAGGAAGCCAGAGCGCAGCGTGAAGAGCTTGTCATGATTGCCCAAAGGCTGGATGAGCAGCTTGAAGAGGCGCGCGAAGAGCTTGATGCGTTTACCAGAGCTGAAAGCGAACTGCAATCAGCGGAGCAGCGCATTGATCAGGAGAATCAGGAGGCAGCGCAGAAGATCGCACGCATCCAACAGGCGATCACCGAGGCAAGCGGCCAGAAGCAGGCAGCGGCCAGCCGCCTTCGCGTGCTGCGCGAGATGGAGCGCGATTATGCCGGTTATCAGCAGGCGGTCAAGCAGGTGCTTCTGCATGCGCGCGGGAACAGCGGCGTGCGCGGCGTTGTGGCGTCGCTGATGCAGGTGCCCCGTGAGCTTGAGCGTGCAGTGGAAGCTGTGCTTGGCGGCGCGCTGCAGAATGTCGTCACCAGTGATGAATACGTTGCCCGCGACATGATTGCGTATCTGCGCAGCAACAAGCTGGGCCGCGCAACATTCCTGCCGATGACGACGATCACCGGCAGAACGCTGAATCAACAGGAGCGCCAGCTTCTGTCGATGCCGGGCTGTGTCGGCGTGGCCAGCGAGCTGGTGGGTTTTGCACCGGAATACCGTGGTATTGTGGAAAACCTCCTCGGCCGCACAGTGGTGGCTGAGAATCTGGATGCAGGCATTGAGATCATGCGCCGGGGCCGCCATGCGTTCCGGCTGGTGACGCTGGAGGGCGACGTCATGCACTCCGGCGGCTCGATGACGGGCGGCAGCTCTGCATCGCGCATGACGAGCCTGCTCTCGCGAGAGCGCGAAATCAAGGAGCATGAAGCGCTGCTTGAAAAGCTCGAGCAGCAGATCAGGGATTACGAGACGCGCCTTGAAAAGGGCGAAGCATACAGGCAGGAGATCAAGCAGCGCCGGGCAAAGGCATTCGAAGAGCTGCATCAGGCGCAGATCGACGTGTCGATTGCCAGCGAACGCCTGCGCACGCTGACGCAGCAGCGAGAGAATCATGCGCAGCAGGAGCAGCGCTGCGATCTGCTGTGCGCGCAGATTGCGCAGAATCTCGCGCAGATTGACGGTCAGCTGGCAGGCGCGCGCAGCACACAGGAGGGCGAGGAACGCACCAGCGACGAGATGAACCGCCGTACGGGCGAACTGTCTGATATTCTCTATGAAAAGCGCGAAGCGCTTGACGTACTGCGCGAGCAGGCGCAGAATCTGCGCGTTACGCTCGCAGCCAGAGAGCGTGATCTCACAGCCCTGATTGCCGACGGCGCGCGCATGCACCGCGAGCAGGAGGATATTGCGGCTCAGCTCTATCAGGCGCATGAAAGCCGTGAAAAGCTGATCCTCGAGCATCAGCAGGCGACACAGCAGATGGCTTCGGATGTGGAGCTCTCCGCGCAGTGCGCCAGCCAGCTGGAAAGCGCGCAGAAGGATCTTGCCGGCAAGCAGGCACAGCGCAGCGAAGTGCTTGAGCGCGTGCGCAGCCTGACGCAGGAGATCGATTCCCTGCGCGAAACGCTTGCACAGGATCAGGATAAGTATCATAAGGCGGAGATGGTGCTCTCCCGCACGCAGGCAGAGCTCTCGCAGATGCAGCAGCGCATCTGGGATGAGTATGAGCTCACTTATGCCGGCGCGAAGGAATACCTGCATGAGCCGTTTGATCTGTCTGCGGGCGATAAGCGCAGCGCAGAAATCCGGCGCGAGATCCGCGCCATGGGTCCGGTCAATGTGACTGCCGTGGAGGATTACCGTGCCTGCCGCGAGCGCTATGAAGACCTTGCCCGCCAGCGGGATGATCTGCTCAAGGCCCAGAACGATCTGCAGGGTATCATTGAAACCCTGCAGCGCCAGATGGAGCGTCAGTTCATGGAGAATTTCAGGCTGATGCAGCAGTACTTCGCCGAGACGTTTTCAAAGCTCTTCGGCGGCGGCCATGCGGAGCTGCGTCTGCTCGACGAGAGCGACGTGCTTGGCTGCGGCATCGAGATCGTAGCGCAGCCCCCGGGCAAGAAGCTGCAGCTGCTTTCACTGCTTTCCGGCGGCGAGCGCGCGCTGACGGCAATCGCCATACTCTTTGCGATGCTCAGACTCAAGCCAACGCCCTTCTGCTTCCTCGATGAGATCGAGGCGGCGCTTGACGACGGCAATATCTCCACGTTTGCCGATTATCTGCGCGGCTTCTCGCGCGATACGCAGTTTGTCGTCGTTACCCACAGAAAGGGCACGATGGAGCGCTGCGACGGCCTGTACGGCGTGGCGATGGAGGAAAAGGGCGTATCGACCATGCTCAGCGTTGAACTTAAGGACGTGAGCGACGATGCGATGGAATAATACAACCAACTGATTGAAAGGAGACCTGTCATGGCTTTCTTTGGTTTCGGCAAGAAAAAGGAAGAAAAGGCGGAGGTCCGCCAGAGCGCTCCCGCTGAGGCAAATGCGCAGGAGAATGCGCCTGCCGATGAAGAGAAGAAGGGCCTGTTTTCCCGCCTGTGGAATGGCCTTTCCAAGACGCGCACCAATGTCGCCGGCCGCGTGGATGAGCTGATTGAGGCGACGGAGAAAATAGATGAGGATTTCTACGAGGATCTTGTGGATATCCTGATCATGAGCGACATGGGCGTTCGCACTAGCGATAAGGTGATCGAAGAGCTCAAATCCCGCATTGAGGCGCAGCGAATCACCGATGCCCGCAAGGCGCGCGAGATCCTCAAGCAGATCCTCAAGGAAATCATGGATATGCCCAGAAAGCCGCTCAGATGGCCGATGATCATGATGGTCGTCGGTGTGAACGGCGTGGGCAAGACCACGACCATCGGCAAGCTGGCCATGCGATTTAAGGATGCCCGTCACAGCGTGGTGCTTGCCGCTGCGGATACGTTCCGTGCCGCTGCTGCTGATCAGCTGGAGATCTGGTCTGAGCGCGCACAGGTGCCGATTGTCCGCCATGCGGAGGGCGCCGATCCTGCCGCTGTTGTGTTCGATGGTATTCAGAAGGCGAAGGCGACGGAAGCCGACCTTCTGATTGTCGATACCGCAGGCCGCCTGCATAACAAGAAGAACCTCATGGAGGAGCTTCGCAAGATTTCCCGCATCATCCAGCGCGAGTATGAGGGCGCCGAGGTGCGCACGCTGCTGGTGATTGATGCGACGACCGGTCAGAACGGTCTGCAGCAGGCGCGCGAGTTTGCCTCTGTTGCGGACGTCTCCGGTATTGTGCTCACCAAGCTTGATGGTACTGCCAAGGGCGGCATTGCGGTGGCGATCATGGATGAGCTCAAGCTGCCCGTGCTCTATATCGGCGTGGGCGAAGGCATTGAGGATCTGCAGGCGTTTGACGCAGGCGCGTTTGTTGATGCGATTTTCTAAGCGGCTGACGGCTGGCCTGTGAGCATTCTGTCATCAGGAATGCCCGGGCAGGAAGCCTGCCGCAGCCGTAACCGCAGGACTCAAGTCAGTCCGGAAATGGGGGCGGATCAGCCGCTGCCGGGGAGGTGTGTTTCGTGAGAATCCTGAAGCGTTTTCTGACATTCATTGCCTCGCGCATGTTTTTTCTCACAATCATCAGCGCGCTGCTGATTATCTCGTTTTATCTGGCGATGAATACGGCCAATATCTGGGTGCTCATCGACGATGGCCTGAGTGCGCGCGCCGGCGTCGTGCTTATGGGCGAGGAGGCCGGAGAGCTTGCCAAGTATTTCCGTCAGGAATTCATCAGCCAGGATCCTGTGCTGCAGGTGGGATTGAGCGAAACTTCGCCGTATATGGATTATGAAATCCGCGGATATGATCATCGTGTGCGCATGGTGTCCGTATGGTCATGGCCATGGGAGAACGTGGCCCGCGCGGAAGTGATCGAGAGCATTCCCGCGATCGACGGCACGATCCGTTCCTCGCGGCGTGAGGCTGCGCTGGCTGTGGGCGGCGAGGCGCGCCTGTCCCCGCCGGACTGGACGACGTCCCGTTATCGCGTGACGCTCACGCGAACGGCAGGCCGATGGATGATTTCAAACCTGCAGTTGATTGAACAGATTGAAGAATGACGAATTTTGGTTTTCTGAAGAAGGGCGCCATGCTTGCGCCCATGGCCGGCGTGACAGATATGCCGTTTCGTGTGCTCTGCCATGAGATGGGCTGCCCGATGGCAGTCAGCGAGATGGTGAGCGCCAAGGGTTATGTCCTTGCGCCTAAGGACAACAGAGCATCGCGCGAGCTGCTCGCTGTTGCGCCGCAAGAGGAGGGCGCGGTGATCCTGCAGCTCTTTGGCCATGAGCCGGATATCATGGCCAAGGCGGCAGAGGAGCTCACGCGCGACGGACGCTATGCCATGCTGGATATCAACATGGGCTGTCCGGTGCCCAAGATTGTGGGCAATGGAGAGGGCAGCGCGTTGATGAAGAATGCGCAGCTGGCGGCAGATGTTGTCCGCGAGGTTTCGTCTGCGTCGCATGTGCCGGTCACGGTCAAAATGCGGCTGGGCTTCGAGGTGGGCAGCGATACCTATCTGACGCTTGGCCCCGCACTTGAACGTGCCGGCGCGTCAATGATCACGCTGCATGCGCGCACGCGCAGCCAGTATTACGAAGGGCATGCCGATTGGCGTGCGATTAAGAGGCTCAAGGAGCGCGTATCCATCCCCGTGGTGGGTAACGGCGACGTCGCCTCCTGGCAGGACGCCTTGCGCATGCTGGAGGAAACCGGCTGCGACGGCGTGGCGGTCGGACGCGCTGCACAGGGAAACCCGTGGATCTTTGAGCAGATCCGCGACGGCATGGCGGGAAAGGAAATCCGCGAGATACCGGCCAGTGAGAAGCTGGATGTACTTCTTCGCCATGCAGCCATGCTTGCTGATATGAAGGGCGAGGCGGTTGCAGTGCGCGAGATGCGCCGCCATGTGGTCTGCTATGTCAAGGGCATGCGCGATGCGGCAAAGCTGCGCACGCAGGTCAACAGTATCCTGACGCTGGAGCACCTGCAAAAGGCGCTGACGGCATTCATGCTTTCAAGGGAATAAGAGAAACGGCTTCCATTCGGGAGCCGTTTTTTTTGCGGTGTTCAGGCGAGTGCGGCGGCCATATTGATGAGCGCCGTGTAGAGCGCAAGCCTGAGCGCAGCAGGCCCGGTGCGCTGAAGCTCCCTTTGCATCCCTGGAATCATGGCTGCCAGCGAACCCAGCAGCACGCCGGGGAGCAGCCATATCAGCGTATCAGCGTTTGGAAGGTTCAGCCGCAGGCGAATGAGCATCACGATCAGCTTGCCTGCCATTGCGCATAGGGATATGGTCAGCGCGGCTGCGGCGGATTCATCTCTGGCTGCACCGAAGAGATAGTCGTAGATCATCAGCGTCAGCGGCACTGCGCCAAAGGAAAGAAACGAAGCGGCGATTCCCAGCAGGACTGCTGCGGGCAAAGAGGCCATTCGGGTGATGGAGAGCGGACTGACGGTGCGTGAAAGGCCGCTGAAATATACGACAGGCAGCGCCAGCACCGTGAACAGCAGTGCATTCTGCAGCAGCTTTGCCGAACCGGGCGTGAGCATGATGAGAAAACGGGCGCTCACCAGGTCGCCCAGTGCGCCGCCAGCCAGCGCGCCGATTGCCAGAAACAGCAGTTCATCCTGATGCAGCGGCAGCGGCCGGCTCAGCGCAAAGAATGCGCTCACCAGCGCAGCGCAGAGCGCGCCCGCCGTGCTGAGCAGGGCAATGCCTGATGGTTCCAGCGGCGCGACGGCATCCAGCAGCGGCCGAAGCAGCGTCGTTGCCCCCGACGTATTGGCCGTGCCCAGACAGGCGCATACGCCGCCAAGAAGCAGGTAGATCATCTGCGCATCGCCCCGAATACGGCTGCGCTGCCCAGCGCCTCCTCGATGCGGAGCAGCCGGTTGTATTTGGCGGTACGCTCGCTGCGGCAGGGCGCGCCTGTCTTGATCTGTCCGCTGTTGATCGCCACGGCGAGGTCGGCGATGGTCGTATCCTCGCTCTCGCCGCTGCGATGGGATACAATGGTTTTGAATCCGTTTTCCCGGGCAAGCTGCGCGGCGCGCATGGTTTCGCTCAGCGTGCCGATCTGATTGGGTTTGAGCAGAATGGCATTGCCGCAGCCCATGGCGATGCCTTTGTTCAGCCGGTCTGCGTTTGTCACAAAGAGATCGTCCCCGACGAGCTGGCATTGCGCGCCGAGCGTTCTCGTCATCGCCTGCCATGCAGGCCAGTCTTCCTCGCCCAGCGCATCCTCAATGGATCGGATCGGATATTTCCCGATCAGCATGCGCCAGTGTTCAGTCAACTCATGGCTGGTATAGCTGCGTCCGCTCTTGGGCAGGGTATATCCCTGTCTGCTCTTCCATTCGCTTGCAGCTGCATCAAGGGCCAGCGTAAAGTCGCTGACCGGTGCGTAACCTGCCCGGGCAATCGCTTCCAGGATCAGCTCAATGGCTTCGGTTTCTCCGCTGATCTCCGGCGCAAAACCGCCCTCGTCGCCGACGGCTGTGGACAGATTCCGCTTTTTGAGCAAGGCGGAGAGTGCGTGATAGACTTCGGCACACATGCGCAGCGCGCCGCGGAATGTCTCGGCGCCGGAAGGGACGATCATGAATTCCTGAATATCCAGCCCGTTGGACGCATGTGCGCCGCCGTTGATGATGTTCATCATCGGCATGGGCAGCGTTACAGCCTGCATGCCGCCCAGAAACCGATACAGTGCGATCCCCTGAGCGCTGGCCGCCGCTTTGGCGCAGGCTATTGAGACGGCCAGCGTGGCGTTTGCGCCAAGTGAGGATTTATTGTCCGTTCCGTCCAGTGCGATAAGTGCATTGTCGATAGCAGCCAGATCAGACGCGTCCATGCCGCGCAGCGTCTTATTGATGTTTGAGGTGATGTTTTTGCAGGCGCGGCGAACGCCTTTTCCGCTGTAGAGCTGCATGTCGCCGTCGCGCAGTTCCAGCGCCTCGTGCTTTCCTGTCGATGCGCCGCTTGGCGCAATGGCGGTGCAGGTCACGCCGCAGCAAAGCTGAACCTCCGCCTCAACGGTCGGATTTCCGCGGGAATCGAGCACCTCGCGCCCGAGTACGCTTGTGATCTCTGTTTTCAGCATCTGATTTCCTCCGCAATTTGTTTTGCATAGGATATCCCGGGCGCGCAGTCTGTATACAAAAGAACGAAGCCGGAAAAGACCGGCTTCGTGAGATGGGAATTCATTGGAAATGATTAAGAGAAAGGAAGGGGGATGGAAGTAAATCAGAACTTGAGGAACCAGGTGGAGATATAGCCTGTCTGACCGTCGATCTGCGTCTTGGTCCAGTCAGTACCCTTTTCCAGCACCTGAATCTTCGTGCCGACAGGCACGGTGGTCAGGATAGCGCTGTTCAGGCTGGCAGCCTTGCGGAAATTGACATAGCCGTTGCCGTTGGGATTGTACACGGTCGCAGTGCCGGAGCCGGTATAATCGGTCACCTTCAGGTATTTGGCCATCATGTAGCCGGTCTGACCGTCCACAGTCACCTTGTACCAGCCGTCCAGCTTTTTCAGCAGGGTCACGCTTTTGCCGTTGCGGTAGTAACCCAGAGACTGGCTGGACGTGCTCGGTTCGCTGCGCAGGAACAGAACTTGCGTGTCCAGCGGATTGTTCACAACGGCAGTACCGATAGCAGTGCTGCCGGTAATGCTGCCCGGCTTGGAAGCGGACAGCCACAGGCTGGCCATATAGCCGGTTTTCCCGTCAATTTCAACCTTGCTCCAGCCATTCTCAGTGGAGAGCACGGTGACGGCAGTGCCGCGCGGATACGAACCCAGAATATCGCCATTCGGTGTGCTGCGAAGGTTCAGACCGCGGGTGTTGGTGTTCACATAGCGGGTGTAGCTTACGGCGTCTTGAGCGCCGAGATAGCGGGTGTACATGTATCCCTTCTGACCGCCGACCTGAACAAAGGCCCAGTTGCCGTCAAAGCCCAGCACCTCTACCTCGGTGCCCCAGCCGTACTTGCCCAGCACATCGGAATCGGTAGATGCTTCGGCACGCAGATTCAGCGTTCCGGCGGTAATCACGCGGATCTCGTTTTCTGCGTTTGCTCCAAACGGGACCGCCATCGCCATGCACATCATTGCGGCAATCGCCGCCTTCTTGTTGTTGTTCTTCATCAGGATGTCCTCCTTGTATCTTGCGAAGGCGTCCAAGCGGCCGCTCTTGAGCGTCTTCTGCACATATGACGAATCAGTGCATTCAATTATTGCGATATAATCATTTCCATCATCTGGAAGAAGGAGAGCGAAGCAAGAAAAAGGCTGAAATACAAAGAAAAAAGACGCATGTCAGCGCATGCGTCCGCGGTTATGGTATATATTGTCAGAGGAAGAAACCTGCACAGGCAGGGTCAAAGGAAAAAACGGCGGGATGAGAAAGCGCAAGCCGATTGCCCGTAACCGGATGCGTGAACGACAGAGAAACGGCGCAGAGCTGGTGATACGACAGACCGAGCTTTTCCGATGCGCTGCGTGAAGCTGCTGTATGGTATCGGGCGTCACCCAGCAGCGGGCAGCCGATGTGTGCCATATGTACGCGCAGCTGGTGTGTGCGTCCTGTGACGGGTGAGAGACGGATGTGAGATACCATTTCTCCATCGGGCAGAGCGCGGCGCTCGAGCACCTTGTAGCGGCTCACAGCATGCTGCCCGTCAGGCGAGACGATCCGTGTGAAGCTGTCAGGATGTTCCCGCGCAATAGGCGCATCGATTTCTCCTTCGCAGGGTTCGGGGCAGCCCCAAACCCATGCCTCATATTCCTTGGCAAACAGGCCGCTTTGCATCTGCTGCTGCAGGTGTGCCTGTGCGTAAGGCAGCTTGGCAAAGAGCACAATACCGGTTGTTTCGCTGTCAAGCCTGTGCACCGGATGTGCGGGTTGTCCCAGATAGGCATGAACGCGGTTTTCCAGCGTATCGCTGCCACGGGGGGCAGATGGAGAAGGATGGCACTGCAGCAGCGCTGGTTTGAATACGGCCAGCAGCGCGTCGTCTTCGCATACGATTTCAAGACCGGAAGCAGATGCGTGCGGCGTCTGGGAATCCGGCGCGTCATACCCATCCAGCGCTACGCGCACGACCATGCCCTGCACGACCTTCTGATTGGAAAAAAAGGGCGCCGCGTCAACTGTGACGGCGCCCTGCGCTTTTGCATTTCGTGTTTGCCTGCCGGAAAGCGCCATTGGCCCGCGCAGCAGCTGGTGCAGCGTGAGTCCGGCCTCATCGGCAGTGACGATGTGGATCAGTTCCATGAAGATTGCCTCGAATATGGAAACGTGTAATGACCGATCAGAGTACCTTGCTCAAGAAGTCGCGGGTACGAGGATTCTGCGGATTGTCGAACAGGTCGCGCGGATGGCCCTGCTCGCAGATTACGCCCTCGTCCATGAACAGCACGCGATCACAAACCTCGCGTGCAAAGCCCATTTCATGGGTGACGATCACACAGGTCATGTTGTTTTCTGCCAGTCCTTTGATGACCTCAAGGACCTCGCCGACCATTTCCGGGTCGAGCGCAGAGGTTGGCTCGTCAAAAAGCATGACTTCCGGTTCCATCGCCAGCGCGCGCACAATGGCAAGTCGCTGTTTCTGGCCGCCGGAGAGGCGGGAAGGCTTGTTGTCGCGCTTGTCGCTCAGGCCAACGCGCTCAAGCAGTGCCTCTGCCTTGGCGATGGCCTCGTCCTTGCTCTGCTTGCCCAGCAGCACAGGCGCGAGGGTGATATTGTCGATAACGGACATATGCGGGAAAATGTTGAAATGCTGGAACACCATGCCCATCTTCTGGCGATGCTTGTCGATATTGAGCTTCCTGTCGGCAATATCCACGCCATCGAACCAGATATGGCCGCTGGTCGGCTCTTCCAGACGGTTCAGGCAGCGCAGGAAGGTGGACTTGCCGGAGCCGGAAGCACCGATGAGCGAGACTACCTCGCCCTTGTATATGGTTTCGGAGATGCCGGAGAGCACCTTCAGGCTGCCGAAATCTTTGTGCAGCTTTTCAACGCGGATGAGCTCGGGCGCATTCCTGTAATCAAAACTATCTCTCATGATCAGTCGCCCTCCTTGAGCTTCTTTTCCAGCAGAGCAACCAGCTTGCTCATCGTGAATGTCAGTACGAAATAGATGACGCCGATGATGATCAGCGGCTCAAGAACCAGATAGGTCTTGCCGGAAATCGTCTGATACTGGGTCATCAGGTCGCCGACATAGAACGTGGAAGCCAGAGAGGTTTCCTTGGTGATGGCAACGAACTCATTGCACATCGCCGGCAGCACGTTTTTGAATGCCTGCGGCAGAATGATGCGCGTCATCGTCTGACCGGCGGAAAGACCCAGAGAACGGGCGGCTTCCGTCTGGCCGCGGTCGATGGACTGAATGCCGGAGCGGAAGATCTCGGACATGTATGCGCCGGAATTGATGATCAGCGCCACGGCGATACAGGTGAACTTGGACAGCTTGAGCGCGGGCAGCATGTCCGGCAGCAGGAAATAGAAGAAATACAGCTGCAGCAGCAGCGGGGTATCGCGAATGACTTCGGTATAGACGGCGGCGATGCCGTTGAGAACTTTGGACTTGGACAGGCGCATGATGGCGACAAACGCACCGATGAAGCAGCCGATGAGCACAGAAATAAACGCCAGCAGCAGCGTCGTGCCCAGGCCGTTCACGAAGTTCATGCCATATTTGACAAGAAGCCTTTCGATATTGGCGAGCAAGGGAGTTCCTCCTTTATGGATTCGGGGTCATAGGGTTTCCACGCGTGTCATGGCGTCGAATACCATGTCAGGCGTGATGGGATAGGGGATATGCGCCATGTCGGGGCCGGTTGTGGCCTCGGTCAGGGTACTTTCAAGCGCATTGCGCTCAAGCGGTACGTTCATTTCGGCAAGTGTCACCGGCGTGCCGAGTGATTTGAGGAAGGTCTGCAATTCTTTGGCCTTTTCTTTTTGCCCGTCAAGCATCAGCTGAACCAGCGCGCCGTAGGCGACCAGATCGCCGTGCAGGCAGTTTTCTTCCACATGCGCAAAGAGCTGCAGACCATAGCAGACGGCATGGGCAAGCGCGCAGTTGTAGTCGTCATGCGCCATCAGGGAAACCAGACCGGCGGATACGATGATGCTGCGCGCACAGATTTCCATCGCGGGACCAGCTTCGTGGCGAAGCACCTCGTCAAGCGCCTGTCTGCCGTATTGCAGAACAGGATCATAGCAGGTGGAGGACAGTGCAAGGCCGATGGCAGACATATGATCCAGTTCATTGCCCAGATTGTCATTGCGTGCGGAGAATGTGCTCTCCAGATGCTTGGCCAGCGTATCGCCCATGCCTGCCCGGAAGTACTTGTCCGGCGCATGGGCTGCGATCTCAAGGTCTACCAGCGTCAGCGCAGGCGGGCCGTCGAAGAAAGCGAACCTGTCAAACGGTCCGTCTTCGCGATACACCACGGACAGCGCTGTAATCGGCGCACAGTTGGATACCAGCGTCGGCAGGCTTACCAGCGGCAAATCCATGCCAAATGCCACGCCCTTGGCGGTGTCAATCGCTTTTCCGCCGCCCATACCCACGATAAAGTCCGGCTTCATCGGTGCAATCCGGGCGATCAGGCGATCCATGGCCTGCTGCGTACAGGCGCCGCCGAACGGGATATGATCGAGCATCGTCATGCCGGAGCCTGCAATGGCCTGAGTGAGGGAAGGAAGTCCCTTTTCCATGGCCGTTACACCGCCAACAACGACGAAACGATTGCCCATACCGCGGCAGAGCGCGGGAAAGCGGCGATATATGCCGCGGCCGAAACAGAATTTCGGCAGGGTGATGATATCAGTGGTGTACATTATTTAAGCAGCTCCGGAATTCTGGCAAGACGGTCAAGCGCTTCGTAGAGGGTCTCTTCGCTGCGGGCGAAGTGCAGACGGATCAGATGATTCACCGGCTCGCGGAAGAAGCTGGAACCCGGCACGGCAGCGACGCCGACATTGCGGATCATCCATTCGCAGAATTCCATATCGCTCTTGCCGCAGAACATCATGCCTTCCTTCTGGAAGTCGCTGATGTCGACCATCACGAAATAGCTGCCCTGCGGCACGGTGTGCTTGAGTCCGATCCTGTCCAGTCCATCCAGAAAGATCTGACGCTTCTTTGTATACAGCTCGGTCACTTCATCATAGTAGCTCTGCGGGAATTCAAGCCCGACAACGGCGGCTTCCTGCAGGGGAGAAGCGGCGCCGACGGTCAGGAAGTCGTGCACCTTCTTGGCGTTTTCAATCACGTACGCCGGGCCGATCAGGTAACCAAGCCGCCAGCCGGTGATGGAATACGTTTTGGAGAGGGACGAGCAGCAGATGACGCGATCGGCAATCTCCGGCAGAGAGCCTGCATATACATGCTTGTGAGGCGCAAAGACGATGTGTTCATATACCTCGTCGGTAATCATGTATGCATCGTACTGATTGCACAGACCGCCGATATAGAGCAGCTCTTCTCTGGTGAAGACCTTGCCGCACGGGTTGGACGGATTGCAGACGATGATCGCCTTGGGATGCTGCCTGAAGGCTTCCTCGAGCACGCTGCGGTCGAAATCAAACGTCGGCGGTACCAGCGGCACAAAGATCGGGTCTGCGCCAGAGAGAATCGCATCGGCGCCATAGTTCTCGTAGAACGGCGAGAACACAACGACCTTGTCGCCGGGATTACAGACGGTCATCATCGCGCTCATCATCGCTTCGGTACCGCCGCAGGTAATCAGGATTTCGGTTTCCGGGTCAATCTCACGGCCATATGCCTTTCCCTGCTTGCGGGCCAGCGCCTGACGGAAGTTCTCCGCGCCGAAAGTAATGGGGTACTGATGCGGGCCCGCGTCGGCCACCTCGCGCAGACGATCAGTAATCGCCTTGGGCGGCGGGAAATCCGGGAAGCCCTGAGAGAGGTTAATCGCGCCGACTTCGTCGCTGATGCGGGTCATGCGGCGGATCACAGAATCCGTGAATGTCTGAACGCGGCGGCTCAGCTCCGGCATAAATATTCACACCTTTCGGATATTCATACACAAATACGCATAGGCGTACAGCGCACATATTTTATCACAAGCGACGCGAAGAAACAACAGTCATCAGTCAATTTTTTTGCAAAAAGGGCAAATTTCCACTGCTTGAAACAGGTATAATCGGATTTTATGCAGTATATTCACTTGACATATGCATATCGCCGTTGTACAATAGCGCTATCATTCGTTTGGGATTCAGTCCCGGCGATGAATAACTGAATAGGGGGTATTTCCTTATGAAGAAGCTTTTTGCGCTTATGCTCGCGATCGTGATGATCATGACCTGCTCTCTGGCGCTGGCTGATCGTCTGGCTGATATCCAGGCTAACGGCAAGCTCGTCGTTGCGACCAGCCCGGACTGGCCGCCGTATGAGTACATCGATGACGAGGGCAATGTCACCGGCACCGACGTGCTGATGGTCAAGTGGATGGCTGAGCAGCTGGGCGTCGAGCTCGAGCTGCAGGAGATGGCGTTTGACGCCTGCCTTGCCGCTGTCGCCATGGGCGACGTCGACATGGTTGTCGCCGGCCTGACCTACGATGAGGAGCGCACCAACGCGATGGATCTCACCGGTATCTACTGGAATGAGGGTGATCAGGGCCTGCTGGTCCGCAAGGGCGAGGGCGCGACCTACAATTCTGCCGAGGCTTTCAACGGCAAGACCGTTGCTGCGCAGAACGGCACCAACCAGCAGATCATGGTCGAGGAGCAGCTCACCGGCGCGACCCTCGAGCTGATCACCAAGATCCCGGACGGCGTGAACATGGTCAAGAACGGCCGCGTTGACGCGCTGGCGATCCCGAAGACTGTGTATGACAGCGTGCTGGCCGAGAATGACGATCTGGAGATCGCTGAGTTTGCTTTCGATTTCGAGGGCGGCAACTACATCGCCAGCGTCAAGGGTGAGCAGGCGCTCACCGACAAGATCCAGGAACTGATCGATCAGATCAACGAAGAGGGGCTGTATCAGCAGTGGGTCGACGAGATCCTGCTCGCGAAGTAATCCTTCACAAAGCAAAAGGACCGGATATCCGGTCCTTTTCTATTGCCGCCCAGTGGCGTGATACAGGGAGGATACTTTCTGCTGACAGAAGATGATGACGGCATGACAGTCAGTATATGACATGGTGACATAAAAGAAGACGCTCAGCAGTGAGCGCCTTCTTTTGCTTGACAGAAAGATTAGTCGATGTTCTTGGCAGCCTTCTTGGCAGCAGCCTCGCGCTTATTGATCTTCTGCTGGTTGTAGATGGAGAACAGAACGGTGCCCACAGCAACCACGAAGAAGCCGATGGCGATCGGATGACCGGTGATGGCCATGAAGTTGCCGCCGTTGAGATCCATGAAGCGGACGAAGTTCTGTTCGCACATCGGTCCAAGGATCAGGGCCAGCAGAATCGGGCTGAGCGGGAACTCAAACTTGTTCATCAGCCAGCCGACGATACCGAAGATCACGCACACGCCTACGTCGAACACGTTCTTGTTGATGGAGAACGCGCCGAGCAGGGAGATGACGAGGATGATCGGGTAGAGGATCTTCTTCTCGACAGAAACGATCTTGGCGAAGAAGCGGACGCCGGCGCAGCCGACAACAAGCATGGCGAGGTTCGCCAGCATCAGGGCGGCGAAGACGCAGTAGACGGTGTCCAGCTGATCGCGGTACATCGTCGGGCCGGGCTGGATGCCCTTCATGATGAAAGCACCCAGAATGATGGCGGTAACCGCGTCGCCCGGAACGCCCAGGGACAGCAGCGGGATCATCGCGCCGCCGGAGCAGCCGTTGTTGGCAGACTCGGTGGAAGCAACGCCCTGCGGAATGCCGGTGCCCCACTTCTCCGGGTACTTGCTGAAGCTCTTGTTAAAGCCATAGGAGACGAACACGGCGATGTCGCCGCCGGCGCCCGGGATGGCGCCAATGAAGGTGCCGATCAGACCGCCGGAGATGATCTGCGGCCAGATGGACATGATGGTCTTGAGATCCGGCAGAACTTCCTTGATCTTCTCGTCAGACTTCTCCTGCTTCTCTTCGCCGTTGATGGTGCGCTCGACGCCGGAGATGATCTCGGCAACAGCGAACAGACCGATCAGAACCGGGATGAACGCAAGGCCGGAGTACAGCGGCTTGACGCCGTAGGTGAAGCGCTTGGCGGAGTAGGTCGGGTCCATGCCGATGGTGCACAGCAGCATGCCGAAGAAGGCGGAGATGAGGCCCTTGGCGATGGACTGGCCGGAGATGGCGACGATAACGGACAGACCGAAGACGGCCAGCATCAGCATCTCAGCGGAGGTGAACTCCATGGCCACGTCAGCGATGAGCGGGGAGAGGAAGGTCATGACCAGTGCGCCGATGATACCGCCGCAGAAGGAGGAGAACATCGCGATGGACAGCGCCTTGCCGGCCTTGCCCTGCTGGCACATCGGATAGCCGTCCAGCAGCGTGGCGGCGGCAGCCGGGGTGCCCGGGGCGTGGATGAGAATCGCGGAGATGGAGCCGCCGTACATGCCGCCGCAGTAGATGCCCAGCAGCAGGCCGATAGACGGGATCAGATCCATACCGAAGGAGAAGGGAATGAGCAGCGCGACGCCCATAGTCGCGGTCATACCCGGGATAGCGCCGAGGAGAACGCCGCCGGTCGCGCCGAGCAGCGTCATCAGAAGCACCTGCGGATTCAGGAATACGGAACCATAGCTTTCAAAAAGCAAACCCCAATTCATACAAGCGCCTCCTTTCTTAAATCATATCGACGAGGGTGCGCAGCGGCTGCAGCACGCCCATCGGGATATTCACGGTCAGCAGCTTGTAGAAGACAAACCACATGAGCAGGGGAACGAGAATGGAAACGAGCAGGATCTGCTTGACGTCGCGCTTGCCGATCAGCCACATGATGATCGCGGCGATGATGGCGGAGACGAGCACGTAGCCCAGCACCTCAAAGAGGGCGGCATAGGCGAGGCAGAGCACGATGACAAACGCGCCGGCCTGAACGCCCTTGTTCTTGAGGATGTTGATCGAGGCGGCAGCCTCCATCATCGGATCGTCCGGGTTCGCCCTCATGAGCTTGAACACAGACTGGATGAGCAGGATAACGGTGAAGATGATCATGCCGATACACATGATCTGCGGGAAGGTGGCAGGCTGAACGGCGGCCTTCTTGACGATCTTGAAGCTAAGCGTCTGAATATAGGCCCAGATTTCAAAGACCAGCATAATCACCGACGCGACCAGATTCGCAAAAGCCTTGGTTTGGGTCTTTTTCAACTGAATCACATCCTTGTGTAAATCGTTTGAATGGATTTGCAGGCGGAAGAAAGGCGGGCAGGCGCTTGCCTGCCCGCCAATTCAAAGCTTACGTATTTACCGGCTGAATTACAGCAGGTCGACGGCCTTCATGGCTTCCGGCACATCGATCGCAGACTGCGCGAGGTACGCGGTGTACTCTTCGGCGGTCTGCCAGGAGATGGCCTGGCCATTGTTGTTCATGAAGGTGACGAAGTCCGGATCTTCGATCGCGGCAGCACAGGCAGCCTCGAGCTTGGCAACGATCTCGGCGTCAACGCCCAGCGGCAGAGCCAGGCCGCGCTGAGTGGCATACACGATGTCGAAGCCCTGCTCAGCACAGGTCGGGGCATCCGGGAAGGCGGAGTTGCGGACAGTGTCCATAACGCCCAGAACGGTCAGGCCGTTGCCGATGAAGGACTTGGCCTCGGCGAGGGAAACGGTCACGCCCTGGATTTCGCCCTGGGCAGCGGCCTTCACGGCGTCAGCAGCGCCGTTGGCGTAGGTGATCATCTTGATGTCGGTGCCGGTCGCGTTCATCAGGTAGCCGCCGGCGATATGCCAGACAGAACCGGAGGAGGAACCGCCCATCATGACCTCGCCCGGATGAGCCTTCGCATACTCGACGAAAGTAGCCAGGTCGGCGATGCCGTTGGCAGCAGCCCACTCGGTGTTAACGGTGATGGCAGCAGCGTCGGTGTTGACGCGGCACAGCGGGATGTAGTTCTCGTAGGTGTAATCGGACATCTCCTGAGCCAGGTAGGCGGAGAGCTCGAAGGTGATCATGCCCATGGTGTAGCCGTCCGGATCAGCATCGGCGATGGCCTCGTGGCCGATAACGCCGCCGGCGCCGGTGAGGTTGTCAACGGTCAGGGCCTGACCAAGCTGCTTTTCCAGAGCCTGGCAGAACGCACGCAGGCAGGCGTCAGTGCCGCCGCCGGCGCCCCACGGACAGATCACGGAGATGCCCTTGGTCGGATACTCGGCCGCGGACGCGACGGTCGCCATGCTCAGAACGAGAACGAGCGCGACGACGAGAGCGAGAAGCTTCTTCATAACAGGTTCCTCCTCAAAAATATGGTTGCCGATTATTGCGAATGATATAAAAATACACATACGCTCATAATCGACGTGTTATCCAAAGTATAGCATATGGGAAAAACCATGTCAACGAGTTTATACAGTGCTGCAAGAAGAAAACTATATATGTTGCATAACAAAAAACGGCGATATGATTTAGATAAACGGGAATGTGTGAGAATGTGTTAATAAAAATTAATGATTTATATGCACGAATCGGACGTGAGAATCGATAAAAATGAAGGAACAATGATATATAGAGCAATTCGGGTGTGCATAAAAAAAACCACGCCTTTCAGCGTGGTGATCTGGCACCTCCAAGGGGAATCGAACCCCTGATTTTGCCTTGAGAGGGCAACGTCTTAACCGCTTGACCATGGAGGCTTATGGCTGGGGAACTAGGATTCGAACCTAGACAATACGAGTCAGAGTCGTAGGTGCTGCCGT
>JAFWXL010000043.1 GCA_017545905.1 Clostridia bacterium | reverse complement strand
TCAATTGTCACCTTCGGCACAGGAAACTCGCATAGTCGCGCAAGCGCTCCTTGCGATTTCCTGCCTCCGGTTCCTCTGAGATTCTTGCTGATGGGCGCTTCGCGCATGGGAACGTTGGGCTGCCGATCCGGGAAGCCGGCATAGTCGCGCAAGCGCTCCTTGCCGTTTCCGACGCTCCGCCTGCCTGTTTCGCCCACTGGGCGCGGCAGGCTACGGTCCCAAACCCGCTTGAGGGATTTCATCCCTCAAACTCCCTTCTTCGCTTCGCGCCTATCATCGTTACTGAGCTATATATTCCTTTTGCAAAGCAAAAATCTGCCGGATATCCAATCCGGCAGATTCTCTTATACTCTTTTCTTTTGCTTACACGCCCAGCAGCCTTACGCGCTTCATGCCCGGAATCGCGCGAACCTTATCGCACAGCGCTTCCTGTGCGCGCGCCGGAATCTCGTCCATATCCACAACGGACACGGCCATCGCGCCGCGGCTGCGGTTCACGAGGTCGGAGATGTTCAGGCCAAAGCCTGCGACGGCAGAGGTGATGGAGCCCAGCACGTTCGGTACGTTCTCATGGATGCACAGCAGGCGCGGCTTGCTTACCGGGGCCACGTCGATCGCCGGCAGGTTCACGCTGTTGCGGATGATGCCGGATTCAAGGAAGTCGCGCGTCTGTGCGGCGGCCATCACGGCACAGTTCTCCTCGCTCTCCGGGGTGGAGGCGCCCAGATGCGGAATTGCGATCACGCCCTCAAGGCCGATGAGCGCATCGCTCGGGAAGTCGGTCACATAGCAGCTCACACGGCCATCGCCCAGCGCATCGATCAGCGCGGCCTCGTCCACCAGACCGCCGCGCGCAAAGTTCATGATGCGCACGCCCTTGCGGCAGATGGACAGCGTGCGGGTGCCGACCATGCCGCGGGTCTTCTCATTGAGCGGCACGTGCAGCGTGATGAAATCGCAGGAGGAGAACAGCGCGTCCAGAGAATTCTCGCGCTTGACCTGGCGGGAAAGCACCCACGCATGCTCGACAGAGATCATCGGATCGTAGCCCACCACGTTCATGCCCAGATGCACGGCGGCATTGGCCACCAGCACGCCGATGGCGCCAAGGCCCACGACGCCCAGCGTTTTGCCGCGCAGCTCCGGACCGACAAAGGCCTTCTTGCCCTTTTCGACGGCCTTCTCGACCGCCGCGCCCTGGCCCTTGAGCGTGCGCGTCCATTCGATGCCGCCCACGATGTTGCGGCAGGAGAGCAGCATGCCCGCCAGCACCATCTCGGCGACGGCGTTTGCGTTCGCGCCCGGCGTATTGAATACGCAGACGCCCTTTGCGCTGCACAGGTCGACCGGGATGTTGTTGTAGCCAGCGCCGGCTCGCGCAATGCAAAGCACGCTGTCGTCGATGGGCGCGTCGTGCATGGAGGCGGAGCGAACCAGCACGGCCTGCGGATTGGTCACGTCGTCGGCGACCTTGTATTTGTCATCCAGCTGGGTATAGATCGCGGAGGAAATTGCATTCAGCGTTTTAATCTTATATTCCATGGAAGAAAACCTTCTCTCTATTCATGATCAGTAGTTTTCGAGCGCCCTTTGCGCGAAGAAAACGGGTGAAAACCGGCGCGAAGCGCAGGCATCAGCGGCCATTGGCCGCCTCGAATTCCTTCATGAAGCTGACCAGAGCCTTCACGCCCTCCATCGGCATCGCGTTGTAGATGCTGGCGCGCATGCCGCCGACGATGCGGTGGCCCTTCAGGTTCACAAGGCCCTTGGCGGCGGCTTCCTTAACGAACGCTGCGTCCAGATCGGCGTCGCCGGTGACGAAGGTTACGTTCATGCGGCTGCGGTCCTTGGCGTTGGCCGTGCCCTTGAAGAGCTTGCTGTTATCCAGGAAATCGTAGAGCAGGTTCGCCTTCTCGATGTTGATCTTCTCCATCGCCGCAACGCCGCCCTGCTGCTTGAGCCATTCAAACGTCAGGCCCGCGACATAGATGCCGAAGCAGTTCGGGGTGTTGAGCATGCTGTCCGCATCGGCCATCTTCTTGAGGCTCATCACCTTCGGCGTGTAAGCCGCTTCGTTGCCCAGCAGATCCTCGCGCACGACGACGATGGTCACGCCCGCCGGAGCGACATTCTTCTGCGCGCCGGCATAGATCAGGCCGAACTTGGAAACGTCATACACTTCGGAGAGGATGTTGGAGGACATATCCGCTACCAGCGGGATATCGCCGGTCTCGGGCACGTGATCATAGCGCGTGCCGTAGATGGTGTTGTTGGTGGTGATGTGGACGTACTTGGCGTCCGGGGAGAGGGTGTACTGCGGGATATAGGTGTAGTTGTCATCGCGGGAGGAACCGGCGACGACGACCTCGCCGTACTTCTTGGCTTCGACCAGCGCGTTGTGCGCGAAGTTGCCGGAGTCGATATAGTCGGCCTTGCCGCCCTGCATGAGGTTCAGCGGCACGGTGGCGAACATCTGCGTTGCGCCGCCCTGCAGGAACAGGACCTTGTAGCCCTCGGGGATGCCCATGACATCCTTGAAATCTGCAACGGTCTTATTGAAGATTTCCAGGTACATTTTAGATCGATGACTCATTTCCATGACAGACATGCCTGTACTGCCATAGCACAGCAGGTCCTTCTGTACCTTTTCGAGCACTTCGGTGGCGAGCATGGACGGGCCGGGCGCGAAATTGTAGACACGGTTCATAGAAATAAGCCTCCTCAAATATTGCCGAAACATGCAGGATAATCTGCTGAAAATATCATTTTCGGCTAGTTGTTGACATATTTTAACATAAAAACGAATTGGTTGCAATGCTGAAATCAAAATTATGTCATTTATTTCGCAAATATTCCGATGAAGGTTTGTCTGCCGGGCGATGAAAGGCTTTCATCAAGTCCTACTTGACGAAACTCCTGTGTGCATGATATCATTTGTCTATATGTGAAAAGACTTTTTTCACTCATATAGCAGCATGACTGACGGAAGTGGGACGACCCACAGGGAGTGCTGCGGCGCGCTGAAAGTGCGCTTGATGCCGACCGTCTGGGCGCACTGAGAGCATCGGTGCGCCTTTTTGTTTACGGGATAGACGAAATCACTTGCAGCGAGCACAGAGCAGCTTGATATGATAAGGCTGTTCGGAAGTGGAAGCGGCCACAGGCCGCAAGAGAGGGGTTTTATTATGGCTTATCTTTCCGACATCGAAATCGCACAGGCATGTGAGATGAAGAACATCCGCGAGATCGCAAAGACTGCGGGCGTGGATGAGAAGTATCTGGAGCTCTACGGCAATTACAAGGCCAAGATCGACTATAATCTGCTCAGTGAAGTTGAGGGTGAGGACGGCAAGCTGATCCTTGTCACCGCCATCTCCCCGACTCCGGCCGGAGAAGGAAAGACCACCACGTCCGTGGGTCTGGCTGACGGCCTGCGCAAGATCGGCAAAAATGCGATTCTCGCGCTGCGTGAGCCGAGCCTTGGCCCGGTTTTCGGCGTGAAGGGCGGCGCTGCCGGCGGCGGCTATGCGCAGGTTGTCCCGATGGAGGATATCAACCTGCACTTCACCGGCGACTTCCATGCCATCGGCGCGGCGAATAACCTGCTCGCCGCCATGCTGGATAACCACATTCAGCAGGGCAATGCGCTTGGCATCGACGTCAAGAAGATCACATGGAAGCGCTGCGTGGATATGAATGACCGTCAGCTGCGCAATGTGATCGACGGTCTGGGCGGCCGCATGCAGGGCGTGCCGCGCGAGGACGGCTTCGATATCACCGTCGCCTCCGAGGTCATGGCGGTGTTCTGCATGTCCTCCTCCATCACCGATCTTAAGGAGCGTCTCTCCCGCATCATCGTCGGCTACACCTATGACGACAAGCCCGTCACCGCAGGCGATCTCAAGGCTGCCGGCGCGATGGCGGCGCTGCTCAAGGATGCGCTCAAGCCGAATCTCGTGCAGACGCTGGAGGGCACCCCGGCGTTCATCCACGGCGGCCCGTTCGCCAATATTGCTCACGGCTGCAACTCCATCATGGCGACCCGCATGGCGATGAAGCTGGGCGATTACTGCGTGACCGAGGCCGGCTTCGGCGCGGATCTGGGCGCGGAGAAGTTCCTGGATATCAAGTGCCGCAAGGCGGGCCTGAAGCCCGCTGCCGTCGTCGTTGTGGCGACCGTGCGCGCGCTCAAGCATCACGGCGGCGTGGCGAAGGCCGATCTGAACAACGAGAACCTCGAGGCGCTCAGCAAGGGCCTGCCGAATCTGCTGCGCCACGTTTCCAACATCACCGAGACCTATCAGCTGCCCTGCGTGGTGGCGATCAACCGCTTCCCGATGGACACCGAGGCCGAGCTGGAGCTGGTTCGCGAGAAGTGCCGCGAGCTGGGCGTAAACGTTGCGCTCTCCGAGGTCTGGGGCAAGGGCGGCGACGGCGGCGTGGAGCTGGCCGAGGAGGTCGTCCGCCTGTGCGAGACTGCCGAAAACAACTTCCGCTTCGCCTATGAGCTGGAGACCAGCATCGAGAAGAAGCTCGAGGCGATCGTCAAGAACGTCTATCGCGGCGCGGCTGTGGCGCTCACCCCGAACGCCAAGAAGCAGGCCAAGCAGCTCGAGGAGCTGGGCTTTGGCGAGTATCCCATCTGCATGGCCAAGACGCAGTATTCCTTCTCCGATGATCAGAAGCTGCTCGGCGCGCCGGAAGGCTTCACCGTCACCGTGCGCAATCTGAAGGTTTCCGCGGGCGCGGGCTTCATCGTCGCGCTCACCGGCGACATCATGACCATGCCGGGGCTGCCGAAGGTGCCGGCGGCCGAGAAGATCGACGTCGACGAGACCGGCAAAATCACCGGACTCTTCTAAGAAGGGGTTACGTTTGGGGACGCTGTCCCCAAGCCCCTGCAAGGGATTTCATCCCTTGACCCGTCTTCGCTTCGCGGCGGCTTAAAGCAAGCAGAATAAACCTTCCCCTTTGGGGAAGGTGCCCGAAGGGCGGATGAGGTCCTGCCCGCAGGCGATACATGCAGGGGAGGGGCTCAGCTCCTCCCTTTATTTCATGACATGAATGGGGGGAATATCATGCTTCCCGAAGGATTTGTATACATCAAAGACGTCATCGAGTCCGTGCGCGAGGACATCCGCTACGCGGGAGAGCACAATTTTGTCGGCTGTCCGGTGGATGGATACCTTGCACCCAAATCGGTGCTCAAAACCGAAGCTGCGCAGGCGCTGAAGAAGGCGGCGGAGGAATTTGCGCGCAAAGGGCTGTATCTGCTCATTTACGACGCATATCGCCCCCAGCGCGCGGTGGATCACTTTGTCCGCTGGGCAAAGGATCCGGATGACGTGAAGACCAAGGATGAATTTTATCCCACGCTGGCTAAGAGCGAGCTCTTCCCCAAGGGATACATCGCCGTGTATTCCGGCCATTCGCGCGGGCTGACGGTTGATCTGACGCTGATAGACAGGGATGGCAATGAGCTGGACATGGGCGGAGAGTTCGACTGGTTTTCCAGGATTTCCTCGCACGATTACGAGGATCTCACCCCGGCGCAGAAGGCGAACAGGGAGCTGCTGCGCAGCGGTATGCTCGCCGCGGGCTTTGACGATTATGTCGAGGAATGGTGGCATTACACATTCAAGTGCGATCTGCCGAAGGTGTATTACGATTTTCCGATTGAGTAAAGCTTAAGACGAGAAAAAGAAGATGCTCATTTGGGCATCTTCTTTATGATTGATAAAATAAGAATTGTTGCTCCTTTGGGATTGGAAAGTGGTCAATATGCTTAAGTAAGGCGCCGGAGGACCATTTGTCCGTGCGGCGCTGTTAAGTGCAAAGCGAAGCGTAGTGGGTGTGGGCACAGCCCGCTTATGATACCGGCTTGCCGATGCACGCCGGATTCGTGTGCTGGGGCGGGAAGCCGCCGAGCCAGCCTTCCTGATGAACCTTGCCGGTCTGCATATCGATGTTGTGGATGATGCTGCGCAGGTACTCGTCGCAGGCGCGCATGCAGCGTTCAGCGTCCTCGTCCAGCGGCAGCGTGAGGATTTTTTCGACGCCGTTTTCGCCGAGGATGCACGGCAGACTCATGGCTACGTTTTCAAGGCCGTATTCGCCCTGCGGGATCACGCACAGCGGCAGCACGCTATGCGAATTGAACAGGATTGCGGAAACCACACGGCACACCGTCAGCGCGATGCCGGAGGAGGTATAGCCCTTGAGCTCGATGATGTCCATGCCGCTGGCCTTGACTGCGCGGATGAGATTCTCGCGGTCGATAGGCGTTTTCAGATCAAACTGCGCTGTGAAGCGGTCGAAGGGGATGCCTGCGACATTGACCGTATTCCACGGGACGAACGCCGTGCCGCCATGCTCGCCCAGGACAAAGCCGGTGACGGATTTTGCGTCGATTTTAAGCGCGGCGGCGAGCATGGTATTGAAGCGCGCGGTATCCAGCAGCGTGCCGGTGGAGAAGAGCTTCTCCCTTGGATAGTCGTATTTTTTCATGCAGTAATATGTGAGCACGTCGACCGGATTGGTTACATGGATGAGGATGGCCTCGCGCGTGTATTGCGTGACGCCGTCCATGATCTGTGAGACGACCTTCAGGTTCGTTTCCAGCAGCGCCATGCGGTCGTGCTTTTCGCCCGGCTGGATGGAAGGGCCGGCGGTGTTGATGATGATCTGGGCGTCCTTGCAGTCCGCGTAGTCGCCCACGCGGATCATGCAGCCCGCCGTATAGGCAAAGGCGAGCGTGTGGCTTGCGTCGAGCACCTCACCCAGCGCCTGCTCGCGGTCCAGATTGATGAGCACGATTTCTTTTGCCAGATTCATGCCAAGCAGCGAATTGAGAATGGCGCTGCCCACATGGCCTGCGCCGATGATCACGATTTTGCCCCGCTCGATGGCCATCAGAAAAACCTCCGATTTCCGTTTTGGGTGTAGTATGGGCGTATTTCAGCGGGAAATTTCTATTGGGAAGCAAAAAAGTGTTGGAAAAATCTGCGGCGCTTGGTATACTGTACAGCATAGTTTTGTGATTTAAGGAGGAGAATTATGGGTTCTTCTTTTATTCCCGAGGGATATCAGCCGCATCTTTCCCTGTATCAGACGCAGAGCGCGATCAGCCTGATCAAGCGTGTGTTTCAGGATTCGCTGGCGCGCACGCTCAATCTCAAGCGCGTGTCTGCGCCGCTGTTTGTCGAGCCGACCTCCGGCCTGAACGATGACCTGAACGGCGTGGAGCGCCCGGTCAGCTTCGACGTGCCCTGCGCGAAGGCTGAGGCCGTCGTCGTGCATTCGCTGGCGAAGTGGAAGCGCATGGCGCTCTATCGCTATGACATCCTGCCGGGCAAGGGCATCTATACCGACATGAACGCCATCCGCCGCGACGAGAGCCTGGATAACCTGCACTCCATCTACGTCGATCAGTGGGACTGGGAAAAGGTGATCACCGAGGAAGGCCGCACGGTGTATACCCTGCACGAGGCTGTTCGAAACATCGTAAACAGCATCTGCGATACGCAGCTGACCGTGCGCGGCAAGTATCCCCAGCTGTGCGATACGCCTCTGCTCAATCGCAATGTGACCTTCGTCACCGCGCAGGAGCTGGAATATCTCTATCCGGACAAGACGCCCAAGGAGCGCGAGAATATCTTTACAAAGAAGCACGGCACGGTGTTCATTCAGGGTATCGGCGGCGTCATGGAGAGCGGAAACAGGCACGACGGCCGCGCCCCGGACTATGACGACTGGGAGATGAACGGCGATATTCTCTTCTGGCATCCGGTGCTCGGCTGCGCGATGGAGATTTCCTCCATGGGCATCCGCGTCAGCCCCGAATCGCTTGACCGCCAGCTGACTCTTTCCGGCTGCGACGACCGGCGGAGCCTGCCGTTCCATAAGCTGCTGCTGGAGGGCAAGCTGCCCCTGGCGATGGGCGGCGGCATCGGACAGAGCCGCCTGTGCATGCTGCTGCTGGGCAAGGCGCACATCGGCGAGGTGCAGTCCTCCATCTGGGATGAGCAGACGCATCGCGTGTTCAGGGAAGCGGGCATTACCCTGCTCTGATGCATATTCAAGCCTTCTCCTTCAGGAGAGGGCTTTATTCTTTGTGTATTCTCTCAGAAAAAGCAGGAAGTCAGTGGGCGGACATGGACAGCACTGGGCATATTCGCTACAATGACCGCATAGTACATGATTCGGGTGAAAACAGATGGACGAACATAATGAAGAAAAACGCATGGAAGACGAAGGCATCTCGCTGATTCATAAGGGAAAGCGGAGCATCCTCCGGGCTGTATTCAGCCGTCTCGGCGTGATCGTGATTCTTTTCCTGCTGCAGATACTCGTGCTCCTTGCGGCTATACGCCATTTTGCGCGCTTTCTGCCGCATCTTTTCGTGGTCGGCGTGGTGATCGACGCGATGATGGTGCCCGTTGTACTCAATAGCCGGCAGGACCCCACAGCGAAGATCACATGGCTGATGGTCATCATGATGATGCCCGTGTTCGGGGCGCTGCTCTATGCCTATACGCGCAGCGAACTGGGGCACAGGGCCGTGCGCCTGCGCATCCGCCAGATGACATGGGGCAACCGGCAGCGCATCCGCCAGAAGGCGCAGACCATGGAGCGCCTGGAGAAGGAAAGGCCGGATATCGCCGCGCTGGCGCGCTATATGCGCCGCAGCGGCTGCTATCCCGTCTTTGACAGGACGGCGGTCGATTACTGCGCATCCGGCACGGTGAAATGGGAAAAGATGCTTGCGCAGCTGGAAAGGGCGCAGAAATTCATCTTTCTGGAATATTTCATCATCGAAGAGGGCGTAATGTGGGGCAAGGTACTGGAAATCCTTGCGCGCAAGGCTGCGCAGGGCGTTGAGGTTCGCGTGCTCTATGACGGCACCAATGAATTCTACCGCCTGCCGCATGACTATCCGCAAAGACTCAGGAAGCTGGGCATCCAGTGCCGCATGTTCGCGCCGCTCACGCCGTTTCTCTCCACCCACTACAATTACCGCGATCACCGCAAGATTCTGGTGATCGACGGGCATACGGCGTTTACCGGCGGCGTGAATCTGGCGGATGAATACATCGGCCGCAGGATCAGATACGGCCGCTGGAAGGACGCCGCCGTGATGCTGCGGGGCGAGGCGGCGCGCAGCTTTACGCTCATGTTTCTTCAGATGTGGCATATCCGGAATCTGAAGGACACGCCCGCGCAGTATGAGCGCTATCTGAGTGCGCCGGCCATCGAGCCCGAAGATGCGAAGGGATTTGTCATTCCCTATGGCGACTGCCCGCTGGATGAGGACAAGCTCGGCGAGCGCGTGTATCTGGATATCCTCAATCATGCGCAGCGCTATGTGCACATCATGACGCCCTATCTGATTCTGGACAGCGAGATGGAAAATGCGCTTTGCTATGCGGCGCAGCGGGGCGTGGATGTGCGCATCATCATGCCGGGCATCCCGGATAAGGAAACGCCCTATGCGCTGGCGAAGACCTACTACCCGGCGCTGATGGAGGCAGGGGTGCGCATCTATGAGTATCTGCCGGGCTTTGTCCATGCCAAGGTATTTGTATCGGATGACGATACGGCGGTGGTGGGCACGATCAATCTGGATTACAGAAGCCTGTATCATCATTTCGAATGTGCAACGTATATGTATGCATCGGCCTGTATCGCCGATATTGAGCATGATTTTCAGCACACGCTGCGCAGCTGCGCGCGTGTGACAAAGCAGAGGATGAAACAGGAGCCGCTGCGCCGCCGCCTGCTCGGCCCGGCGCTCAGGGTGATTGCGCCGCTTTTGTGAGCGGGAGCCTGCTGCGGGCGCAGGCGCGGCTTGAGACGACGCCGGCATTCCTGCATCGCGCATGGTCGGATCTGACGCGAAGCGGCGGAACTCAAGCGCCTGACGGCGGCAATTTGAAAGACGGATGGATGCATCCGTCTTTTTGATATTGCAGCAAAAAACGGGAAATGTTTAGTTGAACTAAACTGGCATTTTCCGTTCATCAAACTTTCTGTTGACACGATGCATGACCTGTCATATAATCGAACTACTTGACAGGATTGGATGGATGAGGCGATGTCTGAAGTACTGCTTTCATTAAAACATATTTCCAAAAACTTCGGCGAGGGCGACGTGCTTTCCGACGTCTCGCTGGATGTGCGCAAGGGCGAATTCGTCACCCTGCTGGGCGCCTCCGGCTGCGGCAAGACAACGACGCTGCGCATCGTTTCGGGTCTGGAGACGCCGGACACGGGCGAGGTCATTTTAAATGGAAAGGACATGACGGACCTGCCGCCGGAGAGCCGCCCGGTGAATACTGTGTTCCAGAGCTATGCGCTCTTCCCGCATATGAATGTGGAAAAGAACGTGGCCTACGGCCTCAAGGTGCGTAAAATGGATAAGGCCGCGCAGGCGGCGCGCGTGAAGGAAATGCTGGAGCTGGTGCAGATGAGCGAATACGCCAAGCGCATGCCGGCGCAGCTCTCCGGCGGTCAGCGCCAGCGCATCGCCATTGCCCGTGCGCTCGCCCCCCAGCCGCAGCTGCTGCTGCTGGATGAGCCGCTGGGCGCGCTGGATCTGCAGCTGCGCCGCCAGATGCAGGTTGAACTCAAGCGCCTGCAGCAGGCGCTGGGCATTACCTTCATCTATATCACCCACGATCAGGAAGAAGCGATCAACATGTCCGACCGCATCGCCGTGATGAAGGACGGAAAGTTTGAGCAGCTGGGCACGCCGGAGGAGATCTACGACAGACCGAAGACGCGCTATGTGGCGCAGTTCATCGGCCGCTCCACGATCCTCGAGGGCAGGGTGCGCTGCGTCAGCGGCAGCACTGCCGTGATCGAAAACGAAAACGGCCTGTTTACCGCGGACAGCACAGAGGCCAGCCTCAGGGCGGGCGAAACCTGCGAGGTCTGCGTGCGCACGGAGCGCATGCGCGCAAGCAAAACGCCCGTGGAAGGCTTCAATATCCCGGCGACGGTGCGCGAGGCGCGCTATGCCGGCGGCAGCGTGCTGACGTATGTCAATCTCAAGGATGGCACGGAGGTTGTGGCCGAGGGCGTGGAGCGTATGTGCGATGCGGCGCAGCCGGGCGATACGGTTTATATGCACTGGAACCCGGCGCAGGCCGCGGTCATTGGAGGTGCGTCTCATGGCGCATAACAGGACGCTTGAAAAGGCGGACGCGCGCCGCAATATGCTCTTTGTCCTGCCGATGACGCTCTTTGCCGTGGTGCTGGTAGCGCTGCCGCTGATCTATGTGCTGGGTACGTCGCTGGTTGAAAGCGGGCAGGATTTTTCCCTCGGCGCGACATTCACGCTGAATAACTACAAAAGCCTGCTTCGCGCGGACTATCTGCAGGTTTTCTTCAACAGCCTGAAGCTTGCCTTCTTCACGACGGTGCTCAGCTTCATCATCGGCTATCCCTTCGGCTACTGCATGGCGCGCGCCTCGCGCGGCTGGAAGGCGCTGCTGATGATGCTGGTGATCATCCCGTTCTGGACGAGCGCGCTGGTGCGTATATACGGCTGGAAGATCCTGCTGCAGGCCAACGGCCCGATTAATGCCGTGCTCAGGAGCCTTGGCCTGATTGAAAAGAACATCAAGTTCCTCGGCTCCTACGGTTCGGTGCTGCTGGCGATGGTCTACTGTATGATCTCGTTCATGATTCTTCCGTGCCACAGCGCGGTGGATAAGATGGACTTCACCCTCGTGGAGGCTGCGCGCGATCTGGGAAGCAAGCCGTGGAAGGCGTTTATCGATGTGACGCTGCCGCTGACCATGCCGGGCATTCTGGCTGGCTGCGTGCTGGTGTTTGTGCCCAGCGTGGGCATCTTCTATCTGGCGGATATTATGGGCGGCGGACTGGTGCTCGTGGGCAACCTGATCCGCGATCAGCTGCTCAAGGTGCGCGACTGGAACACGGGCTCGGCGATGTCCATGGTGCTGATCCTCATCACCGCGGGTATCTACCTCGTCTACCGCAAGAGCGGCGGCGATGATCTGGGGGTGTTCTGATGGCAAGCAGAAGAAGAAAGAAACGAAAAGTTTTCTCTCCGGTTTACCTCACGCTTGTGCTGATCATCCTCTATCTCCCGATTCTGATGGTCGTCATCTATTCGTTCAATTCCGGACGCACCATCGGCGCGTGGCAGGGCTTTACGACCAACTGGTATACGAGGCTCTTCAACAACGCGCTCATGGCGGATGCGCTGAAAAATTCGTTGATTCTCGCTGGTCTGTCGGCGGGCTTCGCCGGGGTGATCGGCACGCTGGGCGCGATCGGCCTTGCGCACGGGCATATCCGCGGCGGCAATGTCATCGAGTCGCTGGCGACGCTGCCGATGATGATCCCTGAGTTGGTGCTGGGCATGGCGTATCTGGCTGTGTTTACGGCGGTGGGCTTTAAGCTCGGCATGACGGCGCTCGTGCTCACGCATACGACATTCTGCGTGCCGTATGTGTTCATCAATGTCAAATCCCGTCTGGTGGGCATGGACCCGGCGATTGAGGAGGCGGCGCGCGATCTGGGCGCAAGCCCCATGCGCGTGCTGCGCGATATCACGCTGCCGCTGATCATGCCGGCCGTCGTGTCAGGCATGATGCTCGCCGTGGCGATGAGCATCGACGACGTGGTCATCTCGTTCTTTGTCACCAGCGCCGAGACGACGACGCTGCCGCTGAAGGTCTACACAGGCCTGCGCTCGGGCGGCACGCCGGAGATCAACGCGCTTTCCACGCTGATGCTCGGCGCGATATTCATCGTCGTGGGCCTCTCTCAGCTGCTGCGTGCGCGCAGCGATAAAAAGCTATACGCATCGAAGTAACCGGCAGGCTGCTCGATGACAAATAGAAATTTCCCCCACAAGGAGGACAACAACATGAAGAAGATTTTCGCCCTGCTGCTGGCGCTTGTGATGATGAGCGCCTGCGCCGTCGCCGAAACCGTGAACCAGAAGGATGAGGCTGTGCTCAACATCTTCACCTGGGAAGGCTATATCGATTACTCGACGGTCATTCAGCCCTTTGAAGAGGAGACCGGCATCAAGGTCAACTATGCGACCTTTGCCAGCAACGAAGAGATGTATGAGAAGCTCTCCGCTGTGAACGGCGGCGACTACGACATCATCCTCGCCAGCGACTACATCCTCAATGCCACCCGCGAGGCTGGCCTGATGCAGAAGTTTGACGCTTCCATCGTGACCAACTACTCCAACCTCAATCCGGATTTTACCGGCAAGTTCTTCGATCCGGCCAACGAGTACGTCGTGCCCTATGTCAGCGGCATCCCGCTGATCGTGTACGATCCGTCCGTCGTTGAAAAGGAGATCAAGGGCTTTAACGATCTGTGGGATCCGGCCCTTGCCGATACGCTGGGCCTGATCGACGACGCCCGCGTGACCATCGGCATGGTGCTCCTTTCCATGGGCCAGAGCATGAATACCACTGACGAGGCGATTCTCGCCGAGGCGGCTGCGAAGCTGGAGAGCCTCAAGGCCAACATCCACGTGCTGGAGTATGAGAACCTGCACAACTACCTCGTCTCCGGCGATATCGGCGTGGCCTACACCTTCACCCCGTTCGTCGCCATGGCGCTGGACGCCAACCCGGATCTGAAGGTCGTCTGGCCGGAGGAAGGCCTGGGCTTTGGCATTGACGGCCTGTTCATCCCGGTGAATGCGCCGCACGCCAAGAACGCGAATATGTTCCTGGAGTTCCTGCTCCGTCCGGAAATCGCGGCCGTATGCGCCGAGTGGCAGTACTACTGCAGCCCGAACGCCGCCGCGCTGGAGGTCATCGGCGACTGGTACAAGGCGCGTCCGGAGTTCATGGGCCTGTTCGACCGCATGGACGATGCTGAGTTTGTGCTCAACCTCAGCCCGGAAAACGAGCAGAAGTTCCAGGATATCTGGACCACCTTCAAGCTCTCTCTTTGATCCCGAATGCGCCGCGAAAGCGGCGCTTCTTTTCAGAAAGGACCGCATGACAGATGCGATTCTTTCTGAAAGGAAAATCCATACGGAACCTCATCGCTTCATGGCGTGTATGATATACCAAAGGGATGTGATTTCATGTCTGAGCTCTTCATTTCAGGCGGCATTGTGATCGATCCGGAAATAGACGGGAGAATCCGCGCGGATGTGTGGATCAGAGATGGAAAGATCGCCGCTGTCGGGCAGATGCCCGTGCCGGAAAATGCGCAGGTGATCGACGCCGCAGGCCGCTTCGTTTGCCCGGGCTTCATCGATCCGCATGGTCATATCGACGGGCATGAATACACGGGCGAGCTGAGTCTTCTGCAGGGTATCACCACCACCGTTGGCGGCAACTGCGGATTCTCTCCTTTGGATATTGAAAACTTCTTTGAAAACCAGAAAGCATTCCCGATTCATCAGGCGGAGATGATCGGCATGTGTGCGCTGCGCGAGGCGGCGGGCGTGACCGATCCTTTCCGCGCGGCGGACGAGGAGCAGGCGGACCGCATGGCTCAGCTGTGCGAGAGAGCGCTCATGGGCGGCGCGTGCGGCGTGTCGCTGGGCCCGGCGTATACGCCCGGCTCGTCGATTCTGGAGATGCAGACGCTCTGCCGCGTGGCAAAGGCGCACGGAAAGCCTGTGTCCATCGATACGCGCATGAATTCCATGACCGATCTGGATTCGCTGCAGGAGGCCATCGATCTGGCGGCGCACAGCGGATGCCGGATGATCGTGTCGCATTTTGTCTATCAGTACGGCGTGGGCGTGGAGGACGAGGCAATGGCCATGGTCGAGAGAGCGCGCGGCATGGGCATCGACATTGTCTTTGACAGCGGCATGTACAAGGACTGGTGTTCCTCCATCGGCGCGGCGCTCTTTGAGCCGGGCATCATGCGCGCCAATGGCATTGAGCTGCATCACCTGCGCATGATCACGGGCGAGCACATCGGCGTGGTGCCGGATGAGGCGCTCTATGCGCATCTGCGCGAGGAGCATCCCCATGATGCTGTCGTTGTCAACACGGGTTCCCAGCGCGCGGTGTATGCCATTGCAAAAAACCCGCTGTGCATGATCTCCACCGATACCGGCGCGTATATGCCGGGTGAGGGCCATCCGCAGATTGCGGGCAGCTTTCCGCGCTTCCTGCGCGAGATGGCGCGCGAGCGCGCGGAGCTTTCGTGGGAGGATGCGGTTGCGCATATCACCCTATGGCCGGCGCAGGTGCTCGGCCTTGATAAGAAGGGCCGCATGCGCGCGGGCTGCGATGCGGATCTGGTGATCTTCGATCCCGAAACGATTGCCGATCACGCGGATTTCCCGGGTCTGGGCATGCCGAACGCTGCCAATGAAGGACTCGACTGCGTGATTGTTGCCGGCGAAATCGCCGCGAAGAACGGCTGTGCCACCGGCGCGATGGCCGGACGGCCGGTCAGAATCTGATCAAAGCAATAACCCTTCGTCCGCGCAGGACGAAGGGTTTATTTGCCGGCGCAGCGTGTACATGGCATCGGCGCCGGATTCCTGTCATATATACCGGATGACATGTCATCCGGCTCTGCAGATGCGAGGCCGGGATGACGAAATTGTGAACCATTGTGGACTTTTCGTGCCGAATGGGGATTGTCAGAAAATGTAAAGTACGATAAAATAGAATGGCGTTTCCCCAAGAGGGAAAAAAGACACGCAGCGATTGCGAGCTGATGCGAAGCAGTCGCGTTTGCGAAAACGATTTCCGAACGTTCCGTTACAGAAAGACACACGCCCTGCCCGCTTTGAGAAAATGATTGGATGGAGTGAAACTGTAACCCATGATTCTTCAGCATAACACCACTGACGCGTTTTACCGATATCCTCTGGGGGCATTGACCGCAGGATCTCAGGTCCGCCTGCGCGTGGCCGTTCTCGGTCCGGGCGAGCCGGATGCCGTTGAGCTGCGTGTGTGGGACGGCAAGGAGCAGTATTTCCCGATGCGCTCGCTGGGCGCGCGGGACGGCAGGCGTTACTATGAGGTGCAGGTGACGGTGAGCGAAAAGCCCTGCCTGTACTGGTACCGGTTTGAAGGCGTCGCCGGCGACGGTACGCGCCATATTCTCGGCGCTCCGGATGATTCCGGCTGCGGCGAGGGCCGCATGGGCGGCACGACCGATTTCCAGATCACGGTATATGATCCCCAGTACAAAACGCCTGCGTGGATGTACGACGGCGTGATGTATCAGATCATGGTGGACAGGTTCTTCCACGGCAAGGGTACGGACGCCCTCATGCATGCCAAGGATGATACGAACCATCCGGAGCTGCACGAAAACTGGAACGAGATGCCCTCGCTCAATGTGAGCGAGAACGGCGATAACTTCGCCACCGACTTCTTTGGCGGCAACCTTGAGGGCGTCCGCCAGAAGCTGCCGTATCTCAGGGAGCTGGGCGTGAACGTGATCTATTTCAATCCGATTTTCACTGCACGCACCAATCATAAATACGATACCGGCGACTACATGCAGGTCGATCCGATGTTCGGCGATGAGAAGGCGCTTCGCACGCTGTGCGAGGAGGCAAAGGCGATGGGCATCCGCGTGATGCTCGACGGCGTGTTCTCGCATGTGGGCAGCGACAGCGTCTATTTCAACCGACGCGGCACGCACGGCGAAAAGGTCGGCGCGTTCCGCGATCCGGATTCTCCGTATAAAAAGTGGTTCACCTTCAAGAACTGGCCCGACGACTACGAGTGCTGGTGGGGTTTCCGCACGCTGCCCAATGTCAATGAGATGGACGAGGATTTCCGCCGGTATATTCTCAACGGCGAGGATTCCGTTGTCAAGCACTGGGTGCGTCAGGGTACCAGCGGCTGGCGGCTGGACGTGGCGGACGAGCTGCCGATGGACTTCCTGCGCGAGCTGCGCCGCGAGGTCAAGTCGGTGGACGAGGACGCGGCAGTGCTGGGCGAGGTATGGGAGGACGCCAGCCACAAGGTTTCCTACGGCGTGATGCGCTCTTATGTGCTGGGCGACACGCTCGACAGCGTGATGAATTATCCGCTGCGCGACGCTCTGATCGCATTCCTGATGGGCAGAAAAACCGCGGGCGTCGTTGCGCGCGATCTGACCGCGCTGGAGCACAATTATCCCAAGCCCTTCCTCTATTCGCTCATGAATCTGATGGGCAGCCACGATAGACCGCGTATCCTCAATGTGCTCTCCGGCAACGATGGCAGCGATATTCCGCGCGACAAGCGCGCCGAGCATAAGCTCTCTCAGGAGGAGCGCATGGTTGGCACCCTGCGCCAGAGGATGATGCTGCGCATGATCATGAGCGTGCCGGGTATGCCCTGCGTGTACTATGCCGATGAGGCGGGCATGGAGGGCTGTGCAGATCCCTTCTGCAGGCGCACGTATCCGTGGGGCGACGAGGACAAGCAGCTGCTGTCCTATTACCGCGGCATGATCGCCATGCGCAATAAGAATCAGGTGCTGCGCACCGGCGAGTGCCGGTTCATCGCACCGTGCGATGATGTGCTGGGCGTGATCCGCACGATTGAGGGCGGCGTGGATGCGCTGGGCCGCAAGGCGGAGGACAGCTGCGCTGTGACGCTGATCAACCGCAGTGCCCGCACGGCGGATATCTACCTGACCAGCGAGGATCTGATGGGCGTGGCGGAGATCGTCTCCGACCGCGACGAGACGCATAGCGTGCGTGCCGGCGCGTTCTGCGTAAAGCTCGCCGGCATGCACGGCGTGACCTATTTTGCGCAGAAGGCATAAAGCCTGCAGTTTTTACAGGCAATATAAAAGATCTCTCCCGCTCGGGAGAGATCTTTTGTGTTTAGCGGGAATAGCGCAATGCGCGCGGCGGAGGGATTACTTGGCTTCCTCAGCCGGGGCCGGCGCATACCAGCTGCTGTCGGCGGTATAGGCGCCGGCAGTCACCGGATTGCCCTCGTAGCAGAGGGCGTCGTCTTCGCTGCGGGTGTACTTGGAGAAGAACTCATACCAGATGGTCTGCGGCTGCTCGGGCATATAGATATGCGCGGTGCGCAGCACGTTGGTGAACTTGACCATCGGCACGCCGTTGTCGTCGCAGAAGGTCATGGTCTTGAACTGACCGCCCAGCTGCTCGCTGGCGGCGACGGTGGTCTCGTTCACGCCGTTGTGCGCGTTCCAGCTCTGGAGCATGGTGACGGTGGCATTGGCCTCCACGAGCGCCGGGGTCGCGGCGGAGTCGAATTCACCGCACATCGCCCACACCGGCAGCAGCGCAGCGTCGGTCAGCTCCAGCGTGGAGAAGGCGCCGATCGGCGCAACAGCTGCGAAGCGGGAGGCATTTGTGGCGGCCATGGTGAAGGTCATCATGGAGCCGTTGGAATGGCCGGTGCAGTAGATGCGGCTCTTGTCCACGTTGTAGGCAGCCTCGGTCTTATCCAGGACGGCGTTGAGGAAGTTGGCGTCGGTCATCGGATCGAGCTCGCCGGCGAGCATCGTGAACGCGCCGCCCAGCCACATGGCGCACGGCACATTGCCCATCAGCGGCAGATCACGGACGTGGCCCTGCGGATAGATGACGATGAAGCCTTCCTTCTCGGCGATTTCATGCCAGCGGCTCTCCTCGACCATGGAGGCGGCGGAGGCGGTGTAGCCGTGGATGCTCATGACGACCGGAACAGCCTTGCTGCCGTCATAGCTGGAGGGCACGTAGGTGATCCAGCGGCGCGGCTCGCCGCCGATCTCTTCCTCATGGAAGGTGAAGCCGGCAGTCTTGTCCACGACGAACTCGACGCGGCCGCCGTCAGCAAGACCCATAAAGCGCTTGTTCTGACCGGCGAACGCATTCCAGATGGTTTCGGCAGTCTTGCCGCCCTCGGCGCTCACCCAGATGCGGACGGCCTTGTTCTCGGCGGCATAGACGGTCTCGGCATACTCGTTGGCCTCGGCAGGCGCAGCCTTGCCCGCGGCGACGAAGTAGTCCAGCACATTCTCGGTGGCGGAATTGATCATCCACACCGGGGTCGGCACGGTCTTGGCGATCACGTTCATCTCGGCGATGCCCTGCATGCCGTCGGCTGGGAACGGAATCACAACCTGCTCGCCGATGGCGGCAAGCACGTCAGCGGGGACAGCCGGCGCGTCCACGGCGGTGATATTGGCGAAGTCGGTCGCGTATTCCGCGCCGAAGAGCAGGGCCGCAGCGCCGCCCTCGCCGTAGCCGACGAGCGCAGTGTGGGTCTTGTCCATGGAGAAGGGCGCATCCAGCTTCACGCTCTTGGAGCGCATGGTGAAGTAGAGCTGATTGACGATCGCGCCGTCATCCGCGCCCTGCCCGTCGAGGTTCCAGCTGCCGTCCACCGGCGCAAGGAACGCAACGGCCATCATGTTCGCCTCGGCGACGGCCTTCCACTGCTCGCCGATTTCGCTGTCGGCAAAGGCTTCGGCGGTCACACCGTCCGGGGTGAGGATGATCGCGGCATTCGCCCACGGCTGCAGGCCGTCAGGCAGGTAATAGGTGGCCAGACCGGTGTCGGCCTCGACGGTGATGGCGACGTTGTTGAATTCGCCCTTCATCACGCCGGTGTAGGGATTGGCAGGATCAAAGGTGTACTCGGCAGCCATCGCGCAGCTCATGATCATTATGAGCGCCAGGAACAGGGCCGCAAAAGCATTTCTCTTCATGGGGCAGCATCCTTTCTGTGGTCGTTTGGGTGTGTCCGCATAGCGCGGACTGTTGTTATCCAGATTATACCATACAGAGATCAGAATGGCTATATTTACATATAAGAATCACCGGCAGACAGCGGGGTCTGCCGGTGATTTTTCTGTGTTATCGGGCGGATGTGCGCCGGCGTACGGTCAGCGCGCGGAAGAGCGTCGAGGTGACTGCAGCGCCTACGGCGATGATGGCGACGATCTGCACGGCCTCCAGACCATAGGAGGCGAAGGCCTGACCGTTATGCTCGACGATGGCGAGCATCGCGCAGTAGAACGTGTATCCGGGAACGAGCGGCACCAGCGCCGTGAGCAGGAAGATCGTCGAGGGCATGCGCATCACGCGCGCAGCGATTTCGCAGATGACGGCGATGACGACAGTGGCCGCAAAATAGCTGAAGATCATGCCCTGTCCCAGCAGATTGACCATGACCTCGTAGAGAACATAGCCCAGAAGGCCGGTCAGCGAAGCGGGCAGGACGGTATTCATCGGCGCATTGAGCAGGAAGGCGTAGCCCAGCGTGCCGCCGAAAGCGCCGATGGAATGCAGGAGAATCTGATGAAGAATCACGGTGTTCACAGCGGCAGCCCTCCCGTCATGATGGCGGTCTTCAGGCCTACGTATACGCCCAGCGCGACGCAGGCGGCAAGCAGCAGCGCCTCCAGGGCGCGCGCAATGCCGGAGATGAGATCGCCGTACATCGTATCGCGCACGGCGGTGGTCATCAGCAGCCCTGTGAGCAGGGGCATGATGCCGCCGATGATGGCGGCGTTCACATTGCCGTAGGAAACGACATGCGAGGCGATCTGGCACAGCAGCGCGGTGAGAAAGCCGCCGCAGAAGTTGAACAGCAGCGTGCCCATCGCCATGTGCGCAAAGAGCGGCTGGACAGCCTGCACAAGCATGCCGACTGCAAGCGCGGCAAGCAGCGAGCCGGGCGTGCCGCCAAAGAGCAGCGCAAAGGAGGCGGCGGAGACGCCGTAGGCGACAATCAGCGTGGATAAACGCCAGCCGGGATCGTTTGCGATGGCGTTCAGGGCCGTTTCGGCTTCATCGGCGTTCAGCTCGCCGTGTTCTACGCGGCGGGAAACGTCGTTGATGCGGGCGAGGCGGGAGGTATTCGTGCCGCGGCGCGTGATGCGGCGGATGCGCGAACGCCCGTCCACGTTGACAAAGATGGACGTGGGAAAGGCGACGACATTTACGTCTTCAAGCCCGAGGCCGCCGGCCATACGCATGGCGGTCTCCTCCACGCGGTAGGTCTCGCCGCCGTTTTCAAGCATCATCTGTGCGGCAAGGCAGATGATGCGGATATTCTGTTTTTCTTTCTGATCAAGGGTTTGCATAGGTCATTCTCCCGATGCTTCTGGCAGGATGTGATGCGGCGCAATTGGAATGCGATGATTATATCCGCTTTGGGGCGGCTTGTCAATGCGCATAACAATCGATGGATATCTTTGCCGGATAACGCATATCCGCCGTGCATATGTAATAGGATATAGCAACAAGGAGGGATCACAATGAAACACATAAGCAGGATCGTGGTTATCTTTTTGCTGGTGCTGTCCGTCTTTTGCAGCGCTGCCGGTGCGCAGACGCTTGAATGTATCGTCGCCGACGGGCAGTACGTGAACGTACGCAATCAGCCGCATGCATCCGCTGCGACGTGGGGCGTGCTGCATACGGGCGATATGATCGATACCAATCCGCAGGAGATCCGCAACGGCTTTTTCAAAACCACCTATAAAGACCGCATCGCCTATGTCTCGGTTCGATATTTTGAAATCGCCGTCGGCATGGACTATACCGTTGAGGCAAACGGACGCGTGCGCATGCGAAAGAGCCCGGCAGGCAGCGCGGACGGCTTCATTCAGCCGGGCAGGCGCGTGCATGTCATCGCATGGCGCTATGCCGGGGACGGCAGCAAATGGGCGCGCTGTGCGGGCGGCAGCTATATCAGCGCGGATTACCTCGTGCTGGCGCCGTGATCAGGGCGTACAGGCCGCGCATATGGGGATTCCGACCGTCAAAATGCAGGAATATTGTCAAGTGTAACCGACTTTATCGTTCATAATTGAAGGAAAACGGCAGTGCTTTGACGAATAGAAAAATCTGAACGATTTTGACTTATCCGACAAAATCTATGATGGAGGAATACCATGACCAATCAGGAAAGACAACAGCTCGCTGTCTTCGCTTGCCATGTGCGTATGGGCGTGATCGAGGGCACGCATGCAGCGAAGGCCGGTCATCCCGGCGGAAGCCTCTCCGCTGCGGACATGTTTACCTATCTGTATAACAAGGAGCTGCGCATCGACCCGAAGAACCCGAAATGGGCCGACCGCGACCGCTTCGTCCTCTCCAAGGGACATACCGCGCCGGGCCTGTATTCCACGCTGGCCAACCGCGGCTTCTTCCCGGTGGAGGACCTGAAGACCCTGCGCCAGATCGGCAGCTATCTGCAGGGCCATCCGAACATGAACACTGTTCCGGGCGTGGACATGAGCACCGGCTCTCTGGGACAGGGCGTCTCCGTCGCTGCGGGCATGGCCAAGGCTGCCAAGTTCCAGCAGCGTGACGTCAACGTCTACACCCTGCTGGGCGACGGCGAGATCGCCGAGGGCGAGGTCTGGGAGGCCTTCCTCTTCGCCGCCCACTATAAGCTGGACAACTTCTGCGCAATCATCGACCTCAACGGCCTGCAGATCGACGGTCCGACCGCCAAGGTCATGAACACAGCGCCTGTTTCCGACAAGATGGCGGCTTTCGGTTTCAACGTCATCGAGATCGACGGCCACAGCTTCGATGAGATGGAAGCGGCATTTGCCAATTTCAAGGCCTGCGAAGGCAAGCCCACTGCCATCCTGATGAAGACCACCAAGGGCAAGGGCGTCAGCTACATGACAAACAGCGTCGACTGGCACGGCAAGGCCCCCAATGACGCGGAATACGAAGTAGCGATGAACGAGCTGCGCGCGCAGCTTGCAGAACTGGAGGCGGCACAATGAGCGAAGTGAAGAAGATTGCCACCCGCGAAAGCTACGGCAAGGCGCTGGTAGAGCTCGGTCAGGAGCACGACAACATCGTCGTTCTGGACGCCGACCTCGCCGCCGCTACCAAGACGAGCACCTTCCGCAAGGCGTTCCCGGAGCGCCACTTTGACTGCGGCATCGCCGAGTGCAACATGGTTGCAGCGGCTGCCGGCATGGCGACCATGGGCCTTGTGCCGTTCGCGTCCACGTTTGCGATGTTCGCAGCCGGCCGCGCGTTCGAGCAGGTCCGCAACTCCATCGGCTATCCGCAGCTGAACGTGAAGATCGGCGCCACCCACGGCGGCATCTCCGTCGGCGAGGACGGCGCCAGCCACCAGTGCTGCGAGGATTTCGCGCTCATGCGCTCCATCCCGGGCATGGTCGTGCTGTGTCCTTCTGATGACGTCGAGGCCCGCGCTGCGGTCAAGGCCGCTTATGCGCACGAGGGCCCGGTGTATCTGCGCTTCGGCCGTCTGGCGATCCCGGTCTTCCACGATGAGGAGACCTTCAAGTTTGAAATCGGCAAGGGTGAGCAGCTCACCGAGGGCAACGACGTGGCCATCATCGCCACGGGCCTGATGGTCGACGAGGCCATGAAGGCCGCTGCCATGCTCAAGGAAGAGGGCATTGCTGCCCGCGTGATCAACATCTGCACCATCAAGCCGCTGGATGAGGAGATCGTCCTCAAGGCTGCGAAGGAGTGCGGCAAGGTTGTCACCTGCGAGGAGCATTCCATCATCGGCGGTCTGGGCGAGGCTGTCGCCGCGCTGCTCAGTGAGCAGTGCCCGACCAAGATGCGCCGTGTCGGCGTGAATGACGAGTTCGGCCATTCCGGTCCGGCGTGGCCGCTGCTCAAGCAGTTCGGCCTGAGCGCCGAGCACATCGTCGAGGTCGTCAAGAGCTTCTAAGCGGTGTGTCTGTACCCGCTGCGCTTCACCTTGCTTCTGGCGGCATCGTATGGCTGGAAGGGCCTCCGATGTCTTGCCTGGTTGATGGTTGTGAGTGAGAGGGTCTGAAGTCGTTTCGCTTGCATATTGTATACGACGTATCATCATACATAGAAAAACTCCTGCCGGATTGATCCGGCAGGAGTTTTTGCCTGCATCTGTTAATACTGCTTTCCGAGCTGCTTGTATTTCTTTTTGAGCTCGAAGTATTTCTTTCGGTTTTCCTTGGTGTCGGTCATCAGAATGCCGGGACATCTCTTTTGCAGCGCGTGGCCGGAGGCGTTGATGATCTGGCTGTATTTCTTGCCGCCCCTTGCGCCGGACAGGCCCATGACGCCCCAGTACTTCGTGCCCAGCATGAGATGGCCGTAATGACGCCGTCTGGAGTATTCGGCATACAGCCACAGGAGCTCGTCGCAGGGGATGATGATGCCGTTCTTCTTTTTTGGAAACAGGAAATGATCAGACAGGCACATTTTGTCGCCGAATGCAGTCAGTTGGCAGGTTTCCATTTCCACGACGGCCTTTTCCAGCAGCCTGCGCTTTTCCAGATGGCGCATGATCTTTCTGGTCTTGAAAAAGCCGGGCTTGGGATAGCGGCCGAGGACCCACGGGAAAAACCATGCGAAGAAGACCAGAATGAAGCCGCCGGAGAAACCGACGCCAATGAGATTGCCGAGCATCGGCGGGATGGGCTTATCCGGGAAGAGCGCGGAGAGCGCAAACAGGGCCAGCATGGAGAGCACGAAAGCGATCGTGCAGAGCAGAACGAGAACGGGCCGCAGATAGATGCGGAATTTGAACGCGCGGATCTTCTTTTTGATATCGGCGGGCATTGCGGCGGGCGCCGCTGTCTGCGCGGTCTGAGTACGTTGCTGTGCGGGCTGTCTGACGGGAGCAGCCTGTGCGCTCTGCTGTGCGGGCTGTCTGACGGGCGCTGCAGTCTGTGTGCGCTGCGGAGCCGGCTGGGCGGCAGGTGCCCCAGCGCGCGTGACATTTACAACGTGCACCCTCAGCGGGCTGTTGATGCCGTTCATGGCGGCATTGAGGTCGGCGCTGATGGTGACGGTCTTGTCCGGCTCGATGCTGTTGGGAATGCAGACCTGTGCGCTGCGGCCGAATTGCGGCACATAGACAGTGACGACCGTCGTGGCATTCTGCGGTCCGCTCAGATGTACATCGGTGCTCACCGTGGGAACGTTCTCTGCGCTGAAAATCTGCCCGAAGATCTTGTCCAGCTCCGGGCTTTCTGCGGCGCTCTGGGGAGCAGGCTGTGCCGGGCGTCTGCGGCGTACAGGCGCGGCAGGAGCAGCAGGAGAAGCCTGCGCGGCAGGGGCGGGCGCTGCAGCGGGCGCAGCACCGGAGAGCCTGCTTTGCAGCAGGGCGTATTGTCTGGATGCGGCGCTGTCGCCGAGATTGGCCGCCGTTCGGTACAGCTCCAGCGCCCTCGCCTCATCCCTGGCAACGCCGAAACCGTTGCTGCAGCAGTATGCCAGATTGGCGATGGCGGAAGCATTGTTCTGCGCCGCGGCTTTTTCCAGCCAGAATACGGCTGTTTTGTAGTCCTGCGCGGCGCCTCTGCCGCACAGATACGCGACGCCTGCGTTCAGCTGGGCCGGCACATAGCCAAGCTCGGCAGCGCCCAGATACAGCGTGAGCGCCCGCTCGGCATTGCCTTCTTTGTCCAGGGCGAGCGCTTCCTGATACAGTTTTTCTGCTGTCGTCATACAGAGATCTCCTTTGATCGCAAACAGGGAAGACCGGAAAGACCGGACGCCCCGCGAAAATCAGCTGGGATCATTTTACCATTTTTATCTGCGGATGAAAAGGTTTTTCAGCATACAGACGCCACATGGATCGCAAAAGAAAAACCGCGCCTGTCCGGGCGCGGTGTGCATATTGAGCCTGTATATCAGGCATTGCCGAAGCTCTCGTCGGCAAGCAGCTCCTTGAGCTTCCTGTCTGGTGCGGATTCGTCCGTATCCGGAATGGAGAGATCGATGGTTTCGCCCGGCGTCTGAAGCGCGACGACCTTGGTATGCTTGGTTTCTCCCGTGAGCGCAAAGCGCATCGCCACGTCGCCCCTGCCCTGAAAATGCATGGGGATCATGATTCTGGGCTTGATGGTCATCACGAAATAACCGGCGCCGGCGTCATACATGCTGCCCTGACGCGGATCGACGGGGAAGAACGCGAGATCGATCGCCTCCTTGGGAATCGGCGCCACGCAGTCATAAAACGCGCGCTCTGCAGCCTCAATCTGCGAGATGGTGCTCTCGTCGCGCCAGTGCCACAGATTCAGATCGCCGGCATGGAAAATGCTGATGCCCGCATACTCCACAAGGAAGGACACGCCCTCGTCCGTGGAGCCGAACGCCTTGACCATCACGGAGCCGAAGCCCTGCTTCTCGCCGGGATTCATACGCACGCCGCGATGCGGCTGAGGCAGATCAAAGCCGACGATATATACGGCGTCTTCGCCGCACAGCTCATAGATGGATTCGGAAAAATGATCGCTATGGCGATGGCTGACAAACACATAGAGCTTTTTGAAAAGGCTGAGGGTATTCTTTCCGGGCAGCATCCGCTGATCCGGTCCGTGTTCGCTGGCGTCAAAGAGGAAGCCAGTCTCGCCGATGGTTACCAGAAAGCCGCTGCCTCCCAGATACTCTACTGCAATGTCTTTCATAGGGATTAAATCGCTCCTTTCCCGGGACGTTCACTGCAGAGCCGCTTCAAAACGGCAGAATTCCTTCATCTCCATTTTAACCATTTTTTTCCACTTGTCAATCTTTTCCTCCTCTTTTTCCCCACTGACACACCATTGATGCATCAATTTGCGCGGAATTACAATGCTTATGCACCACATCATGCCGGATTCTATCCGATTTCGTGCAGCTCCAATCCATTTTCTGTGAGGCGCGCTTCGCGCGAGCATACCGTGGAGATCAGCCGGTTATCGTGAGAGACGGCGATGATACACCCGGGATAATCGTCAAAGAGCGCGCGGATCACAGGGCCGGACAGGGGAGAGAGATTGCGCGTGGGCTCGTCGAGCAGCAGCACGTCCGCCCCTGAAGCGGCCATCATCAGAAACATCAGCTTCGCCTTCTGCCCGCCGGAGAGGCCGCGGCAGGGATGATTCATCTCCTCGCCGGTGAATTTCATCGAGCCCAGCGCGACGGCGCTTCTGACCTGTTCATCCTTGCCGCCGGTGATCGTGAGCATTTCAATGGGCGTTTTGTCCATGTCCAGCAGATCGCCCGGATCCTGCGGCATGTAAAAGACGTTCAGATCCGCACGATTTTTGAGCAGATCATGAATGTGGCGAAGGAGCGTGGATTTGCCCGCGCCGTTTCTGCCGGTGATGCAGATCTTTTCGCATGCGCGCACGCACAGATGCAGATTCCGGGCGAGCACACGCTCCCCGACGCAAAGCGCGTTAAGATCAAGGTCGAGCACGACCTTGCCCGGCGGCAGCGGCTGGCAGCACAGTCGGGCGAAGATCGCCTCTTCGTTTTCCGGCATGGCGGTCATCTCCTGCGACTCGCGCTCAAAGCGCCTGCCCATGGACATCACGGTGTGCATTTTCTTCTTGAGCAGGCGGGAGCCGTAGGGATCGCGCCGGGAGATGGCGTTCTGCTCGTGTTCAACGCGTTGGCGGATCTGATTGTAGCGCTGCATCTTTTTGCTGAATTCCTCGCGCTCCTTGCGGGCGACCTGCGCCTGATGGGCAAACAGATCCGAACGGGACTTTACGAATTCTTCATAGCCCTGACGGCATACGCTGGCGCGCGGCACCTGCCGCCTGCGCAGGCGCTCAAGCAGGATGACGCCCGTCGCCGCCTTGGAAAGCAGCGTCTCGTCGTGGGAGACAAAGAGCACGGCAAGGCCGCAGCTCAGCAGAAAGCTGGTCAGAAAGCGAACGGTGTCGCCGTCCAGATCATTGGTCGGCTCATCCAGCAGCAGAAGCTCAGGATCGCGCATCATCAGGCGCGCAAGCTGGAGCTTTACGCGCTCGCCGCCGGAGAAGGCGCTCATCGGCTGCTCGCTGTAAAAGACGTCCGCAGGCAGCGCAAGGCGCGCGGCGAGCTCACCGAGCCGGCGAGGCGTCTGATCGTAAAAGACGGGATCTTCGCAGAAATATTCGTATGCGCTCATGCTGCGGCAGGCGGCGGGCAGTTCCTGCGGCAGATAGCCCGTGCGGAAGGAATTGACGATCCTGCCGCGCTGCTCGATATAGCCGTCGAGCGATTCGTCGCGAAGAATTGCGCGCAGGAGGGAGGACTTGCCGTTGCCCTCTTCGCCGATGAGCGCCAGACGCTCGCCGGGGCTCACGCTGAAGGATATCCCTTCCATGAGCGTGGTCAGGTCCTTTTTGTGGATCAGCGTCAGATCCTGAACGTGAAGCATACCGTTTCCTCCTTTCCGGTGCGATTCCGGACAAGAGCAAGATAACATGCGGCAGTGCGGCTGTCAAGCACGGCGCAGAGCCGACAGAATGTGAATATTTGGTGAACAGCGTTGACAGCGGTATCAGGACTGCATATAATCATCTCATACTGTTAGCAAATGGACATGGCGGGAAGGAGGCGCTGGATGGACCGATATGAAACGCTGGCGCATGAGCTGTTTGCATCGATGGACCGGCACAAAAAAGGACCGCCGCATGAGGAGGTCAGCCGCACCATGCGCGGAGAGATGGCCGTGCTGTGTCTGCTGATGAATGAAGGAAAGGCGATGACGGCGGGCGAACTGAGCCGGACGCTGTCGATGACGACATCGCGCATTGCAGCTGTGCTGGGATCACTGGAGAAAAAGGGCATGCTTGTGCGCATGCCGGATGAAACGGATAAGCGCCGGGTGCTTGCCGCGCTCACGCCGCAGGGACGAACTGTCTGCCAAAGGCGGAAGGCGCATGCGCATGAGCACATGGCGCTGATGCTCAGATGGCTTGGCGAAGACGATGCGGCGCACTTTGTGCGCATTATGAAGCGCATTCACGAATACATGCCGGATCATCCGCTGCAGGGCGGGGATGAATTCTGCGAATCAAAGAAGGAGGAATCTGCTGAATGAAAGAAAAACTGGCCATGATTGGCAGACTGACAGAGCAGGTCGGACAGTATAAAAAGGAGGCGCTGCTTTCCCCGCTGTGCACGATCGGCTGCGTTATTCTGGAAATCCTGATCCCCTACATGACGGCTTCCATCATCGATAACGGCATCGCCGTGGGCGACATGGGCCATGTGGCCAGAGTCGGCGCTCTGATGGCCGTGATGGCGCTTGCGGCGATGTTCTTCGGCGTGACGGCCAACCGCCTGAGCGCGAAGGCGGGCACGGGCTTTGCAGCCAATCTGCGTAGCGCAATGTTTGAAAATATCCAGAGCTTCTCGTTTGGCAACATTGACAAGTTCTCCACGGCGGGCCTTGTGACGCGCCTGACCACGGACGTCAGCCACATTCAGATGTCCTTTCAGATGATCCTGATGGTATGCACGCGCGCGCCGGTGACGCTGATTGTCGCGCTGGTGATGGCCCTGTCGATCAATGCGCGCCTTTCGATGGTCTTCCTGCTGGTGATGATTGTGCTGTTTGCCGCGCTGTTTGTGCTGGTGCCGATGTCCATGCGCTATTTCAGGCAGATGTTCAAGAAGTATGACGTGCTCAATGCGACGATCAAGGAAAACGTCGGTGCGATCCGTGTGGTGAAATCCTTTGTGCGCGAGGAACACGAGCATGAGAAATTCACAAAGGCCGCGCAGGACGTCTTTCATAATTCCGTTTCGGCGGAGAAGATCATCTCCCTCAACGGCCCGATCATGACTACCTGCGTCTATACCTGCATTCTGCTGATCAGCTGGTTCGGCGCGCAGATGATCGTCAACCAGACCGGCCTGACCACGGGTGAGCTCACCAGCCTGCTGTCCTATGTGATGAATATCCTCTTCAGCCTGATGATGCTCTCGATGATCTTCGTCATGCTTTCCAATTCCATCGCTGCGGCGCAGCGCGTGGAAGAGGTGCTTGAGGAGAAGAGCGACATCGTCTCTCCCGAAAACGCCGTCACGCAGGTGAAGGACGGCTCCATCGATTTTGAACAGGTCTCCTTCTCCTACAGGCAGACGGGCGAGGGCAAGCCGGTGCTTTCGGATATCGACCTGCACATCCGTTCTGGCGAGACCATCGGCGTCATCGGCGGCACGGGCTCGTCCAAATCGTCGCTGGTGAACCTCATTTCGCGCCTGTACGATGTGAACGCGGGCTGCGTGAAGGTCGGCGGCGTGGATGTGCGTGACTATGACGTGGAAGCGCTGCGCCGCGAGGTCTCCGTCGTGCTGCAGAAGAACGTGCTTTTCTCCGGCACGATTTACGATAACCTGCGCTGGGGCGATGAAAATGCGACTGAGGCGCAGTGCCGCGAGGCCTGCATCCTCGCCTGCGCGGATGAATTCATTCAGGGCTTCCCCGACGGCTACAACACGAGGATTGAGCGCGGCGGCACGAATGTCTCCGGCGGCCAGAAGCAGCGCCTGTGTATCGCGCGCGCCCTGCTCAGAAAGCCGAAGGTGCTCATTCTCGATGATTCCACCAGCGCTGTCGATACGGCGACGGATGCAAGGATCCGCGCCGCGCTGGCAAAGTATCTGCCCGGCACGACGAAGATCATCATCGCCCAGCGCATCGCCTCCGTGCAGGACGCCGATCGCGTGCTGGTGATGGATGAGGGCAGGATCAACGGCTTTGATACGCCGCAGCGGCTGCTTGAGACCAACGCGATCTACCGCGAGGTATATGAGAGCCAGAATCAGGGCGGCAGCGGCGACTTTGACGAGGACGCCCAAAAGGATGCTGCACGCGCGAAGACCAGTCTCAAAAAGGGAGGTGCACGCGTATGATGAGAGGCCCCAAAGGTCACGGCGGCCCGCACGGCATGAAGGGCAGGCCCGGCGCGAAGAACCCGGGCAGAACGCTCAGGCGCATCCTCAATGAGGTGATGAAGCGCTACAAGTTCCATTATCTGCTGGTGCTGGTGTGCATCGTTGTCTCCACGCTGGCCAGTGTGCGCGGCACGCTCTTCACCCAGACACTCATCGACGATTACATCATTCCGCTCTCCGCGCAGGAAAGCCCCGATTTCGGCCCGCTGGGCCGTGCGATACTGGGCGTCGCGGCGATCTATATCATCGGTGCGTTTGCCTCGTGGCTGCAGAATTACACGATGATTTTTGTCACGCAGGGCACGCTGAAGAACCTGCGCCTGAAGGTATACGACAAGATGCAGCGCCTGCCGGTCAAATACTTCGATACGCATGCGCACGGCGACATCATGAGCGTATACACCAATGACATTGACACGATGCGCCAGATGATCTCCCAGTCGCTGACGCAGCTGATCACCAGCATTGTGACCATCGTCAGCGTGCTGGTTTCCATGATCGTGCTCAGCGTGCCGCTGACGCTTATCACGCTGGTGATGGTCGCGTTGATGCTCTTCATCTCCATGGGCCGCATGGCGAAGTCCGGCGGCTATTTCGTCAGGCAGCAGCAGGCGCTGGGCCAGATGAACGGCTATATCGAGGAGATGATGGACGGCCAGAAGGTCGTTAAGGTCTTCTGCCACGAGGAGCAGACGAAGGCGGAATTTAACGCGCTCAATGAAAAGCTGCGCGATACCGCATGCGCCGCCAACAGCATTTCCGGCACGATCATGCCGGTGAATATTGCTATCGGCAATCTGAGCTATGTGCTCTGCGCGATCGCCGGCGGCCTGCTGGCAGCCAATGGTTATCTGGGCCTGACCATCGGCGTGCTGGTCTCCTTCCTCTCGCTCAACAAGAGCTTCAATCATCCGATCAATCAGGTCTCCCAGCAGGCGAATTCCATCGTCATGGCGCTCGCCGGTGCGGAGCGCGTGTTTGAGCTGCTGGACGAGGAGCCGGAAACGGACGACGGCTATGTCACCCTCGTCAATATCCGCAAATACAGCGACGGACAGATCATCGAGTGCGAGGAGCGCACGGGCCTGTGGGCATGGAAGCACACGCACAAAGCCACGGGCAAAACGGACTATGTCGAGCTCAAGGGCGATATTGTCATGGACGGCGTGGACTTCGGCTACACGGATGAGAAGATGGTGCTCCACGACATCAAGCTCTACGCCACGCCGGGCCAGAAGATCGCCTTTGTCGGCTCCACGGGCGCGGGCAAGACGACCATTACCAATCTGATCAACCGCTTCTACGACATTCAGGACGGCAAGATCCGCTACGATGGCATCAACATCACCAAAATCCGCAAGAGCGACCTGCGCAAGTCGCTGGGCGTGGTACTGCAGGATACGAAGCTCTTTACCGGCACGGTCATGGAGAATATCCGCTACGGCAGGCTGGACGCCAGCGACGGCGACTGCATCGCTGCGGCCAAGCTGGCCAATGCGCACGGCTTCATCTCCCGTCTGCCGGACGGCTACAACACGATGCTCACCGGCGACGGCGCGAATCTGTCTCAGGGTCAGCGTCAGCTGCTTTCCATTGCGCGTGCGGCGGTTGCCGATCCGCCGGTGCTGATTCTGGACGAGGCGACCTCCTCCATCGATACGCGCACAGAGGCGCTGGTGCAGGCGGGCATGGACTCCCTGATGAAGGGACGCACGACGTTCGTCATCGCCCACAGGCTCTCCACGGTCAAAAACAGCGACTGCATCATGGTGCTTGAGCAGGGCCGCATCATTGAACGCGGCACGCACGATGAGCTCATCGCGGCGAAGGGCAAGTATTATCAGCTGTATACAGGCGACTTTGAGTAAGGAAATATTCCGAATACACACAAAAAACCCCATCCGGTGAGGATGGGGTTTTGCTGTTGAGAGGGAATTACGGCTGCTTGCCGATATAGGCAGCGATGCCGCCGTCGACATACAGGATGTGACCGTTGACGAAGTTGGAAGCGTCGGAGGAGAGGAACACCGCCGGGCCGCCCAGATCGTCCGCCTCGCCCCAACGCTCCGCCGGGGTGCGGCCGATGATGAACTTGTCAAACGGATGACGCTCGCCGTCCGGCTGGATCTCGCGCAGCGGCGCGGTCTGCGGGGTTGCGATGTAGCCCGGGCCGATGCCGTTGCACTGGATGTTGTACTTGCCGTACTCGGAGGCGATGTTGCGGGTCAGCATCTTCAGGCCGCCCTTCGCCGCAGCGTAGGCAGAGACGGTCTCGCGGCCGAACTCGGACATCATGGAGCAGATGTTGATGATCTTGCCGTGGCCCTTCTTGATCATGGACGGGATGACCGCCTTGGAGCAGATGAACGGGGCATTGAGGTCAACGTCGATCACCATGCGGAAATCGGCAGCGGCCATCTCGTGCATCGGGATGCGCTTGATGATGCCTGCGTTGTTGACCAGGATGTCGATCACGCCGACTTCCTCTTCGATCTTCTTGACCATGGCCTGCACGCCCTCTTCGTCACAGACGTTGCAGACGTAGCCGTGCGCCTTGATGCCCTCGGCCTCGTAGTTGGCCAGGCCCTTATCGACGAACTCCTGCTTGAGATCGTTGAAGCAGATGGTCGCGCCGGCGGCGGAGAGCGCCTTGGCGATGGAAAAGCCGATGCCGTAGGAAGCGCCGGTGACGAGCGCGACCTTGCCGGTCAGATCAAAATTCTGAGCATAGTTGTTCATGGGAAAAACCTCCTCATATATGTTAGACTTTCAGAAAACAACCTCTCGGTATGTATTCAAGCAGTTTTCAAGGACCCTCTGTCCGCAGAAAACGTCTTGGAAGCAAGGCGAAGCGTAGTGGCTGCGGCCACAGGCCGCTTAGAGCAGTTCAAGCGGGCTGAGATTGTCCATATCGTCAAATTCCTGATTCTCGCCGCACATGCCCCAGATGAAGGTGTAGTTGCTGGTACCCACGCCGGTATGGATGGACCAGGACGGAGAAATCACGGCCTGCTCATTGTGCAGGATCACGTGTCGGGTCTCCTTCGGCTCGCCCATCATGTGGAAGACGACGTTCTCGTCCTTGAGGTCGAAGTAGAAGTAAACCTCCATGCGGCGCTCGTGGGTGTGGCACGGCATGGAATTCCAGTTGCTTCCCGGGGCCAGCTGGGTCATGCCCATGCACAGCTGGCAGCTCTGCATCACGGCTGGATGGAAATACTGGTTGATCACGCGCTTGTTGCAGGTTTCGGCGCTGCCCAGCGGGCGCTTGTTGGCCTTGTCGATGTCAACGAGGACGTTGGGATAGGTCTTGTGCGCCGGGCAGGTGTTGACATAGTATTTAGCCGGGTTCTGGGGATCGGCGCTCTCCATCCTGATTTCCTTCGCGCCCATGCCCACGTACAGGCCGTCGTACTGCTTGAGGTCATACACGACGCCGTCGACAGTGATTCTGCCCTTGCCGCCGATATTGATGACGCCCATCTCGCGGCGCTCCAGGAACGTATCCGAGCACAGCTCCTTACAGCCGACGAGCTCCACCGCGGTATTCACCGGCATGACGCCGCCCGCGATGATGCGGTCAAAGTGGGAATAGGTGAACACGGCCTCATCGGCAACGAAGATGGTCTCGATGACATATTCGCTGCGCAGGCGCTCAGTGGTGTAGTGCCTGGCGTCCAGCGCGGCGGACGGCTGACGAACGGTAAGCTGCATAGGAATGACCTCCTTATAGGATGACGGTTTTACAAAACAATACAAACCATATCACAGGTAAATACAGTATAGCACAATTCCATCGAAAATGCTATATGTTTAAGCAATAATTTATGTTTTAACATGAATATATCATACATGTTAACCAAATGATCGGATGTATACATGCTTCGTGTATATTTTGTCTTTTCCGGGAAACAATGCTTGCACAGGGAGGAATGCATATGGAAGATGCGGTCGTTCTGCTTGGCGTGCTCTCGCGCAATCTGGATATCTTTCGCAGCCGCTTCGGCGCGCCGGCCAATGCGGATATTCTGATTCGCCGCTTTCAAAGCGGGGCGTTTGAATCGGCGATCATCGCCGTGGATGGCATGGTGAATATGCAGATGATCAATGAAAATATCCTCAAGCCCTGCATGGATCTGCCCGAAGATGCGGGCGAGAACGTGCCCGGAGAGCGGCGCGCGGCGTTTCTGATGGGCCATACCGTGTCCGTGCTGCCGATGAAGATGAAGGACAATGTGGACGAGATCATCGCCGATGTGCTGGGCGGGCAGTGCGCGCTGCTGAGCGAGGGATGTGCGACAGCCTGCGTGATGGATGTACGCGGTTTTGAAAAGCGGACCATCGGCAGGCCGGAGGCGGAGCAGGTGGTGCTTGGCCCGCACGAGAGCTTCAATGAATCCATCCGCACCAATATCACGCTGCTGAGGCGCATCGTGCAGCGCGAGGAGCTGATCACGCAGTTCGTGACCGCCGGCGGAAAGATGAAGACGCGCTGCGCGCTCATGTATCTGCGTGGCACGGCAGATGAAAGCATGGTGGATAAGATCCGCGCGCGGCTGGAGAGCTGCACGTATGACTTTGCGCTGACCACAGGCGAGGTGGAGCAGCTCATTGAGGAGCATCCGTTTTCCCTGCTGCCCCAGTGTGTGCGCACGGAGCGGCCGGACAGGGCAGCGTCGTTTCTGGCGGAGGGACAGGTTGTTGTGCTCACGGATGGTTCGCCCGCTGCGCTGGGCGCGCCGGCGACGATCTATCACCAGCTGCACACACCGGATGACGCATCGATGCGCTGGCAGTACGGCACATTTCTTCGCATCGTGCGCGCCATCGGCGTGCTGATCCATGTGTTTCTGCCGGGGCTGTATCTGGCGGTGCTGCGGTTCCATCAGGAGCTGCTCTCGCCCATGCTGCTCACATCCGTGTATGAGTCGAGCTCGCGCGTGCCGGTTCCGACATTTCTGGAGGCTCTGCTCATGACGCTGGCCTTTGACCTGATCAACGAGGCAGGGCTGCGTGCGCCCGGCGCAATGGGCAATGCGCTGGGCATTGTTTCGGGCCTGATTCTGGGGCAGAGCGCCGTGAGCGCGGATATCGTATCGCCGCTGCTGCTCATCGTGGTGGCGGCCAGCGGTCTGGGAGGATTCTGCGTACCGGGGTATGCGCTGAGCGTCGGGCTGAAGATCGTACAGCTGCTTTTCCTTGTAGCCGGGGCGATGGGCGGGCTGTATGCCATGGTGCTGCTGCTTGGCGTGCTGCTGTGCGCGCTGTGCGCGACAAACTCTGCGGGCTCGCCGCTGACTGCGCCGCTCACGCCGCCGCGAAGGGGCAATCCCGATATTCTGCTGCGGATGCCGATGAAATATCAGAAAGCGAGGACCTTCTTTGCCAAACGAAAAGCAGATGGATGAGCGCACGCTGGGCAGCTGGCGGGTCAGGGCGTGCGCCGCGGGCCTGTGCGTGGGCGCGCAGGTGTTTTTAAGCGGCTGTGCAGTCGGCATGCCGCTGGCGCTGACGGGCGCGTGGCTGGCAGCAATTCCGTCGCTGCTGTTTGCCGCATGGCTGTGCGCGCGCTGCCGGCGCGTGCTGGACGGCGGCTTGCAGGGGCGGGCATACTGGGTGCTGGTGGCGCTGACGCTTCTCGGCTGCAGCGCGTTCGCGGCCACATCGCTGGTTGGCTTTGCCGCCAATACGCTGGTGGTGCAGGCCAATCACGCATGGACGGAGATTCTCGCATTGGCTGCCGCTGCGCTTTGCGCGCTGTCAGGCGGCATTGGGACGCCGCGGCTGAGCTTTGCCATGCGCTATGCGCTGCCCGTGCTGGTGCTGGGGCTTTCGCTGGCGGCTGCGCCGGTGCGCGTGCCGGCGGGGCTGTTTCCGATTCTGGGCGCAGGCGCGGCGAAAGTGGGCGTCGCGTCGCTTGCCATGCTCTTTGGCGCGGCGCCTGTGCTCATGCTGACGCTGCCGCCGCCGGAGCTTGCGCAGCGGCGCGCGCAGGATGACGGCGCCTGCGTGCCGCAAACGCAATTCTTTCTTGTGCGCGTGCTGGCGGGCGCCGGTCTGGGTGCAGCGCTGCTGTTTCTGACCTGCGCATGCACGACGTATGAGGTGATTGCAAAAAGCGGCGAATGGAGCGCGCGGCTGAGCATGACGGCAGGCGGGGCAAGGCATGAGGGCGTGCGGCAGATGCTGCTGATGACCGCCAAGCTGATGGCAATGCTGCTGCTTGCGGCAAATATGCTCTGCGCGGCAGAGCAGGCGCTGGTGCTGGCGTTTCCTGCGCTCAGAAGGCGGCGCGCAGGGCTGGCCATACTGGTGCTCCTGCTGGGGCTGAGCCTCGCGCTCAGGGTGCTGCAGGGAGATGTGCCGGTTCTCTCCAGTGCGCCGGCGATTGGCGCGGCGGCCCTGCTGCTGGGCATTTTTGCGGGAAGGGGGCGGCGGATATGAAAAAAGCCGCGCTGGGCCTGCTGCTTATGTGCTGTCTGCTGCTCACGGGCTGCGGCGGCGGGCAGGAGATCGAGAGCTGTCTGTTTGTGCTCTCCATGGCGGTGGATCCTGCGCCGGACGGCAATCTGACGGTGACGGTCAAGGCGCTCTCGGGCACGCAGGAGGCCGTAGGCGGCGCATCATCCTCCGGGCAGGCAGCGCAGCAGGAGGGAGACACGCAGGGCGCGCAGCCGGACGGCGAGATTGAGCAGCCGGAGCCGGGCTACATCGTCATGAGCGCGACCGCGCCCAGCTGTCTGCGCGCGCTGAATCTGCTGTCGAGCACCACGCCGCGCACGGTGAATCTCTCGCAGCTGCGCGAGATCGTCATCAGCCGCACGCTGGCTGAGACGGACGCGACGCTCTCCATTCTCAGGGAGATTCACGGCATGTACCGGGCCAACGGCGGGGCGATTGTCGTGGTGACGCCGGATGATGCGGGCGATTTCATCCGCCGCCAGCGCGCGATACTGGGCGTGCGGCTTTCGAAGTATCTGGAGGTGCTCTTTGATCACTTTTCGCAGATGGATACCATACCGCCGGATGCGCAGCTGGCTTCCGTCATCGCAGCGATGGAATCGGATACGATGGATGCGCTGGCGGTATACGCTGCAGCCAATACATTTGACGCGTCGCTGGTGCTCTCCGGCGGCGCGGATATGGACCGTCTGCCCGGGCATCTGCCGCGGACGTCGCCGGCGGAAAACGAGTATCTGGGCAGCGCACTGTTTTCCGGGCCGCGCATGACGGGCACGCTCACCGGCGAGGAAACCGGTCTTCTGTGCCTGATGATGGGCAGGGCGCAGCGGCATGCAGCCTTTATCGGCGATGCGCTCTACAGGACAAAGCTGCCCACGCGCGTCAGGCGCAGTATCGGCGATGACGGTACGCTGAAGGTGCACATCGATATGCTGCTGGAGCATGTCGCAGGCGAGGAACGGGAGGCTGCCGCCGCCATCGCCGCGCAGATCGAGCGTGAGGCAGTCGGCGTTCTGCTCAAGCTGCGCGCAGCCTCCTGCGACGGCGTCGGCTTCGGGCGCATTGCGATCAGGCAGTGCATTGATATCCCTGCATGGGAGGCTGTGAACTGGCCGGAGAGGTATGAAACGGCAGGCGTCAGCGTGGCGGCGGATGTGCGGATACAGTGAGCGGCAGCAAAAAAGCAGGCATGCGTCCGCTTGCCTGCTCTGTATGATCAATTCAGTAGTTCGCCTCTCCCGCAAAAGCCCTGATCGCCTCGCTGCGAGAGCTGCCGAGCACATCCCTGGCCGGACCGTCCTCGACGATCAGGCCGTTTTCCATGTAGATGACGCGGTCGGCGACGTCGCGGGCGAAGTTCATCTCGTGGGTGACGACGATCATCGTGCGCTTTTCATCGGCGAGCGCGCGGATGACGGAGAGCACCTCGTGGGTGAGCTGCGGGTCGAGCGCGCTGGTCGGCTCGTCAAAGCACAGGATATCCGGGTCCATGCACAGGGCGCGGGCAATGGCCACGCGCTGGCACTGACCGCCGGAGAGATTGCAGGGGTATTCGTTTGCTTTTTCCAGCAGGCCGACCTTCTCCAGCAGCGAAAGCGCCTTGCTTTTCGCTTCTTCTGCGCTGCGCCTGAGCACCAGCGTCTGGGGCATGACGAGATTCCTGAGCACGGAGCAATGCGGGAAGAGGTTGTAATCCTGAAAGACCATGCCCATTTTGAGCATGAGCGTGCGCAGCTCCCTGTCGCGCTTGTAGACGGGCTTTCCGTCCGCGCCGGTCGTGACAAGCGGCTCGCCGCCAATGCGGATTTCGCCGGAATCGATCGTCTCCAGATTGTTCATGCAGCGCAGCAGCGTGGATTTGCCCGAGCCGCTGCGCCCGATGATCGCTACAACCTCGCCGCGCGATACGCGCATGGATACGCCCTTGAGGACGCCGGTTTCACCGAAGGATTTTTTGACATTGATGGCCTGAAGCATCGTGAAACCTCCTTCCTCAGTCCTTGTAGTAGTCAAAGCGTCTGGTCAGATAGCTGAACACCAGCGTCACCACGCCGTTCATTGCCAGATAGAAGAGGCCTGCGACAAACAGCGGCTCCACGGAAGCCGTGCGGCTGGCCTCGTTTTTCGCCGCGCGGAAGAGCTCGGAGACGGCGATGATGTTCGCCAGCGAGGTATCCTTGACGAGGGTGATGACCTCATTGGATACAGGAAGCAGCACGCGCTTGCATACCTGCGGCAGCACAACATGGAAAAACGCCTGTATCTTCGTAAAGCCCAGCACCTGACAGGCCTCGTGCTGGCCGACGGGGATGGACATCATGCCGCCGCGGAAGATCTCGGCGAAATATGCCGCATAGTTGAGCGAGAAGGCGAGGATGGTCGCCGCCATGCGGTCCAGATTCTGCCCCAGCAGCATGGGAATGGCAAAGTAGATCGCAAAGATCTGCAGCATCAGCGGCGTGCCGCGCATGACCAGAATATACAGCGAGACGGGCACGCTGATCATGCGGCGCCTTGACATCCGCAGAAGCGCCACGACCATGCCCAGCGGAATGGAGAAGAGCAGCGTCAGGAAAAAGATGGCGAGCGTATTGGCGAAGCCGTCCTGCATGGCGGCGATGAGCTTAATCATCGCCTCAGGATTGTTGAAGTATCTCATACATTCCTCTTATTTCTGCAAACTGTCAATTTGTAGCCGCGAAGCGTACATGGGGTCAAGGGGCGAAGTCCCTTGGCGGGTTTTAGGGCGGCAGCCCTAACGCTTCTCAGCGCGCGGATGAGGCTGTAATCGGGGATTACAGCCTCATCCGTATTGGAGGGAATTACTTCTTGTACTCGCTGGCGTATTTGGCGATGGTGGTCACATCGTTGGCGAACCACGTGCTGCGGATGGTATCAAGCGTGCCGTCCTCCTGGATGGCGATGAGCTGGGCGTTGATCGCGTCGGCCAGCGTCACTTCGCCCTTGCGCACGGCGATGCCGTATTCCTCAGCCTGCAGCACCTCCGGCAGCACGAGGAAGGAATCCGGATCAGCCTGCTGGGCGATGTAGTAGTTGCCGACGGTGGAGTCGATGAGCAGCACGTCGATGCCGCCCAGGCGCAGATCCATCAGCGCAGCGACGAAATCGTCGGAAAGCGCAATCTCAGCCAGGCTGTCCCTGACGGCGGGATTGGCGTCCAGCGCATCCACGGAGGCGGAAGCGGTCTGCGTGCCCAGCACCTTGCCGGCGACGTCCGCAGCGGAGGCGATACCGGAATCTGCCATGACGACCATGATCTGCTCATTGGCGACATAAGGCATGGTGAAGGTCATCTGCTCCCTGCGCTCCGGGGTGATCGTCAGGCCGGACCAGATGCAGTCGATGTTGCCGCCGGAAAGCTCAAGCTCCTTGGCGTCCCAGGAGATCGGCTGCAGAACGAGCTCAACGCCCAAGCGCGCGGCGACTTCCTTCGCCAGATCGATATCAAAACCGACGTGCTCGCCATTTTCGTCCACATAGCCAAACGGCGGATACGCTTCGTCAAAGCCCATGATCAGCTTGCCCTTGGCCAGCACGTCGGCAAGGCCCGTGTCCTCGGCCAGGGCAGAGCAGGTCAGCAGCATCAGAGCGGCGAGCAGCAGTGCGAACATCTTCTTCATAAACAGAATCTCCTTTCGGATACTTTAGTGAGTTAGTGCTTTAGTGTGATAAAGTATAACACCGCAGCGAGAACATGTCAATGCCTGCAGAAAAGAAATTCCAGAAAATGCGCAAAATTGAAAAAAGCGGAAAAATCTTCCGCTCTGTTTGGAAAAAGCATGAACCGGCAGGATGAACAGCCGCTCATTCGCCGTAGATATCCGTCCTGTGAAATTCAGCAATCAGCTCCGCCAGGGGGTCGCTCTGCTTTGGCGTGCGCATGGCAAGCAGCGCGCGGATCATGCGGCGCATACCCATCGCGCCCTGTGGAATATAGAGAAGCTGGCAGTCTTCGCGCTCGGCTATCAGCGCGCTCAGCAGCGCGCGCAGCTTTTTTCTGTCTCCGTGCATGACGGCATCCCTCGCTTTCGTCCTGTCTGAAACCAGCATAGCACGCGTGGGCGCCGATGGCAAGCGCCTTGAACAAACGCGTTTCCTGTGATAAAATGATAAAGATAAACAGAAATCTGTATGTGGAGGAAACGCAATGAAAAAAAGAGCGCTTGCTTTCCTGCTGATGATGACAATGCTGACGGGCACGGCCCTTGCAGACATGAATTATGACCTGAGCAACCCGAATCTGAACTACCAGAAGCTTGATGCGGATGAGGCGATGCCCATGCTCGTTGATGTGCTCGACGAGGCAACCGACCCGGAGGCGGTACAGGCCGGCGGGGACGGAGCGGCATGGACACAGAGCGGGCCGCAGGCGGCAGACGCGCAAAACGCGGCGTGGCCCAGAACATTCACCCTCACGCTGGCCGGCGATACGACGCTGGGCTCCACCGACGATCTGCGTAAGCGCGACGACTGCTTTGAGCGCGTGGCGCAGGAAAAGGGCTACGGCTGGTTCTTCTCGGGGCTGAGTGATCTGTTTGCCGCAGATGATATGACGCTGGTCAATTTCGAGGGCACGCTGACCGAGGAAACGCAGAAAAAGGAAAAGAAATTCAATTTCAAGGGCCCGGCGGAATACACCGATATCCTGACGCTGGGCAGCGTCGAGGCGGTCACCGTCGCCAATAACCATACGCTGGACTACGGAACAAAGGGCCGCGACGACACCATCGCCAATCTGGAGGCGGCGGGTCTTACCGTCAGCGGCAACGGGCAGCTGGGCGTGTTTGAGAAAGACGGCGTCAAGGTCGGCATGACCGGCTATTGCTTCCCGTATAAGGACGGCAAGAAGGACATCAGCAAGGACGTGAAGGCGCTGCGCGAGATGGGCTGCCAGATCGTGATTGCGTCCTTCCACTGGGGCAGCGAATACCGCGAGGATTTCACCGGCGAGCAGCGCTCCATCGGGCGCGCGGCGATCAGGGCCGGCGCGGATATCGTCGTGGGCCATCATCCGCATATCGTGCAGGGCATCGAAGCCTATGAAGACAGCTATATCCTCTATTCTGTGGGCAATCTGGTCTTCGGCGGCAACGTTGATCCGGATGACCGGGACGCCTATGCCGCGCGCGTGACGTTCACCGTGCATGAGGATTACGCGGAAGCGCCTGAGGTAACCATCGTTCCCCTGCGCCTGACGGCGCTTTCCGACGGCACGGACTATCGCCCGATCCTCGCCGAGGGCGACGAAGCGGACCGCATCGTCAATCGCATCCTCAAGCGCTCCTCCAATATGAAAGAATTTGTGAACGGTGAGTGGCAGTAATCGCCGATTATCCATACCTATCCCGTGGGCGAACACAGTTCGCCCCCAACAAAGCGGCTTAAAAGCGCCGCGAAGCGAAGAAGGGAGTCTGAGGGATGAAATCCCTCAGGCAGGGCCCGGGGCGGCAGCCCCGCCGTCCCCCTCCCCGGAAAGGAAAAAAACTATGGCTTCTCATTTTGCACTGTTTGTAGACCTTGAAAACTGCGGCGGCAAGCAGAGCATGCTGATGGACGTGATCGAGCGTGTGAAGATCCGCGGCGATATTCTCATCGGCAAGGTCTACGGCTATACGGACAGCTATTCCGATCTCAAGGAAACGCTGCTGTCCAATACGTTCACCGTCGTGCCGAGCCTGCGCTACGGCCGTAATCAGAAGAATAATTCCGATATCCAGCTGGTCATCGACGCGCTGGAGATCGCCTACCGCAACGAGCTGATCGACAGCTTCTGCATCGTCTCCGGTGACAGTGACTATGTGCCGCTGGTGGGCAAGCTCAAGAGCATGGGCAAGTTTGTGCTGGGCATCTCGCGAAGCGAGGCGGCGAGCAGCGTGTTCATGAATGCGTGCAGCGAGTTCCAGTTCCTGGAGAGCGTGTCCAGCGGCAAGGAGCGCTCGGTGAGCGAGGTGAGCAATGCGCTGACTCTCTCCGACGTCAACGATCTGATCGTGACCATCCTGCGCGAGAGCGAGGGCGGCGAGATGCTCGCCTCCGAGGTCAAGAGCGTGCTGCTGCGCCTGCGACCCAATTTCTCGGAAAAGAGCGTCGGCTTTTCGACATTTGGCAAGCTGCTGGCCAAGCTGGAAGAGCAGTTTGGCTCCTTTGAGATGGAGAGCGAAGAGTATAACCTGATCCTGCGGCTCAATCAGGCGTATGCCGCTGTGGAGCAGCTCACGCGCGAGAATTATGTCGGTGTGTTTGCCCGCATTCTCTCCGCCTATAAGGAGGACGGTTTTGACCGCGTCAATCCGTCGATTCTCAAGTCTGCCGTGCAGACGCTCTACCCGGATTTCACCGAAAGGCAGATCGGCCTTCGACGCTTTTCGGATGTGCTGCGCACGCTTGAGCGCGAGCATCTGCTCAGGCTGGAGATGGACGAGGGCGCGAACATGCTTGTGCATATCCTGTAAGGGGATGAATGGATGAAACGGATACTGATGGTGTTGTGCCTGTGTCTGCTGCCCGTGTTTGGCTCGGCACAGACGATCTCCATGGAGGAGCAGGGGCTCACGTTTGCCTATCCGGACAGCTGGCTCGTCGTCTCGCCCCAGCTGGCGGTGATCTACGCGCCGCTGCTGGCGGAGAACGGCATCGACGGCTATGCGCTGTCTGAGGAGCTGGAGGAGCAGGGCGTGCTCTCGCGCGCCTACCGCGATGATTTCCGGCAGCAGATGAGCGTTATCGTGCGCACGGACGAGCTCTCCGGCGAGATCTTCGACAGTGCGGCGATCACGGACGATCAGCGCAGGGAGCTGCGCCGTCTGGCAGAGAATAACGGCATCTGGGAGACGACGGGCAACCGCACGCAGGACGTTGAATGGCATAAGGAGAAGGGCGAATACTGGCTGTATATCCACTATGTGAAAACGTTCTCCGATCAGATTGTCGGACGCGGTCTGCGCTATGTGACGGTCAAAAACGGCATGTACGTCATGCTCGACTGGCAGATCGACTCCGGCCGCTTCGGCAACCGGGATATCGCCTATTTCCGCAGCTGCACGCACGACCTGACCGCCCGGCAGATTGCCAGCGCACCCACGCCGGTTGTCCGCCTGACGGCGGAGATCCCGCAGGAGATCACCACCTCCGAGCTGATCATCACCGGTAAGACGACGGGCGGCGCGACGCTGGTCGCGCAGGCGCCGGACGCCGCGGGCGAAATGCAGCTGCTCTCCGTGGGACAGGCGGAGACGGGCGGCAGCTTCAGGCTGCTGGTGCCGCTGGAAAAAGAGGGTACGTATGACATTGTGCTCACGGCGAGCGTGGATGGCATGACGGATGCGAGCGCTTCGGGCACGGTGATCTACAGCGCCAAAACGCTGCCCGTGTCGCTTGGCGGCATTGAGGACGGCGGCGTGCATACCGTGACGACCGACAAGACGGTGATCTCCGGGCAGACCCTTGCCGGCACGCAGATGCAGATGGTGACGCCCTTTGGCGTGAGCAAAAAGCGCGCCGGCAGCGACGGCACGTTCTCCTTTGAGCTGACGACGGATATCGCGCGCGAATACCACTATACGCTGATTCTGGATAAGGACGGCTTCGACCAGCGGCGCTATCCGTTCACGCTGGCGCGCGTGATGACGGATGATCAGGAGAAGGCCGCTGTGCGCAAAACGGCGGAAAGAATCAGCTACCGCCAGCTGCAGAAGGATCTTGCCGAGGACCGCGGCAGGGTGATGAGCCTGTATGGCCCGGTGAGCGAGGTGAGCCAGAGCGGCAGCTCGTACTATATCCGCATGCAGTTCAACAAGGGCGCCGACGGCACGTGGTATAACCCCGTGATCATCGTCGCCAGGGAAGACATGGGCGCGAAGGCGGGCGATATGCTGACCGTGGTGTGCGAGGTGTCCGGCGTGTTTGAAGAGCAGGACAGCAGCGGCGATCCTGTGATGGTGCCGCGGTTTGATCTGCTGTTTGTGGACAAGGTTGAATAATGAAAAAGGAACTTCTGGATTTCGGAAGTTCCTTTTTGTGCGCGAAGCGTAGAAGGGGTTTGGGGGACTGGAGCCTGCCGCCGCCAGTGGCGCAAGCAGGCAGGCGAAACGTCGGGAATCGCAAGGAGCAGCCATTGGCTGCGGCTATGCGAGTTCCCCGGACCAATGTCCCCGGATGGGTTTGAGCGATACAACGTGCCTCTTATTTGCTCAGAATCTTGCACAGCAGTCCTTCGCAGCCGGCGAGCACGTCGCGGTACGTTGTCTCGAAATCGCCGGTATACCACGGATCGTCGATATCATCGCCGGAATCCACAAACTCGAGCAGCTTATGTACCTTGCGCTGCGGGTCGGTGCCGATGATGCGCATGATGTTGCGAATGTTCCACGTGTCCATGCCGATGAGGTAATCGTAATGGCCGTAATCGGCGCGGGTGAGCTGCGTGGCATAGTGCGTGAGCACGGGCACGCCCTTTTCGCGGCACTTGCGCACAGTGCCGTGGTGCGGCGGATTGCCGATTTCTTCGCGGCTGGTCGCAGCGGAATCAATGATGAACAGATGATCGACATGGCGGCGCTTCACGAGATCCGCAAAGACGAACTGCGCCATGGTGCTGCGGCAGATGTTGCCGTGGCAGATAAAAAGTACTCTTTTCACCAAATTTACCTCTTTATAAGTGTTTATAATTGTGCATAATTAACAATATAATCTTTGATATACGACAACCTTTGATGCCTCTCTTCATAGGTCTTTGGCGCTTGGTCGTAAGGTTTTCGTATGGTTTTTGGGTGATTATTTTAAGGGCGAAAGTGCGAAAATGACGGAAGATTTATCCGAGCCGTCGTTTTGATGCGGGCAGCTGGGCGCTGCCGAAGGGGACAACTTTGGCAAAAGACTCTTCGGCCGTCTCGTAGCTGTTGTGCGTGTAGACGTTGAGCGTCACGCTCACATCCGAGTGGCCCATCAGGTATTGCAAACTCTTGAGATCCATTCCGGCCTTGGCCATGTTCGTGCAGAAGGTGTGCCGGAAGACGTGCGGCGTGATGCGCGGCAGAGGGATGACGTTTTCCTCGTTGTACTTTTCCCACAGCCGCTTGATCACCTTTTGGATGTGCATGGCGACCTTGGGGTTGCCGTCCTTGTCCAGCAGGATGAAGCCGGCATAACCGTCGATCATGATTTCCTTGCGGGGCTTCTTGCGGTTGGCGAGGATGTTGTACAGGCTGGTGAACACATCGTCGCTCATCGGGATGAATCGTCGGCCGCATTCGGTCTTGGTCTTCTCAATGTAGCGTGTGCCGTTGCGCATGCGTACAAGTTGGTGATCCACGCGGATGCGCCGCTTCTCGAAATCCAGATCGCGCATCGTCAGCCCGCAGAACTCGCTGACGCGCATTCCCGTGCCCAGCAGGACGATGATCTCGTCCAGATACTGGCAGAAGTGCGGATCTTCCCGGACAAAGTCGAGGAAGTCCTTCTGTTGCTGCTCGGTGAGTGCAACGCGCTTGACCGTGTTGTTGGGGATGATGTCGAGCCGGAATTCAAAGGGATTGCGGCGAATGATTTCCTCCGTGTAGGCCATCTGGAATGCTGGCTTGACGATTCCCCGAATCGAGGCGATGGTGCTGAAGGAATACCCGTCATCGAAGAGCTTGATCAGCCAGAGCTTAGCGTCGGACATCTTGATGGAACGGATTTTTCTTGTGCCGAATGCCTCTTTTTCAAGGAGACTGAGCACAAACTGATAGCCTATCTGCGTGTTGTGCCGCATGGTTCGCTTGAGGCTGACATAGCGCCTGACCAGCTCGATGACGGTGATATCGCCTTCGGCATAGTCAAGTCCTGCGTCATGTACGCGCTGGATTTCAGCCTCCTTGATCCTGAGATTATCCAGGTCCCGGTCATAGATCGTGTGCCGTTTGCCAACTGAGTCTTTGTACCTGTATTCGTAGAGTCCGCCCTTGCGCTGACTTTCTCCCAGCCGCAATTCGCGGCCTTGATCGTCTTTGCGTGTAGCTCTCATGAACTCTCCTTTCTCGCGACAGAAGAGCCCTGATATGACGATTCAATTTTACCATATCAGGGCTTATTTTGTCACTTGTTCTTTACAGGGTGCTGCACTGCTCCAGATATTCATCGAGCAGGCGGCGCTTAATGAGGCGCTTGGTGCCCACGAAGAGCACGAAGCGGCAGTTTCTGTGGTTGGTGATTTCGCGGAGCTTATTGATACCGATGCCGGAGTAAGCGGCGGCTTCTTCAAGGGTCAGATTGCTCTTTTCCCAGATAGGGACTTCTTTCATAGGGAACCTCCTGGTTTGCGTTTTTGAAGTGGCGAACTGGCAGAATTTATGGGGCTATGAAATCCTGCCAGTTGATCAGATCGTTTGCCGGTTCGCTCGGACGCAGACTGAGCATCCACTGCGTACCGATGCGCTCGCTGCGCAGACGGTCCGACAGGTGCTGCTTGGCTGTGCGTACAGTGCGGGGCGAGATACCCAGCCCCTGTGCGGCCTTGTCGATGTCAGAGGACGCGCAGGTGCCGCGGCTATCGAGCATGGTAAGGATCAGTCGTTCTGCCTGCTCAAGCTTGGTTTCTGTGTGCTCTGAACCGGATAGAAGCTCGTCTGCGGTAATTCGGTATTCTCCGATCCACTCAAAGCCGTTTTCATCGCCCAGAGAAAATGCGAGCGATTTGCCCGGAGGGGCAAGGGAGCTCTTGTCGTGCGTGAGCACACGCGTAGTCGGATCGCTTTTGACCTTGCCAATCAGCAGCAAGCTGCGTACGGCGGCAGTCAGATCGATGGAGCCGAGGCCGCGATAGGTGCTCTGCGCGCCGGAAGCCTTATTCAGATGCCCGATCAGCATGATCGCGCAGCCTGTGCTTTGCGCGATGTCTCCCAGCTTGCGGAAGACGGGGCGCACTTCGTTGGCGCGATTCATGTCGATCTCCGCGCCGAGAAATGCCTGCACAGGATCGATGATCAGCAGTCTGGCATGGTTTTGCCGAATAGCTTTTTCAATCCGGTCGTCAGAAAGAGTGAGCTGCTTGTCGCTGTCGTCAATGACGAGCACACGGTCAAGGTCTGCGCCTGCTTCCAGAAGGCGGGGCTTTACTGTGTCGCCAAGTCCATCCTCTGCGGTCTGATAGATCACATTGAAGGGATCAAACGGCTCAGCATCCGGCAGCTTTCTGCGGTTTGTACAGGCAGCGGCCAGCTGCATGGCGAAATACGTTTTTCCCTCACCAGGATTGCCCTGCAGGATGGTCAGCTTACCGAAAGGAATGTAAGGATACCAGAGCCATTCAACCTGTGTCTCGGTGACGTCGCTCATGCGAATCATGCTGACAGGCTCTTCCGTATGGGGTTCCCTCAGAACGAACGCATTCAGAAGAGGCTTGGGAATATCTTCCCGATGCTGAAGCACTTCGTTCCAGTCCTTGAGAGCAGGCACATACCGGATGACGGAATAGGTATCTGCAAGTGAATCAGCGATGCGTTTGCAGGCGGCTTCTCCGGCCTCGTCGTTATCGAGACAGAGATAGATGCGCCGGATGTCCGGACGATGGGAGAGAACGTACTGCAGCGCTTTGTCGGACACACCGCCAAGAGAAACGTAGGTGCGGGATTCCCATTCCTTGGGATACAGGTCGATGAAAGAGAGCAGATCAATCGGAGATTCGAAGACGAACAACCGATCAGATGCACCGTCAAAACGGAAACCGTAGGCTTTTTCTGAGCCGGGAACATCCTGGCGGAAGCTGCTGTCCGTGCTGCGCATGGATGCATAGCACGGTACATCATCGTAATCCCGTCCGACGAAGACAGCGTTGTGATGCTTTGCGTCTTCGTAGATCATGCCGAGCGCAGCAAAGGTGGAAATGGTTTCGGCGCTCAGTTTTCGTGTGCCGATCAGATAGTCGGCGACCTGCTTCATGGCCGTATGCGGCGCAGGGAGGACGAATGCCGGCGTGGGGGCGGGGACGGGCTGTGCCCGTCCTTCGCCCTTCTCGCCGATAAGCATTTCAACCGCTTCGGGAAAGGTTTTGTTCCAAAACTCCATCACGAAGTCGACTGGATATCCGCCCGTACTTTGACTGTGACGGAACCATTTGCTGCCCTTGATCGTCAGACTGTCATGACGCTTCCAGCGGTATTCGCTGCCGCTGCGAATCAGTTCCTCTCCGTGGGAGCGCAGGAATTCTGCGAGATCGACCTGATTGGCTTGATCAATTTGCGCTTGAGTGTATGTCATAGGCTCACCTCCGTTTCGTGAGCGGATCGTTGTTTGGCTGCGGCCGGATCTTTGAGAATTGTATCAACCGCATGCTTGACTTGGTTAAGGCGACTCAACTCATCGCGCTGGGATTTGTATTGGACGTAAGCATCCTCATGGGCCTTTTTGATGGAAGCGATTTCGTTTTTCCATTCCCGGACGGGAATGTGTCCGTCAGAGATACCATACTCCTTGAGCTTGCGCATGGCCATGTAGAACTGTTTGAGCTCTGGCTCATGAGCGCTGCGGAATTTCTCCCGCCGGCCTTTGAAGTGAATGGCGTTCATTTCTTCAATCAGTGGTTTAACCTGCATGTAGATTTCGGCGTAACGGATCAGCTCCTTGAGTTCTTTGGTTCTGTTTTCTCCGGCTTTCATGGAAGTGGTCAGCGCATAGAGCTCAGAAGAAACGGTGTCCAGCCATGCATCGAGGTCGGCAACGGTTTTAAGCTCATGCTCGTTCAGGTAAGCAATGGCCTCAGCAAAGCGTTTGAGATTGCCGACCTTGGCTTTTTGTTTTCCGTAGGAGAAGCTGTTGGCAGCAGCATTGCGAATGACGCAGTAGTCAGCGAGCAGCTGCGCAAGCATGGGCTGCTCCGGCCTTTCGAGTTCCTCGCGGACAGCGGCGATCCATGCTGCAAGCTCGCGGATTTTGCGCCGTGTTGCGCGGAGGAGTTCGTTGGTTTTGCGAATCCAGCGATTGAGCTCACCTTTATCGGTTGTGATGCCGCGAGCTTCCATTTGCCTGACGATGGGCCCCTCGTGCACAGTGGGAATCTGCTCGATGCCCTGCCGCGCGTAGGAACGGTGATCGATGCGTTCAGGCAGATTCTTTTCAGAAAATTTGTCGTTGCACATTCGGCACCATTCGGCGCGCCAATGCTCGAGAGTTTCAGGCCTGCCCCAATCGGTTGTGGGTACTGCGTTGAATATGAGTTTGCCGCTTGCGTCGCGCATGCGGTTTCCATTTTCATCCAGATGGTGAACGCGGTGTTGTTTGCAGCCCCAGCGTCCGTCCATTTCGATGGGACGCATGGTCGTCATCACATGGAAGTGTGGATTGGTGACGCCTCCATCTTTTTCCGGCGCATGCACAGCGAGGTCCGCAATCATACCGCGTGTGACGAATTGCTCCTGCACAAATGCACGGGCGAGCGCGATGTTTTCCTCAATCGAGAATTCGCTCTGCAGCGCAATATCAAAACTGTAAGCGAGCTGTGCATTGCAGCCGCGTTCGGCTTTTTCAACCGCATTCCAAAGTGTTTCGCGACTCAGATATTCTCGGGGAGCATGATCAGGAAGGAAGATCTCCGTGTGAATCACGCCGCGCTTTCTCGTGTAGTCATGCGTCTCGCCATATCGGTTACAGACCAGCTTTTCACCGGCACGATACGCAGCGCTGGCTACGGCGCTTTGCCCGGCGCTGCGGCGAATCTGTTTGACGCTGAAATGATACAGGGCCACGATCATGGATCACACTCCGAAGGGGCGTACATGCTCTCAGCACTCTTTACGATGGTGCGCACATCGGGCAGGGAGAAGACGGAGTCCATCGTCTCGTAGAAATGAGGCTCCGTGAGGAGCGCAAGTCCGGGCGCGAGGCTTTCGATGGCCGCGCCGCGTGTGATAAGGCGGTGAGCGCGTTTGCGGCGCTCGCCTTTTTCAAGATACGTGATGCGCTGGTCAAGACGCTGATTGCGATGCTGAAGGTGTTCCAGCTGCTTTTTATTTTGCTCAAGCTCCTTGCGGAGATCTTCTTTTGCAGACTTTTTGCTTTGGGTCATGGGATGTGCCTCCTTGCTTGTCGTTGGGAGATAGGTGCGCAGCGCCGCAAGAGGGCCTGCCCTCTTGGACGAAACCGCAGGGTTCGAAGTCATCCAGCCGGCACGTCTGCCGTGCGGATGAGCTCCGCAGGACGCACGAATACTCGCAAAGAGAGTATAGAAGTGCGCCCTTCGTCCCTCAGGGACGATAAATCGGTCGACCTGAGGAAAGTGTATAATACATAGGGAGGCTTGTCATAAAATCAAACAGTTCTGCAATTTTCGCCGGAATAACGCATAGAATTGTAAATATGCAAAGGGTTTGATACAATGTACATAAGGAGGCGGTCGTGATGATGCAACCAACACCGGGCAGCCGGATCAAAGAACTCCGGGAAGAAAAATTCTGGAGCATGAAGGAGTTGGCAAAGCGGGTATATGTAACGCCGTCGCAGATCAGCCG
>JAFWXL010000042.1 GCA_017545905.1 Clostridia bacterium | reverse complement strand
TCGATGTCGGTCAGGTCAGCGATGGTGTAGCCAGCCTGCTCGAGCAGGTCGGTACGATAGGTGGCAACGACGGTGCCCGCGTCGAACGGGATGCCGTAGTTCTGGCCATCGATGATGGAGTAAGCCAGCTTGCCGGCCGGGAAGCCTTCGTAGTCATACTTGCCGGTCAGGTTGGTGTAGACTTCCGGATAGTTCATGACCATCTTCTGGAAGGAGTTGTCCTGGCAGAGCATGATGTCCGGCAGGTTGCTCAGGTCGCCAGCGGAGGCGGCGGTGATCACGCGGGTCTCGATGTCCTCAGAGAGAACTTCCTCGATGACGACTTCGACGCCCGGATTGATGGTCGCGTACATTTCCTTGGCGACCTTCATGGCGGCGATGTTGAAGTTCGGGTCCCAGGTCCAGATGGTGATCTTGCCATCCTCAGCAGCCAGAGCGGCGGTGCAGGAGACGATCATCGTCAGGGCCAGGAGCAGGGAAACAAGCTTCTTCATGATAGTTTTCCTCCTCATGATGTTTGTTCAGTTCGGCCAATTCTTGGGCCGAATTGTTGGTATCATTATAGCATGCCTTTTGCGGCCTTTGTGCGCAAAAACGATCCATTCCAAATCAAAAACGCTCATTATTGTCTTTTTTGATTATATTGTGCGCTGTTTTTTATGGAAATCTTTTTGACTTGACAACCGGCGGGCGGTTCTTCTTTGCATAATATACAAGCGCGGTGAATATCCGGAAATGAAAAAAAGCAGCGCGGAGCTGCTCTGTTTCGCCTTATTTCTGCTTTCTTGTCTGCCGCCACTGGCTGGGGCTGACGCCCGCATGCCGGCGGAAATTGCGGTTGAATGCGGCGATGGAGGAAAAGCCGGAACGCGCTGCGATATTCTGAATGGAATCGCTGGTTGTGCGCAGCAGATTCATTGAGCGGTGAATGCGGTAGGCATTCACATATTCCAGCGGGCTCTGTCCCATGATTTTCAGGAACTGCTTTCTGAAGTAGCTCTCAGACATCGAGCAGCTTTTAGCCAGCTTGCTGATCTGGATATCTTCCTTGTAATGTTCATATACGTACGCCAGCGCCGCTTCGATGGGCTGGCGCTGCTGGGCGTCGATGGATTCGCCTGCGGCATCCAGCGGCGTGCTCTGGGCGTGTCGGGCGATGAGCTGGAGCAGCAGCAGCACGCACAATTCAAGCTCCTGGCTGGATTCGCCGTCGCCGCGCCTGCGCAGGTCAAACATCAGCTGCATCACGGCGTCCACGCCGCTCATCTGGCTGCTCTCCAGAAACAGACCGGTTGTCCGGATGGAATCAAAGAAAGCGAGAATGGACGTCTGATAGCGCTCAGGCAGATGGCGAAGCAGGTAGTCGTCGTTGAGCACCAGATAGCGCCAGTAGATCATCTGCTCGTCGCCGTATTCCTGATTGTGATGGACGCCTCTTGGCGCGACCACAATGGAGCCTGCCGAAAATGGATAGAGCTTTTCGTGCAGGCGCACAAAGCCGCTGCCGGAAACGCAAAGCCCGATCTCCATGCAGTTATGATAGTGCGGCGCATCGGCTATCAGCGGCGGATAATACGGGGAATCGAGCATCGTGACCAGCATGCCCCGCTCGGGAATCGGGTAATTGCGGCACTCCCGGTTGAGCGGCTCTTCCAGCTGCCTGCGCAGCTCCAGATCAGACGAGCTCGGCATGGGTGTGTACCTTGCCCGGGCAGATCTTTCTCAGGCAGTGCAGCAGCGGGCCGGTTGCCTGCAGATAGATGCGCACGATGTAGCCTTCCTCCGGGCCGGAACCATGCGCATAGAGCACGCAGGAGGGCTTGTCCGGGTCCTGGGCGGAGGTGTAATAGGTGACGCGGCGGTTCTTGTCGGCGGCGTTGAACGCGGCTTCGCCGATCTCGATCTCCGGAGAGAACTGGTCGGCAATGACGATCAGCTTTTCCAGATTGACGTAGGCAAAGGCGATATTCACCGGCTTTGCGCGCGTGCCGGAGACGCGGCGGATGTGGAAATCATAGCCGTCAAGTTCGTAGTCATAGTAGATGGTGATGACGCCCTTGTAATACCAGGCGAAAAAGAGCGTGCCCAGCGTGGGGATGAGCATCAGCGTGCCCCACATGGTGCCAAGGAATGTAAAGATCGCCACGGCGATATAGAGCATGATCAGGATAACCTTTTTCATCGTGGGGATTTTGCGGCGAACGCTCTGACGGTAAACGATATTGCTGACTTGACTGGCACTCAGGGGCATGGGAAGCTCCTCCTTATTTCGATTCGCTGCCTTTCACTATACCACATTCGCGTCAAAATGCAAACGGAATGTTGTGCAAAATCTCACTGACCTGTATAATGAAATCAGATATGATTTTACTGATGTGGAGGGAATTGCCATGTTTGCCAATGAGACTGTGGCGCGCGTCCGTGCGCGTGTCAGCGGCGTGACGGGAATCACGCTTCCATATGAAGTGCATGTGTCGGAAGGCGAAGGGCTTGTGCTTTCGCTGGAGAACGGCTGTGCGCGGATCGCAGCGCAGGATGTGAATGTTCTTGCCCGCGGCTTTTTCCTGCTCAGCCGCTGTGTGAGGGAAGGAAAGACGGCGCTGCATGTGTGCCAGAAGCGCCGTTTTTCATCCTGCGGCGCGATGGTGGACGTCTCCCGCGGCGCCGTGCTGAAGGTGGACGCTGTGAAGCGCTACATTGATCAGCTGGCGTGCCTGGGCATGAACATGCTCATGCTTTACACCGAGGATACCTATGAGGTGCCGGAGTATCCGTATATGGGTTATCTGCGCGGCCGCTACAGCCAGAAGGATCTTGCGCAGCTGGACGAGTATGCCGCGCAGGCGGGCGTGGAGCTTGTGCCTTGCATCCAGACGCTGGGGCACATGCGCCAGTTTCTGCAGTGGCAGGAGAATGCGGCGATGCGCGATCAGATGGACGTGCTGCTCATCGATGAAGAGAAGACCTACGCGCTCATCGAGGCGCAGATCCGCGCAATGCGCGCGTGCATGAAAACGGACCGTATTCATATCGGCATGGATGAAGCGCACGGCGTGGGCCTTGGCGAGTATCTGCTCAAAAACGGCACGACGGACCGGCATGCGCTGCTGTGCCGCCATCTGGAGCGCGTGGTCGTACTGTGCGAAAAATACGGCTTCCGCCCGATCATGTGGAGCGATATGTTCTTCAGACTCGGCTCGAAGACAAATGAATACTACGATCTGGAGGCGGAGGTGCCTCAGAGCGTGATCGACAGTATTCCGGCGGTGGATCTGTGCTACTGGGATTATTATCACGAGGATGAGGCCTTCTATGACGCCATGCTCACGCAGCATGCGCGCATGGGCGCCAAGACGGTATTCGCCGGCGGCGTGTGGACGTGGAGCGGTTTTTTGCCGCATGTGAAGAAGACCGAGGCGACGATGCTTGCGGCGCTTGCGGCCTGCGCAAAGCATCATGTGGATACGGTCTTTGCCACGCAGTGGAATGACGACGGCGGAGAGACGAATGTGTTTCTGGCGGCTTCGATGCTGCCGATCTTCTCGGAATCCTGCTGGCAGGGCCATGACTGTGCGAGGGAGGAGATGGTTCTTGCCGGAGAATGCCTGACCGGCATGCCGCGCGCTGTGCTGGAGGCGCTGGGCGAGTTCTATCCGAATGAAAAGGATATCCGCACGGGCAAGAGCCTGATCTGGTGTGATCCGCTATATCCGATTCATGATCCGATGGGCGATCCGATGGACGCTGTGATTGCGCGCAGCGCCCGTGCGCGCAGCGTGCTTGGCGCATATGCGGACGAGGCGGTTCGCAGCTATGCCTGTCTGCTCTTTGAGATTGTGATGGAGAAAGCGCGCATTCTGCGCGATCTGCGGGACAGGTATCTGGGCGGCGACCGGGCGTGGCTTTCCGCGCTGGCGGATGAGCAGCTTCCTGCGCTGGCCGGTAAATATGCGCAGCTCATGCAGGCACATCGCTGCCTGCGGGAGCGTGATATCAAGCGCAGCGGCTGGGAGGTCATCTGTCTGCGCTATGGCGGAGCGATGGCCCGGCTTGAGGATGCTGCGGATGAGATCCGGCGGTATCTTGACGGCAGACTGGATACGATTGAAGAGCTGGAGGAGACGCCGCTTTCGCCTGCGCGCCGCACACAGCACTATGAGCAGATGGTCACGCCGTCGGCAGCGCTGGGCACGGGATTCTGATGGATATCAGGGAGATTAAGCTGCGTTAGGGCTGCCGCCCTAAGACCTGCTTGAGGGATGAAATCCCCAAAGTAACCCTAACGCAGTTTTCTATCCCTATTGTACAGCAAAAAAGGCGCTGCAGGGATTCCTTGCAGCGCCTTTTTATGCGGTTAAGCGAATCAGGCCATGAGCTCCTTGCAGGCCGCGACCAGCGCATCGTTCTCCGCCTTGCTCTCGGCGTGGGAAGCGGCGTTGGTGTTGACGTAGAGCTTGATCTTCGGCTCGGTTCCGGACGGGCGGATGCAGACCCACGCGTCGTTCTCAAGTTCGAAGTAGAGCACGTCGCTCTTGGGCAGGCCGGCCGGAGTCACGTCGCCGGTCGCCAGATCGGTACGGGTGCCGGCGAGGTAATCGCGCACAGCCAGAACCTTCTTGCCGGCGAGCGTCTTGGGCGCGTCGGTGCGCAGGCTCTTCATGATGGACTGCATCTTGGCGACGCCGTCCTTGCCCGGCAGCGTGACGGACACGACGTTCTCGACATAGTAGCCGAAGGTCGCGTAGATCTCCTGCAGGATGTCGTAAAGGGTCTTGCCCTGGGTGCGGGCCCAGGCAGCGGCTTCGGCGATGAGCAGGGAGGCGTTGACGCCGTCCTTGTCGCGCACGAAGGTGGAGGACAGGAAGCCGTAGCTCTCTTCGAAGCCGAAGATGAAGGTATGATCGCCCTTGTCCTGGAATTGCTGGATCTTCTCAGCGATCCACTTGAAGCCGGTCAGGGTGTCGAACGTCACCAGACCGAAGTCCGCGGCGATCTTGCGCGCCAGCTCGGTGGAGACGACGGACTTGACCACAGCGCCGTCGGCCGGGATGGTGCCCAGCGCCTTGCGGCTCTTGAGGATGTAGTACAGCAGCACGCAGCCGATCTGGTTGCCGCTCATCAGGTAGTACTTGCCCTCGGT
>JAFWXL010000041.1 GCA_017545905.1 Clostridia bacterium | reverse complement strand
TGGAGCTCGGACAGCGGCTTGCACCGGTGATGTCCGCCGTGAAGGACGGAAAGACCACGCCGCCCAAGCACTACACGGAGGACACGCTGCTGGCGGCAATGGAGACGGCGGGCGCAGCTGACGCGCCGGAGGACGCGGAGCGCAAGGGATTGGGTACGCCTGCCACGCGCGCGGGTACGCTGGAAAAGCTCATCAGCGCCGGTTTTGTGGAGCGCAGAGGCGACAAAAAGGCCCAGCACCTCATGGCCACCGGCAAGGGGCATGCGCTGATCTCCGTCGTGCCGCAGCAGATCCAATCCCCGCTGATGACGGCGCAGTGGGAACACCGCCTCAAGGAGATTGAGCGCGGCGAAGCGGATGCTGATGCCTTCATTTCTGATATCGTCGCCATGCTGCATGAGCTTGTCATGGACAGCGAGCAGGAAAAGACGTCTCCCTTTGCGTCAGATCAAAGCGTGATCGGCGTATGCCCGCGCTGCGGCGCAGCGGTCAAAGAGAATGGCAAAGGATTCTTCTGCGAGAACAAGGATTGCAGGTTTGCCATCTTCAAGAACAATCAGTTCTTCGTTCAGAAAGGGAAGCCGCCGAACGCGAAAATGGTTGCCGATCTGCTCAAGGAAGGTTTTGTGCGCCTGACGGGGCTGCGTTCTGCTAAAAATGGGAAGCCCTACAATGCAACGGTCTATCTGGATGACAGCGGCAGCGGGTATCCGCGCTTTCGGATGGAGTTTGAGAAGAAAGGCGGCAGGCGATGAAGGAATATAAACCGTCCCTTCTGGAACGGGAAACGGTCATCCGCTTCAATGAGAATGAGCTGTCTGCAACGGTGTACACATGCAGCTATCGGCTCAAACAGAAGCTGATGGACATGAGCCGCAGGCATCCGGGCAAGATCGTGCTCATTTCGCAGGATAAATACGCGGCTCAGTTTCTTGTGCCCAAGCGCTATGTCACGGTCTATGAGCCGTACAGCGAAGAACGTCGCAGGAAAGACCGTGAGCGCGTCAAGACCAACGGTTTCCCGACAAAGAAAGAATAATCAGGGGCTGAAGTTCCCGGAAGATGTAAGCGCCCCTGCATGGCTGTTATTTTGAGCTGTGCAGGGGTGCTTATTTATGTTTTGAACGAGAAAGGAGATTCTTATGGCAGAAAACAATCAGCAGGATCGGCTGAAAGAAATTGTCGAGAGCATCGAGCGCGGTATCCAGGAGCTGTTTGAAAGCGAAAAGTACCGGCAGTATCTCAAAACCATGTCCCGTTTTCACCGGTATTCCGTAAACAACACCATGCTCATCTTCATGCAGAAGCCGGACGCTACGCTGGTAGCCGGATTCAACAAATGGCGCGATCAGTTCAAGCGCCATGTCAACAGAGGCGAGCGCGGCATCCGGATTCTCGCGCCTACGCCCTATACCATCCGCAAAGAACAGGAAAAGATCGATCCGAACACCAAGCTGCCCATGCGCGGCCTGGATGGTGAAGTGCTCAAGGAAGAAGTGGAGATCAAGATTCCCCGCTATCGTCCGGTTTCCGTATTCGATGTGAGCCAAACGGACGGTGAACCGCTGCCCAGCATCGTGAGCGACCTCACCGGCAATGTGCAGCGGTATGCCATGTTCATGGAAGCGCTCAAGAAAAGTTCTCCCGTGCCGATCACGATTGAACCGCTGATGGATGGATCGGATGGATATTTCAGCAGCAGCGAGCAGAAGATCGTGCTGAATGAAGGGATGAGCGAAGTGCAGACCGTTTCGGCGGCGATCCATGAGATCGCACACGCCCGCCTGCACGACGAAGGGATTCCCAAGTGGGAAGATGACCGGAGCTATCAGGAAATCGAGATATTCGGACAGCCCGCGCTCTTTTCCAATGGACGGCTGACCGACGTGCCGGAGGGATTGTTCCGGTATGATCTGCGTGGCTCGGACTACGATCCCGGCGAGCCGATCTGTGTGGAGCGGAATGTCGTGGTCAATCACGCGGCGTCCATCGTCACAGCCAAGCCGATTGATCTACCGGAGGACGGACGCATCTTCCTGACCGAAGATAACGGGATCAACTTCGTTGGCGGCGAGATGACGATCCGGGAGTTCTTCCGCGAACATAGGAAGGATCGCGGCACGCAGGAGGTTGAAGCAGAGAGCGTATCTTATACGGTCTGCCAGTATTACGCGATTGAGACGGCGGACAACAGCTTTGGCTATATCGCCGGTTGGAGCAAGGACAAGACGCTGCCGGAGCTGCGTGCTTCCCTTGAAACCATCAGCAAAACGTCGTCCCGGCTGATCGAGGACATTGACAAGCATTTCGCTGA
>JAFWXL010000040.1 GCA_017545905.1 Clostridia bacterium | reverse complement strand
GCGCTGATCGTTGCCGTGGTTCTTATCATTGCCGTCTCCACGCTGGCTCTTTGCAAAGCAGCCGGGGATGCGGATCGGCAGTACGAAGAAATGTATATCCGTTACATGAAGGAGAAGGCCCATGAAGCAACGCAGCACGCAGCAGGCTCCGCGCCTGCAATTCACGAGGGATGAGCAGAGCGATCCCATGATGAAAAAGCCCATCCGCAGAGCACAGCGCGCAGCGGATGCGCGGGATGCTGCGCAGGCCAAGCTGCCCACGCGCAAGCGCCTGACCGTTCAGGATGCACCGGAAGGAGCTCCCACGCCTCTGTATAAGCGCGTGCATCTGACGGATGAAGTCAAGACGCCGGCAAGATCGCATCACGCGATCACGGACAGCGCATCCATGATTGTGCATGAGCGAATCCGTGAGGACGAGGACGAAAACACCGCTGTTCAGGCTGTGCATGAGACTGAAAAAGCGAGCGAAGCAGGCGTCCGCGCTGTGGATCAGATTCACCATTCCTCACAGGTGCGGGCGCACAAGAAAGCGGCGCGCGCCGAAAAGCGGCTGGATCGCGCAAACGTGAGCGCGCTCATCGCCAGAGAGCAGCGCAGCAATCCGCAGGCGTTCAGCAATCCGCTTTCTCGCTGGCAGCAGAAGCGCAGAATCCGCCAGGCGTATGCAGTAGCAAAGGCTGGGGGACAGGCACAGGCGGCGAAAACAGCAGGAGCATACATCACATCGGCAGGAAAAAAGGCTGTGACCTTTGTGCGCAAGGGGATCAGCCTTTTTCCTTTCCTTCTTCTGGGCGCGATGCTGCTTTTCGTCCTGACGACGGTATCTGCCTGCGCGCCGCTGGCGCAGACGGTCATGCAGGCTGTGGTGATGACTACCTATCCGGCAGAGGAAGCGGATGTACTTGCAGCGGAGCAGGCGTATGTGGCGATGGAAGAAGCGCTTGCGTATGAACTTGACCACTATGGTGAGCTGCATCCTGAGTATCAGGAAGTGATCGTTGATGCGGATGAAATCTGGCACGATCCCTACGCGCTCATTTCCATCGTCAGCGCCTATCACAACGGGGAGCCGTGGACGATTGACGACGTGTATCACACGCTGGAGACGTTCTTCCATCTCCAATACGTCGTGACGGAATCTGTGGAAAGCGAAACGCGATATACGACTGAGATCGTGACGGAATGGCAGGAACTCTATAATTCGGCAACCGGGCGCATGGAATGGACTCTTGTTGAAACGGAAGTACAGGTGCCGTATACCCATTCGATCTGCACGGTGACAATGGAAAACAAGAATCTGTCGTATCTGCCGATCTACTATCTGACGGAGGAACAGGTTAGCCTGTATGCCATGTACATGAGCACGCTGGGCAACATGCCGGAGCTGTTTGCTGCGAATCCTCATGCCTCGCAGCTTGAGGAACCGATGCTCTATGAAATCCCTGAGGATGTGCTGGCAGCGGATGCGCGGTTTGCGCAGCTGATGGAAGAAGCGCAGAAGTACATCGGCTATCCCTATGTCTGGGGCGGATACAATCCGAACACGTCGTTTGATTGTTCCGGCTTTGTCTGCTGGGTGTATACCAACTCCGGCGTG
>JAFWXL010000039.1 GCA_017545905.1 Clostridia bacterium | reverse complement strand
TGAGCCAGGATCAAACTCTCGTGTTTGATTCTGTATCGAATCCTTGAAGTTTTGCCTTCAAGGTTCAAAACTCATTTTCGAATTGACTGTCTTTGTACAACTGCGACTCGTGAAAATCGCAGTTCGCGTTCTTCTTGATTCTGTATCGTTTTCAAGGATCATGTCCCGCTCGAAGTTTCCCTCTCGCGTGACAGCTAGGCTAGTATACTACTTTGGCAGACGTTTGTCAACACCTTTTTTGAACTTTTTTCGAACTTTTTTGAAATTCTTTTGAATCTGCCTCATAGGCTCTTTATGGACCGCTTTTACGCGCGCCTCCGATTCTTGTTTCATCCTATTTATATGTTGCCGCTTCCACATCCCGCGCAACCGCTGCTTCCGAATTTTTACTTGTCTATCTCTCCAGATTAGGGTACAATAATGTCATTCAACCAACGGAGGACATCCATGGACGCCCTGATTCAAGCGCTTGTTGCGGCCAATTTTGCGCCGGAACGCATCATTCCCCGCGCCCCCATGGCGCGCTATACCACTTTCCGCGTCGGCGGTCCCGCCGACGTGCTGGTGAATATCGCCGATCCCCACGAGATCGTCACTGCGCTGCGTGCTGCAAAGCAGGCCGGTGTTCAATCTACCATCATTGGAAACGGCTCCAACCTGCTCGTACGCGACGGCGGTATCCGCGGCCTCGTCATCCGTATCGCCGGCGACTGTGCCGCTATCCGCCGAGAGGGCTGCATCGTCCATGCCAAAGCCGGCATCTCCATGAGCGCGGCCGCGCAGTTTGCGCTCAGCGAAGGGCTTTCTGGCCTGGCCGAGATATCCGGTATTCCCGGCACGCTCGGCGGCGGTGTGATCATGAACGCCGGCGCATACGGCGGCGAGCTTTCGCAGGTGGTCACGCGCGTGGACGCTGTGAGCATCGCAGATGGAAAGCCCGTCAGCTTCGAGGGCCCGCAGCTCGGCTTCTCCTACCGCCACAGCGCTATGATGGACGCAAACGTGATCGTCACCGACGTCGTTATGCAGCTCACACCCGGCGATCCCGACGTTATTCGTGCCCGGATGGACGAATGCAACCGTGCGCGCCGCGACAAGCAGCCGCTGAATTACCCCAGCGCCGGCAGCACGTTCAAGCGCCCGGCTGGTCTGTTCGCCGCCAAGCTGATCGACGACTGTGGTCTGCGCGGTCTGCGCGCAGGCGATGCGCAGGTGAGCGAAAAGCACGCCGGCTTTGTCGTCAACCTCGGTCACGCCACCGCCGGCGATATTCTGGCGCTGATGGACGAGATCAAGTCTCGTGTGCTGGCGCAAACCGGCGTCACGCTGGAGCCCGAGATCCGCATTCTGGGCGAAGATTGATCCCATAACCGATACGAAAGGAAAGCATGTATGAGGTTTCTCATCGTCACCGGCATGTCCGGCGCGGGCAAGACCTGTGCGATCAAGCATCTGGAGGACAGCGGCTATCAGTGCATGGATAATCTGCCGCCGATGCTTGTGCAGCAGGCATTCAGGCTCTGCGAAAAGGTCGAGCTTGATCACCCCGTCGCGCTGGGCGTAGATTCACGCAGCGGCGCAATGTTCAATGCGGAAGCGGTCATCGATGCGATCGCTGCGTCTGCAGACAGCCACAACATCTCCATGCTATTCCTCGACGCGGACACCGAAACGCTGATCTCCCGCTATAAGGAAACACGCCGCGAGCATCCGCTGATGAAAAACGGAAAGACGCTTGAGGAATGCATCGCCCTTGAGCGCGAGCTGCTGCAGCCGCTTCGCGAGCATGCCAATTACGTGCTTTCCACAACGGGCTTCAAAGCCAGAGAAATCTGCTCCGCCGTCGACGAGCTCATTGCGCAGGGCGAAAATCACCACTCGCTGCGCATTGAGATTATGTCCTTTGGCTATAAGCGCGGTATCCCGCGCGAGAGCGATCTGGTTTTTGACGTTCGTTTTCTGCCCAATCCTTTCTATATCAAGGAGATCCGCGCCTATACAGGCATGGAGGCGCCCGTTCGCGATTACGTGATGGGCAGAGAGGAAACCCGTGCCTTTCTTGTGCATCTGTACGGGCTTGTCGATTACCTCATCCCGCTCTATCAGAAGGAAGGCAAACGCCGCCTGATGATCGCCATTGGCTGTACCGGCGGCGCGCATCGCTCCGTTGCCATCAGCGAGGCGCTGTGCGCGCATCTGTGTGCGCTTGGCCAGAGCGCGCACGTCACACACCGCGATACCGCACTGGAAGAAGCCAGCTGGCCCTTCCGCCGGGACCGTGCCAGCGAGGGCTGACCGTCTTTCCGGAATCAGAATAAACCCTCATCTCTTCGCGCATGCTGATTCCATCCGCAATCAAAGGATGGGATCGTATGCGCGTTTTTTCTTATCCTCAGAACGTTCCCCCGATACCGCCGGCAGCCGCTGCTGCGCCCGGAACGCTGATACAGGCAGTCCCGGATTTTTTGCCTTTCGGCAGCGAGGCTTTTGCCCGGGCCCGCGCCCGTCATGTGCCTGTGTTTCTGGTCATCGGCGACACGCAGGAGGTCTTTTTTGAGCCTTCGGTCGCCGCGCAGCTGAGCGGGCGCACTGTGCCCGTCCACCTGCATCCCGGCGAGCGGCCGGACGTTGAGCTGCTGTGTCAGCGCGCCGGCGCGCTCTTTTCCGGCGAAGGCGCATTGCCCCTGTGCGCACTGATGACAGCCGATGCGCTCCCGTTTCTGGCCGCGCCGCTGCCGCCCCCGGGCTTTCCGGCTGATCCTTCGCGGCTGTACGTCTGGCTTTCTCAGGCGGACCGCCGCTTTGTACAGAATATGCCCGCATGCAGCGCGCAAGCCGGCGAGGTGATCCGCTCCTTCCGCGCGGATCCTCTCCAGAAACCCTACACGCCGCACGACGCCGCCCACGACCTTGCCCGTGCGCTTCTTCAGATTGAAGACAGGCAAAGCGGCGGTTTCGGCGGTGTCAAAACACCCTTTGCCTGCGGGCTGTCCTTCGCACAGCATGCCAGTGCCCGCGGCGACAAATCCTTAGGCCGAGCGTTTTCCCGGGCAGCAGACGCCATGATTTCCTCTTCACTGCTCGATCCGCTGGACGGCGGATTCTTCCACGCCACGCTCACGGAAGACTGGCGTGTTTTTGTGCCGGAAAAGCCGCTGGCAGTCAATGCGCTGCTCGCCGCCCTTCTGCTCGCCGACGGCAGGCGCAGCGAAGCGGTGCGCACGCTCGACTTCCTGCTGAGCGCATTTCCTCTCAGCGGCGGCGGCCTGTCGCCCGCCGTATGCGCGCCGCAGGATACATATGCCTTTTCCAGCAGACAGGTCTGTGCGGCGCTGGGCAGCGAAAACGGACTGCGGGCCTGCCGCCTGCTCTCGCTGCTGCACCGGGATGCGCCCGAAAACCCGCCCGTCTCACCCAGCCGCTTTTCACCCGTCGCCGAATCCGGCGCGCCGTCGGCCGGGCACGGTCTGCACGACGATCCGCCCGCGCGCTTTCCCGTGCTGCCTTCCGCGCCGACGCCGGAGGACGCTGCCTTTCTGCGCAGGATTATGCCGGCCCTGCTTCGCGCACGCGCCGCGCGCTCGCCCCAGCGTCCGCTGCCGTATGTGATCACAGAGCACTGCGCGCTCGCTGCCGCTGCGCTTGCCCGCTGCGGCAGACGGCTTGGCGAGGCCCGCTATATACAGGCCGCCCAGCGCGCTGTCACATTCCTGATCAGCCAGCCGCCGGCGGGACACGGCCAGACGGTGCTGCCCGCCTCGCTCTCGCCCACAGGCATGCTGCAGGCGCAGGCGACATGCGGCGCAAGCGCCGCGCTTTCCCTCGCGCAGCTCACCCTCGGCAGCGGCGAGGGCATGGAAGAATACGCGCACAGCGGCCTGCGCCTGCTCAGCAGCGCGCTGCATGCCTTTGTGCGCACAGACGCACTGGTGATGCACACGCCGAAAGATCCTGCGTCATTCTTTCCGCGTGTGCCCGCGATTTACGACAGCGAGCTGCCTTCTCCCGCCGCAACGCTGGTGCGCTGTCTGCGCATCGCCGACAGGCTGCATCAGCAGGCGCACTACGCAGAGGCAATCGAGGCGATCTGGCAGGCCGCCGCTCCGGCTGTCCGGGCGCAGCCGCTCGCCTGTGCAGGGCTGATTGACGCCATGACGGAGGAATAACCCCTGAAAACCAGCTCAAATAAAAAGCAGGAATCGGATCGTTGCCTTCGGCTCCGCTCCGCTTCCTGCTTATTGGCGCTTCGCGCCGGCTTTAACCGCCGAGCACTTCCTTGAGGGTCTCTGCGTCCATCGTGAAGAAATTCTCCTCGCCCAGCAGCACACCGTCGCTGAGCATCTTCTTCCGCTCCTGAATGGAGAGGATATGCTCCTCCACCGTGCCTGCGGCAATCAGCCGGATCACCTGCACGCCCTTCGTCTGGCCGATGCGGTATGCGCGGTCGGTCGCCTGATTCTGCGCCGAGACATTCCACCACGGATCGTAGTGAATGACCACGTCCGCGCCGGTCAGGTTCAGTCCCGTGCCGCCCGCCTTGAGCGAGATCAGGAATACGTCCTCGCCGCCCTCGTTGAATTGCTCCACCATCTCCATGCGCTCTTCCTTTTCCGTGCTGCCGGTGAGCATGTAGTAGCCCACGCCCTCGCCGTCCAGCGCCTCGGCAATGAGATCAAGCATCGTTGTAAACTGAGAAAACAGCAGAATCCTGTGCCCGGCCTCCAGCGCATCGCGCACGATTTCCATCAGCTGCATCAGCTTGCCGCTGCCGCCGGCGTAGTTTTCCAGGCACAGCCGCGGATCGCAGCACAGCTGGCGAAGCCGGGTCAGCTCAGACAGCATACGGATTCTGTCTTTGCTGCCCAACAGCTTCTTGCTTTCTTTCTGCAGGCGCGCGACACAGGCGGTATAGATCTTCTTCTGCTCCGCTGTCATCTCACTGGTCATCACCGTCTCCACCTTTTCCGGCAGATCCGTGAGCACGTCCTTTTTCATGCGCCTGAGGATAAACGGCGCAACCATCAGGTGCAGCGTCTTGCGCGCCTTCTCGTCCGCCTCGCGCACCACAGGCGCCTCAAAGCGCTCTTTGAACTTTTTGTACGCGCCCAGATAGCCCGGCATCAGAAAATCGAAAATCGACCACAGTTCGGACAGCCTGTTTTCAATGGGCGTGCCGGTCATCGCAAAGCGATGCTCCGCTTGGATCGTCTTGACCGCGCGCGCCGCCTGCGATGCGGCGTTTTTGATATTCTGCGCTTCGTCCAGCAGCACATGCGTGAATGCGATTCCCTCGTATGCCTGCACATCCCTGCGCAGCTGATCATAGGAGGTGATCAGGATGTTCGCCGGGTTTTCGCGGATGATCTGCGTGCGCTCCTTCTGTCCGCCCATCAGGCTCACGCTTTCAAGCCCCGGCGCGAAGCGCTGCGCCTCCGAAAGCCAGTTGAGCTGCAGCGACGCCGGACATACGACCAGCGCGCGCACGTCGTGTCCCTGTTCCTGCTCCCACAGGAGCATGGCCAGCGCCTGAATCGTCTTGCCCAGTCCCATGTCGTCAGCCAGTATGCCGCTGAAGCCCGCCGAAGAGAGCGCGCACAGCCACGAGAGTCCTTCCAATTGATAACCGCGCAGCTGCGCATTGAGCCCCTTGGGCTGCTCGACGCGCGTCTTCTGCGCCTGACGCATCCGCTTTGTCCATTCCTCAATTTCCTTCGGCGCATCCAGTTCGATATTCTCCCTGTCCTCCAGCGCCGATTCCAGATACATCGCCCGGCTCATGGGCACCTCGGCGCCCTCCTGCGCCTGCCCGGCCGTCATATCCAGTCCATCGAGCACCTGTGCCGCCTGTGCGGCCTGCTCCAGCGCCTCGCCCGAGAGGAATGTGCCGCTTGTCAGGCGCACATAGCTGCGCTTTTGCCGGTAGGCCAGCAGCGCCTCGTCCAGATCTTCCTGCGTATAACCGCCCAGATCCGCCTTGAGCACCAGCTTGCCGTCCTGCTGTGTCAGCCCGAAGGACATCGCCTTGGCGCGCTTGACATGCATGCGCGCAAGGCGCTCGCTTACATGCACCTCGCCCATGCGCTCAAGGCTGAGCAGCTGCTCGCTCAGCAATGCAAAGCGCGCGTCGTCATTGCCCTCAAATGCGTATTCGTCCTCGCCGTTTTTGATGGGAAAAAGCTGCATGACCGCCGCATGCACGTCGCCTTCCCGCGCCGCATCTCTGCGGATATGCGGATGCGTCTGCGCGCCGGAGAGCACCGTACCCAGATAATCAAACGCCGTCCGGCACACGAGCCGCTTTCCATCCTCCAGATCAACATACATCTTCGGCACGACGGGCGTAGGGATGTGGCGGGTGAGAATCATCCGTCCCTTTTTCATCACGGCGCTCTCCATCGCCGGCAGGATCAGACGCGTGCAGACCTCCTCCAGCTGCCCCCTGTCAAAGCGGATGCCCTGCGGATATGCATCCGCCACCTGCAGCAGCCCGGAAACCCGCTCAAACGACTCGCCGAACGCGCAGACAAGCTCCTCCTGTGTGATCCTGTATGCGCCTGCCTGACCGAGTACCACCTGATCCGCCAGCACGCACAGCTGCGCGCCATCGGCGCTTTCCTCCAGCTCCAGTTCCAGCCCGATATCCCGCCGGACCACGCGCACACGCCTTTGCGTGCCGTTTTCCTCGCGGATATCCACCTGCCGCCCTTCCAGCAGGCGCATCGTCTGATCCAGCGCCGCGCCTTTGAGCAGCAGCTCGCCGCCGTCCGTCTCATCGCGGCCGGCCAGCATTACAATCTGGCCAAAAAGCGCCGCATCCTGCGCATCGAGTTCCTCTTCCCTGTGGGAGAACGTCAGCTCCCTGCCGTATATGGCCGTCTCGCGTTTCTGCGCGCGCTGCGCAAATTCCGCCATGCTGCGCACAACATACAGCCGAGAACGCCCCAGCCGCAATCCAAGCGCCAGCTCCCGCTCCGACGCACGGCGCAGCAGCGGATAAAGCCTGACCGGCTCCTGCTTTGCCGGCGCATTGCCGGCTGCGCCGCTCCTGTGATCGAGCAGTTCGCCCATCCATGCGCTGCCCTCTCTGGGGCCAAGATGCGTGACTGCTCCGCCGCAGACGGCGATCATCAGCGCTGCAACGTGGCGGCAGCCCCACGCACAGCGGCTGATCTCCGCGCAGGAACAGCTGCATGCGCCAAAGCGCTCCTGCTGCGGATCATACTCAAAAGCCGCCGTATAATCACGCTCTGCGCTGCGGACGACGCCCTCATATTTCTGAAGTCCGTCTTCCTCCCGTACAGTCGCCCGGCTGACCTTTCCCTCCTGCACATAAGCGCCGCCCCGGGCAAACAAGGCGGCATTGCCGATCGCGCTGCGCGCACTGGCTCGTGTAAACATGCATTCCTCTCCCATCCGTATATCTGAAGATGTTCTCTATCCTATATATACAGCTCATTATAGCATACTTGCCGCCGCCTGCCAAACATGTTACAATACGCCCATCGATATCCGTATGAGGAGGTGCGCATATGCGCCTGTTTTTCGGCCTTTCTCTGCCAGATCATATCCGCGCCGTCACCGCCGCATGCGCACTTGAGGCCGGGAGGCGCATTCCCGGCCGGTATGCTCTGCCGGAAAACCATCACATCACGCTGGCTTTCCTCGGCGAAGTGCCTAAGGAGCGGCTGGGGGATGCATGCCGCGTGCTGGATGGCTGCGTATCATTTCCTGCACCTGTGCTGACGCTCAGCGGTTATGATCATTTCGGCCGCGCAGAGAATGGAATCCTCATCCTGCGGGTCAAAAGCAAGCCTGCGCTGGACGGCCTGCATGAGACGCTGATCAGCGCGCTGCGCGGGGAAGGGCTGCCCGCCGACCCCGGCCCTTTCTCCCCGCATATCACGCTTGCCCGCCATGCGCAGATTGCAGGCGGTTTCCCCGCCTGTCCTACGCTGAGCTTCACGGCCGGCTGCGCGCATGTTTATCTGAGCGCGCGCGGCGCCGACGGCATTCTGCGCTACACGCCGCTGCACACCGTTCCCTTCCGCAAATAAACGCGCTTCCCGGCAGTTTCTGCCAGAAGACGCGTTTTTTGTTTCAATAATTTCGGTAGATTTTTAAATTCTTCTTGACAAATGTTACAAGTCGTAATAAACTGTTGACAAAGATGAGATGAAAGGAGACGCATGCCCTCATGAAGATTGCGTCAAGAAAGAAATGGATCATGGCGATTGCCGCCATGCTTATGGTGTGTGTCTGCGCCTTTGCTTCGGCGCAAAGCTATAGACTCGGCGATGAAGCCGATGAAATCGCAACCATTCAGACCGCCCTCACCCAGCTGAAGCTCTATTCGGGCGATATTACCGGTCATTACGGCGAAAAGACCGAGGCTGCTGTCCGGGATTTCCAGAAGCGCTATGCGCTCAAGGCTGACGGCATCGCCGGCGAAGATACCATCAAGGATCTCTACGCCGCAGCCGGTATCACCTACTCCGGCTCTTCCTCTTCGGGTTCTTCTGCCGGTTCTTCCAATTCTTCCGATTCCGGCACATTCCGCCGCGGCAGCAGCAGCGAAACGGTCCGCCAGATGCAGGAGGACCTCAAGAAGCTGGGCTACTACACCGGCTCTATCACCGGCAACTTCGGCACGCTGACCGAGGCCGCCGTTATCAAGTTCCAGCGCGCCAACAGCCTCTCCGCCGACGGCGTGGCCGGCCCCAAGACGCTTGCCAAGATCGCCCAGAAGGCTGGTTCTTCCAGTTCCTCTTCCGGCACGTCCTCTTCTGCTTCCTCTTCCAGCTCCACGCTGCGTCAGGGCTCTCAGTCCGACGCCGTGCGCCAGATGCAGCAGAATCTGAAATCCCTGGGCTATTACACCGGCTCTGTCACCGGCAATTTCGGCAAGCTGACCAAGGAAGCCGTGTATAACTTCCAGCGCGCCAACAACCTCTCCGCCGACGGCGTGGCCGGTCCCAAGACGCTTGCCAAGATTGCCTCCGTGATGAGCGGTTCCTCCTCCGGCAGTTCTTCGTCCTCTTCTTCCAGCTCCTCTTCCAGCTCCTCTTCCGGTTCCTCCACGACGCTCGACACGTCCGGCACGCTGATGAAGAATTCCTCCGGCGACGAGGTGCTCAAGCTGCAGAAGATGCTCGCCTCCATGGGTTACTACTCCGGCAATCAGACAGGCAACTTTGGCGACAAGACGAGGGACGCCGTCATCACCTTCCAGAAGAAGATGGGCCTGACCGCCGACGGCATTGCCGGCAAGCGCACGCTTGCTGCGATCAACGCGCAGTATAACAAGAGCACTACGTCCTCCGGTTCCAGCTCCGGCTCTTCTTCCGGCACCGTGCTCTATGAAAACTTCTACAACTGGCGCCGCGATTATGCCAACGGCGAATACTGTACCGTCTATGATCCGGCGACCGGCTATTCCTGGACGCTGCGCATCATGACCAAGGACGCGCACATGGACGCCGAGCCGCTGACGGCCGAGGATACCTCGATCATGAACAAGGCATTCGGCGGCAACGTCACATGGACGCCCAAGCCCGTATGGGTCACCTTCTCCGACGGCAAGACCTTCATCGGCTCCACGCATAATGTGCCGCATACCCCGTATCATCTCAAGAACAACAACTTCGACGGTCACCTGTGCGTGCACTTCCCCATCTCCATGGAGAAGGCAAATGAAATCGGCCCGTATGCCACCAGCCATCAGGAAACCATCAACGAGGCCTGGGACAGCTATCTGGCCAAGTATCGCTGAGCCGGTGCATCATTATTTCCCACCGCAGCAAAAGGACGGTTCTGATTTGAACCGTCCTTTTTCATATTCAGCTGCCTGCCAGTTCCATCAGCTTCTGGCGGATCTGCTGCGGCGTTCCGCCGGCAAGCACGCCCTGCGTCATATCCCGCGGACCGCCGCCCTTTCCGCCAAAGGCGGCGCACAGCGCCTTCGTGGCCGGCCGCACATCCTCCGCCCCGGAGGACATCGCAAAGCTGTAGCCATCCTCGCGCGGCACAAGCACCAGCGCCAGCTTTGCTCCCTCGCCGAGCTTACCGGCCGCCTTGCGCACAGCGCCCGGCGCAAGCGCATCACATACAACCATGCGCACGCTGCTGCCCGCTTCCTGCGCCGCCATCATTTCAAAGATACGGAGCCCCAGCTGCTCGGCCTTAAAACGCAGCTCGTCCCGCTCGGCGATCACGCGCTCCACCGCGCCGCCCAGCTCCTGCTGCCTGCATGAGAGCGCCACGCTGGCATTCTTTGCCTGCTCCAGCAGCAGCGTCTCTTCCTCCAGCGCACGTCTGCCGCAGAGAATCGACACGCGCACGCCGCCCTTGTATTTCTGCCACCCCATCACCTTGATCTGGCCGACGGAGCCGGTCTGCCTGACATGCGTGCCGCAGCAGGCGCAGGTATCCGCGCCCGGAATATTCACGATGCGCACCGTGCCCTCCAGCGCCTTCTTGCTGCGATAGTGCATCGCCTCAAGCTCCTCTTTGCCCGGCAGCAGGGTTTCCACCGGCACATTCTTCCAGACGACCTCATTGGCCAGTCGCTCCACACGGCGCACGTCCTCCTCAGTCAGCGGACCGTTAAAATCCATGGTGACTGCTTCAGAGCCGATGTGAAAGCCCACGTTGTCATAACCAAAGAGCTGACAAACCAGACCGGAGAGAATATGCTCGCCGCTGTGCTGCTGCATCATATCCAGCCTGCGCACGGCGTCCACGCGCCCCTCAACCACGGCGCCCACCTCAAGCGGCGCATCCGTGGTGTGCTCCACCTCGCCGCCATGCTCATGGCAGTCAATCACATGCACGCCGCCGAGCGTGCCGTGATCCGCACCCTGACCGCCTCCCTCCGGGAAAAAGGCCGTGCGGTCAAGCGTCACAACATACTGCCCCTTCTTTTCATAGCAGCCGGTTACCGTTGCGGTAAAATCGCGCAGCATGGAATCCTGATCGTATAAACGGATGGTCATATCGTCCATTCCTTTCGGAAAAAAAGTATTCTTTGATCATTGTAGCACAGCGCCGCGAAAAAGACAAACCCGCTTTGCGGGCCCTGCCGCCCCTGCTTTTCTTTTCATATGCGAAAAACATTTCTTTCATCGGCATACAATTGTGGTATAATAAAATCAGCAAAGGGCTTCGGCCTGCCGGTTATGATCTTATCTATGATTCTGTATTTTCTGTGACTTCCATGTTCTTGCCATAAAGGAGGATAATCCCATGAAAAAACCGCTCATCATCACCATCGGCCGTGAATATGGCAGCGGCGGCCGCCAGATCGGCAAGGCGCTCGCTGAACGTCTGGGCATCTCCTACTACGATAAAGAGATCATCACCCTTGCCGCAAAGAAAAGCGGCCTTGCCGAGGAATTCATCGCCGGCAACGAGCAGCGCGTGCGCAGCGGCCTGATGCATAATTTCTCCGCCACCGCCAGCTATCACAACGGCTTCTTCGCCAGCCAGTACCTGCCCCTGTCTGAAAACATCTTCATCGCGCAGGCGCAGGTCATCCGCGATATCGCCGCCAAGGAGAGCGCCGTCATCGTCGGCCGCTGCGCGGACTATATCCTTGAGGGCCGCGAAAACACGATCAACGTATTCATCCATGCGCCGATGGAAGCGCGTGTGAAGCGCATCATGGAGCTGCACGGCGTGGATGAGGCTACGGCGATCAAGGAGATCAACCGCTCGGACAAGGAACGCGGCAACCACTACTTCCGTTACACCGATATGAAGTGGGGCAAGGCGCAGAACTACCATGTCTGCATCAATTCCGCGCTGATGGGCGTGGAGAAGACCGTTGAAATGCTGGCCGACCTGGCACAGATTGAAGAGCGCTGAATATGCAAAAACATCTGATTCCATCCGAAACGGCGCTGGTACTGGGCGGCGGCGGCGCAAAGGGCGCTTACCAGATCGGCGCTGCCCGCGCGCTTGACGCGCTGGGCATTGGCTACAGCCGCATCTATGGCACGTCCATCGGCGCGCTTAATGCCGCCATGCTCGCTCAGGGCGACCCGAATGCGGCAGCTGCGCTCTGGCAGACGCTTCGCCTGAGCGACGTCGTCACGCCGGAGAGCATCGTGCTGGCCGAGGAGGCCGAGGCCATATTCTCCCGTCCGGACAGGCTGCTTGACTTCATTTCCCGCAACGCGCAGAAGAAGGGGCTCGATGCGACGCCCCTCTTTTCTGTTATGCGCGAAGCCATCAGCGAGGAGAAGATCCGCGCAGGCCGCATGCAGTTCGGCCTTGTGGCCACGCGCTTCCCGTCGCTGACCAAGGTGGAAAAGCGCCTGGAGGATATGGCGCCGGGCAGCGTGTGCGACTGGCTGGAAGCCAGCGCCGCCTGCTATCCCGTCCTGCCCATGAAGCAGATCGCCGGCGACCGCTATCTGGACGGCGGCTTTTCGGACAACGTGCCGGTGGAGATGGCCATCCGCGCCGGCGCACGGCACATCATTGCCGTGGATATCGGCCGTGTGCAGGCGCATACCGAATACACCCTCCGGCCGAACGTCACCTATATCCGCACCTCGCAGCCGCTGGGCGGCCTGCTGACGTTTGATCCCGCGCAGTCCAAGCGCAACATGACGCTGGGCTACAATGACGTCATGCGCGCCTTTGGCCGCCTGCGCGGTACGCACTACAGCTTCGATCCCATCGATGCACAGCTGCTGCGCGCCCGCGCGCGGGACTTTGTCTGCTTCCTCACCGCATATGAAGCGGCCATGGACAAGGACGGCGCGCCGCTGTTTTCCCTGCTGGAAGAGGATCTTCGCGCCGGCTGCGATGAAATTGATTATTTCCTGCGTGCGCTGGAGTTTTGCGCGCAGACGCTGTCGCTCGATCCCACAAAGGTTTACACGTTTGCCTCTATCCGCGATGCGATTGCCAGTGCGCTGCCACTGGAGCAGGCAGGCACGATGCTCGGCTCGCTGCTTGGCGGGCGCATCGGCGTGCTCTTTGCGCCGCCGCAGCCGGACAGAAAGGTGATCCTCGCCGGCCTGCATCTGGTTCTGAAACGGGAAGGCCGCTTCTCCGCGCTGGCAATGCACACCCTTGGCGCATTCCCGCGGGAGCTGATCTGCGCGCTGACGCTGAGGTATATTCTTTGATGCATGATGGGAGACGCCGGAACTGCCCTGACCGGCGAGCGTCCCCCATCGCCGCATATTTGTGTCCATCAGAAAAGCCCTCCCCGGCGGGGAAGGCTTTGATTACTCCAGTTCGTCAAACGAGTCAATCACAATGTCGCATACATCGCGGATCGCCGCGCGATCCAGCTCGTTGGTGGCGTCGGTCACGCCGACCACGCCGAGGCCCGCGCTCCTTGCGCCGCGCATGGCGTAAAGCGCATCCTCAAACATGACGCAGTCCTCTTTCTTTTCGCCGATCTGAGCGCAGAGCACATCGTAAAATGCCGGATCGGCCTTGCTGCCGCCGAGCATATCCGTGCTGAAGATGTAATTAAGATCACGGACCAGTCCGGCCTTATTCAGCGCAATCATCATCAGCCGCGACGGCGTCGCCGTGCAGATCACGCACTTCACGCCGCGCGCACGAAGGCGGGCAAGATATCCGGGCGCGCCATCCTTGGGCGCAAGCCCCCCGCGGTAGGCCGGCTCCATCAGCCGGCTCGAACGCTCCAGAAGCGCGGAAAACGGCACGTCGATGCCGAATCGCTCGCGCACATACTCCACAACCATCATGCCCGACATGCTCAGCAGATCCTTCTCCTGCTCCGCCGTCAGTTCGATCCCGTGATCGCGCACAAACGAGCAGTTGAGCTTGCGCCACTCGCCCATTGAATCCAGCAGCGTGCCGTCCATGTCAAAGATGGCCGCTTTCATTCCCTCGAGCATGCGTTCATTCCCCTTTTCGCTATTCTTCACCTATGATTATATCCATTCGCATGCGCCCGGTCAAGGGCGGGCGTCTTCCGCCCCGCCTGCCGCAATGCCCTGTAGGGGCCGGCGCAGCGCCCGCCGCATGCTTTTTCCCGTTTTTTCCGTTACTGCTCCCGTCAATCCCGGAGGCCTTATGACCAAAGAAACCTACGTCCGCATGACCGGCGCAGCGCGTCAGGCGCTCAGGCGCCTGCCCGGCGGCGAGCATCTGCTGCGCCTGCCCACCCTCGCATGCGCCGGCGCATATATGCTCACGCTGCTGTACCTCATGCTCACGCGCGATATCCGGCTTGTGCGCGTGCTGATTGTGCCGGCTGCGTGTTTCATCATCTGCACCGTTTTGCGCCCTCTGATCGGGCGCGAGCGCCCCTACGACCGCTTTCAGGCGGAGCCAGCGGGCCGCTACAGGCGCGGAAAGGGCAAAAGCATGCCCTCGCGCCACACGGCCAGCGCCGCCGCCATCGCGCTCGCCGTCGCCTATGTATTCCCCCATGGCGCGGTCACGGCGGCTATGCTGCTGCTGTGCGCGCTGATTGCCGGTCTTCGTGTCGTGTGCGGTCAGCATTACGTGAGCGACGTGCTCGCCGCGCTGCTGCTCAGCTCCGTCATCTCCCTGACCGGCTATATCCTGATCTGAATTCTTACGAAAAGAGTTGAAATCCCATGATGAAAGGCATGTCCCCCGAAAAGCGCATGCAGATGATGCTTGAAGCGCCTGTCAGCCGCGTGATTCCGCGCCTTGCAATCCCCACGATCATCTCCATGCTCATCACCGCCATATACAATATGGCGGACACGTTCTTTGTCAGCCAGATCGGCACCTCCGCCTCCGGCGCGGTCGGCGTCATCTTCTCGGCCATGGCAATCATCCAGGCTGTATCCTTCATGATGGGCATGGGCACAGGCACGAACGTCTCGCAGGCGCTGGGCGCAGGCGACGAGGAACGTGCCAGGCGCTACGCGTCGGTCGGCTTCTTCTCTGCATTCGGCGTGGGCGTCGTGCTGGCGGCTCTGGGCCTTTCCAATATCGATGCGCTGGTGCGCTTCCTCGGCGCGACGGAGACCATTGCGCCCTATGCCAAGGACTATGCCACGTACATCTTCTATGCCACGCCGTTCATGATGTGCTCGTTTGTGATGAACAACCTGCTGCGCTTTGAGGGCCTTGCAATCTACGGCATGGTCGGCATCACCACCGGCGGCATCCTCAACATGCTGCTCGATCCGCTGTTCATCTTCGGCTTTGGCATGGGCACTTCGGGCGCGGCGATCGCCACAGCGATTTCCCAGTTCGTGAGCTTCACAATCCTGCTGCTGATGTGCAATACCAAGCCCGACGCAATCACGATCCATCCGCGCAATTTCAAGCCAACGCCGGCGATGTACGGCAGAATCCTGTATGTCGGCTTCCCGTCGCTGGGCCGTCAGGGCATTGCCAGCATTTCCACGATTCTGCTCAATACAGCCGCGGGCGTATACGGCGATGCGGCCATCGCCGCCATGTCGATCGTCACGCGCTTCATCATGTTCATCAATTCCTCGATCATCGGCTTTGGTCAGGGCTTCCAGCCGGTATGCGGCTTCAGCTATGGCGCGGGCAGGTATTCGCGCGTGCGCGAAGCCTACTGGTTCTGCGTGAAGGTCGCCACGGCGCTGCTCATCGTGCTGGCCTGCGCTGCGATGCTCTTCTCCGGCCAGATCGTGGCCATCTTCCGCCGCGACGACGCGGAGGTGATCCGCATCGGCACGCTGGCGCTGAGGCTGCAGCTGGCCACGCTGCCGCTGTGGGGATTTATCGTCATGAGCAATATGCTCACGCAGTCCATCGGCTACGGCGCATGGGCGACGCTCCTGTCCATCGCGCGTCAAGGCATCTTCCTGATTCCCTCGCTGCTGGTGCTGCCGGTCGTTCTGGGGCTCACCGGCATCCAGATTGCCCAGCCGATCAGCGATCTGTGTACGCTGGTGCTGACGATGGCGATCATGTACAGCGTGCTGCGGAAACTGCGGAATATGCCTGATAAATCTTAAAACAGCGCGAAGCGTAACAGGGAGTCTGAGGGACAGTGTCCCTCAGGCAGGTCTGGGCGGCAGCCCAGCGTATCCATCATGCGCGAAGCGCTCATAAGCAAGAATCTCAGCGGAGCCGGAGGCGACAATTGAGATTCCGCAATAGCATGAAAGGATCTCTGCGATCATTGCAGAGATCCTTTTGCATCTGTATCAGAATCAAAATCGTCGCCTTCGGCTTCTGTTTGATTCTTGCATCTGGCGCTGCGCGCATGGGATACGTTGGGGCCGCAGGCCCCAAACCCCGCCCGGGGACACCGTCCCCGGACCTCTTCTTCGCTTCGCGCCGGTTTTACGTTTTTTATTCGATATAGCCCGCCAGCACCTTGAGCGTCGCCACGGCGCCGTCGACGTGGCTGCGCTCATAGCCATGGGACGCATACACGCCCGCGCCGATGAGGCCGTGTCTCACGTTATGACCCGCGCGCAGCGTCGTCGCCACGTCGCTGCTGTAGAAGGGATAGACGTCCACCGCATAGTTTGCGCCCATCTTCTTCGCCGCGGCGATCAGGCCGTTGGTCATGTCATAATCAAACGGGCCGCTTCTGTCCTTGGCACAGATGGATACCATGTGCTCGTCGCATGCCAGTCCCTCGCCCACGCAACCCATATCCACCACCAGCGCTTCGGTCACGCCTGCCGGCACATCCGTACAGCCGCCGTGGCCGACTTCCTCATAGGACGTAATGTGCGCATAGACCGCGCGCTTCGGCTCGATCCCCTCATCCCTGAGGTACTTCGCATAGCCCAGCAGAATGCCCACGCTCAGCTTGTCATCCAGAAAACGGCTCTTGATATAGCCGCCTTTGGTGATGACCACGCGCGGATCAAAGCATACGTAATCGCCGTTGCTGACGCCCAGCTTCTTCACGTCCTCCGCGCTCTTCACATCCTCGTCCAGCAGAACCTCGATCGTATCAAACGTGCGCTTCGTGTCGTTGTATTCGCCGTTGACATGGATGGACGCATTGCACAGCTGCGCCACGCCCTCAAAGACATTGCCGTCTCTGGTGATCACGCGGCAGTTTTCCGTCTCCACGTTATTCGCGTTCAGACCGCCGATATTGGTGATCTTCAGCCTTCCGTTGGATTTGATCTGCGCGACCATGCCGCCCAGCGTATCCATGTGCGCCTCCATCAGCAGGCCATTGTCCTTGTCCTCGCCGCCGAGATTCACCAGCACGCCGTTTTTATGCGTGATGGAGCAGGCATAGCCCAGCGCCTCAAAGCGGGCCTTCACATGCTGCGCCGCCTTGTGTGTCATGCCGCTGGGGCTGTCAATGGCCAGCAGCGCTGCCGTCTCCTCGAGAATAAATGCGCCGTACTTTTCGAAGTCCATATTGCTTCCTCCCATCCGTTTCTCCCGGACGGATCATATCCGCCCATGCGAATTCTGTTTATTCCGTTTTCAGTTCCTGCACACGGCTGATGATGATGGACATCGTGCCGTCGTCGTTATTGACCACGGCAAAGCTGTTCTCGTCGTCGGCAAGCATGCGCGGCAATGAGATCGAAATGCCGTTGTCCGTCTTGATCCTGAGCTTCTGCAGCTGGGTCATCACACGCTTATTCTCCACCGGGATCACCGGCTCAATCGCTTCCTCCTGCATCTGACGGGAAACCTCTTCGATGATCGCCTCGCGCTCGCTGTCGCTGCGGAAGACCTCCTGCGCCACATCCTGCACGTCGATAACGCCCTTTTCCTCGATGGACTTGGCCATCGCGCGCTTGAGCGCGGGCTTGAGCGCCTGCTCCGTCATCTCCGGCGGCGCAGCCTGCTCGATGAGCTCCGTCACCGCCTGCACGGCTTCCTTGGTCGTGCGCGTCTTCGCCATCATAAAGAGCGATTCGGAAAACAGCATCCTGTTGCCCACGTTGGTCAGCACCGCCGTGTCGCGCAGGCGGATATCGCCGGTGGACAGATTGACCACAAAGCCCGAAAACGCCTTCGATCCCGACAGCGGCAGCACGAAGCCGTGCTCCTGAATCTGCGTCGTCACCTGCTCGTCCTCTATCTCCAGCTGATGCACCATCGCACGGCGATAGGGCAGCTGCACCACGCACAGATGCGGATCGTTCTCCCTGTCAAAGGAAAAGATCACCATATCAAACCCTGCGCGCGGAATTTCCAGAGCCTGCATGCTCTCGTCCATGCCGTGCATGAGCGCATCCGCCGCCTCCTGAAACGGCGTATAGCCGAACCGCCTCAACAGCTCCTCCTGCGCGCTGCCCGGTTCTACACAGGTCGTGCGGCTCTGATCCGAGGTCATCAGCTTTTCGGCAATTGCGCTCAGATATGCGCCCGTCTCATCCGCAGGCTTGCCCGCCTTGTGCGGGAAAATGGGCGACGCTGCGCTTCCATCGTAGATGTACACCGCCGCTCTGGCAATAATGTTCATTTCATTCCCTCGTTCTTATTCTCTCATACTTCTTCTGACATGCGCGAAGCGAATCAAGGACTGTAGCCTGCCGCCGCCAGTGATGGAAACAGGCAGGCGAAACGTCGGGAATCGCAAGGAGCAGCTGCAGCTGCGACTATGCGAGTTCCCCGGAAGTCTGAGGGTTCGGCTTGCCGAACTGGGGCAGAAGTGAATGACAGCCCAGTGGGCTGTCAGAGCTGCCCTGACCGACGAGTGTCGAGCGAGGAGATGGAAATCCCTCAGGCGTATCTTAGGACGGCAGCCCTGACGTCCCCATCCCTCACATCCGGATCAGAATCATGTACACCGCCGTGCCGACCGCAATGCTCAAAAGCGTATTTCGCCTGAGCAGATGCACAGCAACGACCACAGCGCCGGCAATCAGCTGATATGCACCGTCTGCGAATGTGCCGTAGGGCACGCTTTTGAGGCAATACACGACCAACGCCGCCATGATCGCCGCCGGCAGCTTGCTGCCCAGCGAGGCGACCCAGCCGGGCACGCCGTCCCTGCCGCCGAAAAACAAAAACGGCAGCGCCCGCAGCGCAAGCGTCACGCCTGCACAAACCAGAACAATCCACAGTGCCTGCATCATGCCGCCGCCCCCTTTCCGCGGCGCGCAGCATCCATGCCCATCAGCAGAACGGCCGTCGCCGTCAGCGCGGGCGCGAGGAACCTGTCCGGCCCGAGCAGCAGCAGGCTCACGATTGCGCATGCGCCGCCCACGGCCACCGGCAGGCGGTCCTCCTTGTTGATCGCGCGCTCCAGACAGATGACGATAAACAGCGCGGTCATCGAAAAATCAATGCCCGTCAGGTCAAAGGGCAGCTGCCGGGCAAGCGCTGCGCCGACCACGGAGCCCGCCACCCAGTACAGCTGATCGTACAGCGCCACGCGCAGCATCACGCCGTCGCTCTCCTCGCCGGGCAGCCCGCAGAAGACGGAATACGTTTCGTCCGTCAGCGAAAAGATCATATACGGCCTGAGCCTGCCCATCCGCCTGAAGCGGTCGATATAGCTCACCCCGTAAAACAGATGGCGCGCATTCACCATCAGCGCCGTCAGTGCCACAGTGCCCAGCGCCGCGCCGGAGGCCATCAGCGGCACCATCACAAACTGCAGGCTGCCGGCATAGACAAGGCCGCTCATCATCAGCGCCCACGCAGGGCCAAAGCCCGCCTGCGCCAGCGTCGCGCCGAAGGCCGTGCCCAGAAACAGATAGCCGCACATGACGGGAACCGTCAGCCTGAATGCCTTCTTGCGCGCGCTTTGTGCATCAGTCATGGTTCTTCTCCGTCACCTTTTCAAACCGGTATTCCTGCGTAACATGAGGATACTTCTCCCTGTCCACCTTCGACAGGAACATCGCCTTCGGGCGCACCCATACGCCGCCCTCGCCGTAGAGCGCACGATAGACGATCATCTCCTCCTGCGTCTCGCTGTCCAGCGCAACATGCAGGACCTCGTATTGGTTGCCTTTGAAATGCCGGACGATATCGCCCGGCTGAATACGGTTATTCATAAACTCTCCTTTTTTGGGGATACGTTGGGCTATCGCCCAAACCCATCTGGGGATTCTATCCCCAGACCCCTTCTATCGCTTCGCGGCAGTTTTAAGCTGATTCATCTTATTTCCTCCGCTGCGCGCATGCGCGCAGCGATGAAGGGTGCAGGGACAATGTCCCTGCCAGGGGTATGGGGATGGAATCCCCATCCGTAACCCCTGCGTCAAGTCCGCCCCTCTTCTTCAAGGATGCGCGACAGATTGATCATCAGGCTGAGCATCGGCGCAAACAGCGCGTCATCCTCCAGCTCCATCAGCTTCTGGATCTTCGTGAGGCGATAGCGCACCGTATTGGGATGCTGGAACAGCGCCTTCGCCGTCGCCGCAATCTCCATGCGCTCGGACACGTAGACCTTCGCCGTCTGCTCCAGACTCGTACGGTTCTGGCTGTCGTATTCGCGGATGCGCCTGAGCTGATCCCTGCACTGGCTGCAGACAAAGGCATTCTCGCTCATCGGGAACAGATAGGCATACAGCCCCAGCTCCTTCGCGCAGACGATGCTGCGCTGCGTCAGCTTCGCCGCCTTTGCCCCGTAAACCGCCTCGTTGAGCGCCGTACCGAAGGCAGTCTGCTCCGTTCTGATTCCGCTCACACCGACGGACAGCGCCTCATGATCGATCTGCGCGCGGCTGAGCAGGTCTTTAATCCGCTCCCGTCCGCTGCCCGCATCCCCGTCCTCGTGCATAAGCACAATCAGCATCCGCCGCCATTCCATGCAGATGCATCCCTGCGCCAGCGCCTCGTCGCTGCACAGCAGCGCGTACATCTTCTCCTCCAGCGCGATCAGCCGCTCCTGCGGATACAATGCGCAGATGCGGTAAGCCCTCGCGCCGGCCGGATCGATGCGCTGCACCTTTTCCTTGATCTGATCCGCCGTCAGCGTGCCGCGCACAAGTGCATCCAGCTCCTGCTCGTAGCCGGCAAAATGCCGCTTGCCGCGGATGAGCTCCGTCACCTCAAGGATGACCTCCTCGATATACGTCTCATCGAACAGAAACAGCGGCGTGCCCAGCTTGTTGGCCATGTTCACCACGGCGGCGGGCAGCTCTGCAAAATACGCCGTCTTCACCAGCAGGCCCGCAATCCCCTGATTCATCAGTGCCAGCAGCGAATTGGTCACCAGCTGGCTGTCTCCGCGGGCATAGGCGAGCGTTGTGACGACAAGATCGCCGCGGTAGAAGTCCGGCAGCTCCATGCGCGAGGAATCGTATTCCAGCAGGACTGCCGCCGTCACCGTGCGCTCCAGTCCCTCCTGACCCGCAATCAGGCGCAGATGCTTCAGATGTTCAAGCCGGAACAGTTCTTTCAGACGGATCAAAACGCTCACCCTTTCCAAACTGATACAACCATTCTATCACCGGTTTGTGCAATTTGCAAGGCAGGCAGCAAACAGATTGTAAATAATTAAAGGACCGGGGTTTCCCGGCCCTTGCAGGCAAAACATCATATCGCGTAGAGCAGCACTGCCAGCAGATGCAGCACGCTGCCCGCCAGCACAAACAGATGGAAGATGCTGTGCATGTATTTTCTCGTGCGGCCCACGCCGTAGAGCACCGCGCCCATCGTATAGCACACGCCGCCCAGCAGAATCAGCCAGAAGCCGCCCCAGCCGACCGCCTGAATCAGCAGCGGGATCTTCACAACAATGCACCAGCCCATGCCGATATAGCAGATCATCGAAAAGACGGCGTACTTCTTGAGATCGATCGCCGTCAGCGTGATCGCAATGGCCGAAAGCCCCCACACCACGCCCAGCAGCACCCAGCTTGCAACCGGGTCGATCGGGCGCATGGCGCTGAGCAGAATCGGCGTGTAGGTGCCGGCGATGAGCAGATAAATCGTGCAGTGATCGAGCACCTGCATGACGCGCTTGGCCGTACCTTCGCGCAGGCCATGGTAAATGCTGGACATCGTGTAGAGCGTGATCATCGACACGCCGAAAACGATTGACCCTGCCAGACCGTAGCCGTTATGATGCACAGCCGAAAAGACGATGCAAAGCACCAGCGCCGCCACGCCGATTGCGCCGCCGACAATATGAGAAACCATGTTGAATATCTCTTCGCCCTTGGTATAGGCCGGCAGCGGCCTGTCCTTCAGCCGTGTTCTGTTCCTTCTTCTTTTCTGCATCGTCTCGCCTCCTATCGGTTTTTCAAAAACCGATCATAGAATATCATAAATCCCATCTCATGTCAAGACGCGTTTTCCGTCTGCATTTCCTATTCTGTTCATTATACAGCAATACAAAACATCCGGCAAGGCATGAAGCGGCAGACAAGAAGGCGGCCAGTGGCCGCTCCCACTTCCGAACAGCTTTTCAGCCCCAAGCAATCCGGTGCCCGCTGCACGCTTTTCTGCGCAATTTCCTGCAAGGCAAAAAGCGGCCAGTGGCCGCTCCCACTTCCGAACAGCTTTTCAGCCCCAAGCAATCCGGTGCCCGCTGCACGCTTTTTTCGCAGTTTCCTGCAAATCAAAAAAGCACCCCTGCCAGATTGGCAGAGGTGCTGCAATTCTTCTTTCGGGAAAGAATTACTTGATTTCGACGGTAGCGCCGGCGTCGGTCAGCTTCTTCTTCATGGCCTCGGCGTCTTCCTTGGAAGCGCCCTCCTTCAGGGTCTTCGGAGCGCCTTCGACGATGTCCTTGGCTTCCTTCAGGCCCAGGCCCGGAACGACCTCGCGGACGGCCTTGATGATGGCAACCTTCTTCGCAGCGTCGAAGCCGGTCAGAACGACGTCGAACTCGGTCTTCTCTTCAGCAGCAGCGGCCGGAGCAGCAGCGCCAGCGCCAGCGGCAACCGGGGCAGCGGCGACAACGCCGAACTTCTCTTCCAGGGCCTTAACCAGCTCGGAGCACTCAATCAGAGTCAGGCTCTCGATAGCGGAAACGATCTCATTGATAGTCATGACTTTTTCCTCCATGATATTCTTATTTTTTGATTTGTGTGCCGTCTATGCGGCCATTTTGACATGCAGATTACTCGGCAGCAGCTTCGCCGTTCTGCTTGTCGACGTACGCCTTGAGGACGAACGCCAGAGCGGTGACCTGAGAATTCAGGCAGCCCATGATCTTGGCGATGAGCTGATCCTTCGGCAGGATGTCGGCCAGGGCCTTGACTTCCTCAACGGACTGAACAGCGCCGTCCATGATACCAGCCTTGATGGTGATCGGGGACTTCTTCTTGTCCTTCTCGCAGCCGGCGATGAACTCCTTGATCATCTTCGGCGCAGAGACCGGATCATTGTTGCCGAACACGAAGGCGTTCGGGCCCTCGAGCAGCTTCGCATCGACCGTGATG
>JAFWXL010000038.1 GCA_017545905.1 Clostridia bacterium | reverse complement strand
TGTGGAAGCACCCGACAAGTCCAGCGGCAAGCGCAGACAGAAGATCCACATCGAATATGACGGTATCGGCTTTATCCCTTTGGAAGAACTTGCGAAAAAGGAAACGGCGTGACCGAAGTCACGCCGTCCCTTGAAAACAGTCGTTTTCAAGCATTTTTCAAAATAACTGTTTTACGAAGCCCCGCCAATTCTGCGGAGGTTTCTTTATGCCGTTTTTTGTATCAGCGCATCAGATCGCGCGGGTCGCATGGCGCAGCCATGCGCGCTCGTCGTCATCCGCCATGAGCGGCTCAAGCTTTTCGCACACAAAAGCGTGATAGCTGTTGAGACACTGGCGCTGACGCTTGGTCATCTGCTCCGGAATCACCGCGTCCAGATCAATCGGCGCGCAGGTGATCGCCTCAAAGCCCATGAACTGGCCGTATTCGTTGTTTTCCAGCTGACGGCAAACCAGCTCGTTCTCAATGCGGATGCCGTGGCTGCCCTCAATGTACACGCCCGGTTCGTCGGTGGTCACCATGCCGGCATCCAGCACGGTATCCTCGTTGCGGGTCGGGGACTTGTACCAGCGGAAGGCGTTCGGTCCCTCGTGCACACTGAGCAGATAGCCCACGCCGTGGCCCGTGCCGCAGCGGTAGTCGATGCCCATATCCCACATCGGACCGCGGGCCAGAATGTCCAGACCGATGCCCGTGCAGCCATGCAGGAACTTCGCGCACTGCAGATTCAGCATGCCGCAGACAACCGCCGTGAAATGCTCCTTCTGCACCTGCGCCACCTCGCCCATGGCAAATGTGCGGGTGATATCGGTGGTGCCCTCCAGATACTGCGCGCCGGAATCGATCAGCAGCAGGTCCTTCGCTTCGATCTTCGCGTGGGACTCCGGCGTGGCGCGATAGTGCATCATCGCGGCATTCGCACGGTAGGCGCAGATCGTATCAAAGCTCGGAGAGATGAAATGCTCCTGCTGCGCGCGCAGGGAAAGCAGCTTCTCATCCACGCTCAGCTCGTCCATCTCCACCTTGCCCGCGTTCTTCTTGAGCCAGTACATCAGACGCGTCACGGCAAGGCCGTCCTTGATGTGCGCCTGCCGCAGATTCTCAAGCTCCACGTCATTCTTGACCGCCTTGATGCGGAACGCCGGATTCTCATGCTGGATGATATTCGTATCCGCCAGCGCGGCACACAGGTTCGCCGTCAGCTTTCTGCCGTCGATCATCACGCTCGTACCGGGCTCAATGCTCTCCAGCGCGGACTGGATCTCGCTGTACTCGCGCAGGTACACACCCTCGCCAAAGAGCTGATCCTGCACGGCTTCGCTGACCTTTTTCGTATCCACAAACCAGATCGCGCTCTCCTTGCCCACCAGCAGGTAGCTCATCACCACCGGCGTGCAGTGCACATCATTGCCGCGCACATTCAGCATCCATGCGATTTCGTCGAGCACGTTGGTCAGGTGCATGTCCGCACCCGCCTTTTCCATGGCTTCGCGGATCCTGCGCAGCTTCGCGCTGACGCCCATGCCGGTGTATTTTTCTTCCAGCAGATACACCGGATCCTCCGGCATCGCCGGACGGTCCGTCCACAGCTCCGTAAACCAGTCGCCGGTATCGCGCAGCGCAATATCGCGGCTGGCCAGCGTATCGCTCGTGTCGGCGGCAAAATGAGAGCTGATCACGGAAAAATCCACGCCGCAGCTCTCGCCCGGCTTCGCAATGCCCGCCACATATTCTTCCACGCTGGGCACGCCTTCCACGCCCATGCGCATGAGCGCAATGCCCGTGCCCGCAAGCTGCTTCTCTGCCTGAATGAAGTAGCGGCCGTCGGTAAAGAGCGCGGCCTCCTCCCTGCCCACCACCAGCGTGCCGGCAGAGCCGGTAAAACCGCTGAGCCACTGGCGGGTCTTGAAATAATCGGCAAGGTATTCGGACGCATGGGAATCGGCTGTCGGCACGATGACCGCCGCCATGTTTTCCTCTTCCATGCGCGCACGGAACGCTTTGAGTCTATCTATGATCTGCATACTGCATATCTCCTTGTTATCAAACTGGCATACATTATATCATTATCCATACCCATATCTCAATCCCCCGGCTCATTTTTGCCAGACAAAAAACCGTCTTCCATGCGCATTTGCTGATAATCCGACAGAACTGCGCAATCCGGCGCGATTTTCCCGCAATTCCCTATTGCACAGAAAACGCACTCTCCACTAAAATAGACCTATACCAATCCGTCAAGGAGCGTATCCTCATGAATACCCGCCATGCCCGCATGATCCTCGCCATCGTGCGCGAGGGCAGCTTCACCGCCGCCGCAAAATCCCTTTCCATCACTCAGCCCACGCTCTCCCAGACCGTGCGCCAGATCGAAACGCAGCTGGGCGACGCCATCTTTGTCCGCGGCAAATTGCCCGCTACACTCACACCTGCCGGCGCGCTCTATGTCGAGGCAGCCCGCCGCTTCGTGCAGACGCAGACGCAGCTGGAAGAAGCCCTCAGCCTGCTGCATGGCAGGGCATCGGGCACGCTGCGTATCGGCCTGATGCGGCACCGCAGCGCTGAGCTGCTGCCGCAGGTGATCTCCGATTATCTGGCGAGCTATCCGGATGTGCACCTGCAGGCAGTTGAGCGCGATACGCCCGATCTGGAACAGCTTCTGCTGCGCGGCGAGATAGATATGGCGCTCATCACCGACAGCCGACAGCATCCCCGTCTGGAATACCGACAGATCGCCTCCGAGGAGATCGTGCTGCTGGCGGGCAAGCGCACCGCGCTCTCTTCACGCATCCCCTCCGGATCCACCATCGGCCTGCGCGAAGCCGCAGACGAGCACTTCGCTCTGGCCTCGCCGGATTCGCCGCGCGCAAAGCACTACGACGATCTGCTTCTCTCCTGCAATATTCAGCCAAAGGCCTTCCTGCAGTGCGACAGCATCTCTACGGCCATGCGCGCCTGCGCAAACGCCAATCTGGTGATGCTCTGCCCGTTTATTTCCTTCCTGTGCGACAGCGCCTCTATGCAGAGGCTCTCGCATTATCATCTGGGCACAGACGCCTATCTGCCCCCGTTTTATATGGTGCATGCCAAAGATGCGCCGCTGGCGCCCTATGCCGAGGCGCTTTATACCATGCTTTCCAATCGTTTCCGTGCCATGTCCGCCTATCGTCCCTGAGCCTGCTGCACGCCGTATCTTTATTTTTACCATGTGATCCACATCGGATATTTGCATCCTTTTCCGACATGTTATTTTCTGCTGTTTCGGGATATCATGATGGTATTCTTGAAATGGCGGAGGGGATTGCGATGATCGTTTCCTACAAGACGATCGGACAGAATATCCGCGCTGCGCGCAAAGACGCCGGCCTTACACAGGAGCAGATCGCCGAAAGGCTGAAGATGTCCCAGCTGCACTTTGGCCGTCTGGAGCGCGGCGAGCGCCCCGCTTCGCTTGAGCAGATCGCCCAGATCGCACAGACGCTGCGCGTGCCGCTTTCCTCGCTGCTCAACGGCTGCGTGATCGAAGAGGATTTCGCCGCCATGCCGGACGAGAGCGCGCAGGCGCTGGGCAAGACCATCGCAAAGATTGCCAGCGGCTGCTCGCCCAGAGCCCGCAGGCTGATGAAAGCGCTGTGTCAGGATGTAGCTGCCAGCGACAAGCTGCCGGAAAATAACTGACAGACAAAATCAGGCCGCACGCCGGTTCTTTCCGGCATGCGGCCTTTGTATATGCGCAGAAAAGACGATCACCAGCCGAGGCGGCGATAGTAATTCAGAAAATTGCGTCCGGCAATATCCTCGATGGCCTGCGCGCTGTAGCCGCGCGCACGCAGCGCATCCAGAATCGCCGGGATATCCGCGGGGCTCTGGCAGTCCACAGGCGTATACTCGATGCCGTCAAAATCACTGCCGAAGCCCACGTGCTTTTCAGCGCCCAGCTGGCACATGTGATCGATGTGATGCACGATATCCTCCACCGCTGCCCTGCCGCTCTCCGTCAGGAAATTCGGATAGAAATTCACCCCAATCCATCCGCCGCGCTTCGCCATCGCGCGGATCTGGTCGTCAGTCAGGTTGCGGAAATGCGGACGCAGCTTCGCCGCGCAGGAATGGGAAGCCATCGGCGGCTGGCTGTGCCTGTCGATCAGATCCCAGAAGCCCGCCTCGTTCAGATGGCTGGTATCCGCCGCCATTTTGAGGCTCGCCATGGCCTTGAGGATTTCCCAGCCCTGCGGCTTGATGCCGTTCTCCGTGCCTCCCTTGGCCGGATAGGCAATCTCATTTTCATTGTTCCATGTCAGGGCAGCCATGCGGATGCCGCGCTGGTGAAACTCATGCACGCGCTCCACGCTGCCCTCAAAGATCTCGCCGCCCTCCACAGACAGCAGAATCTTTACCTTACCCTCCTCGGCCTCCAGCGGAGAATCCACCTTCTGCCAGCCTTCATGCTCGGCAAGGCGCTCGAAGGCCGCGTACTCTGCCAGCGCCTTGTCGTGCGGATGATCGCTCATGCCCTTGCTGCCGGCAAAGAGCGTGCAGGTCTGCAGGCTCATGCCGCCCTTCACCATGTTTTCCATGGTCACGCAGGGCGTCTCATTCGGCTGCAGGGCGCGCATATACAGCGTATCGCAGTGCGTATCGCAGATGATCATGTTTATTCCTCCTGCATATAAGCAAAGGTCTCCCGCTATGAGGCAGGAGACCCTTTATTGTTTGTTCACTTCAAACATTCGGCCTCGTTTGCCAAAGGTTTGTTTTTTGTCTCACTTCAGTCGGAAGTGAGTGCGCGCTTACTTCTTCTCGACAGGCTTAATGACGTCCTTGAAGCCCATGTACGGACGCAGGGCTTCCGGAATGCGCACGGAGCCGTCGGCATTCAGGTTGTTCTCCAGGAACGCGATCAGCATGCGCGGCGGCGCGACGCAGGTGTTGTTGAGGGTATGGGCAAAGTACTTGCGGCCGTCGTCACCCTTGACGCGGATGCCGAGGCGGCGGGCCTGCGCATCGCCCAGCGTGGAGCAGGAGCCAACCTCAAAGTACTTCTTCTGGCGCGGGCTCCAGGCCTCCACGTCGCAGCTCTTGACCTTCAGGTCAGCCAGGTCGCCGGAGCAGCACTCCAGCGTACGAACCGGGATATCCAGACTGCGGAAGAAATCGACGGTGTTCTGCCAGAGCTGGTTGTACCACTTCATGGAATCCTCCGGCTTGCAGACGACGATCATCTCCTGCTTTTCGAACTGATGGATACGATACACGCCGCGCTCCTCGATGCCGTGCGCGCCAACCTCCTTGCGGAAGCAGGGAGAATAGCTGGTCAGGGTCTGCGGGAGCTGATCCTCGGTGAGGATGGTATCGATGAACTTGCCGATCATGGAGTGCTCGGAGGTACCGATCAGGTACAGATCCTCGTCCTCGATCTTGTACATCATGTTCTCCATCTCGGCAAAAGACATAACGCCGGTGACGACATTGGAGCGGATCATGTACGGCGGAATGCAGTAGGTGAAGCCGCGGTCGATCATGAAGTCACGCGCATAGGAAAGGCACGCGCTGTGCAGGCGCGCAACGTCGCCGATGAGATAATAGAAACCATTGCCGGAGGTCTTGCGGGCGGACTCAATGTCGATGCCGGCAAGCTTCTCCATGATTTCCACATGATACGGGATCTCGAAATCCGGCACGACCGGCTCGCCGTAGCGCTCGATCTCGACATTTTCGCTGTCGTCCTTGCCGATCGGCACGCTGTCGTCGATGATCTGCGGGATCACCTGCATGCGCTTCTTGATCTCCTCGGCATACTGCTCCTCGAGCACCTCAAGCCTGGCCAGCTCATCGGCAATGGCCGCAACCTGCGCCTTGGTGGCCTCAGCTTCGTCCTTCTTGCCCTGCTTCATCAGACCGCCGATCTGCTTGGAGAGCACCTTGCGCTGATTGCGCAGGTTATCCGCCTGCTGCATGGCCTCCCGGTTCTTGACGTCCAGCTCGATCACCTCGTCGACGAGATAGAGCTTGGCGTCCTGGAACTTCTTCTTCATATTCTCGCGCACAACGTCCGGCGTCTTGCGCAGCATATTGATGTCCAGCATGGTAACAACTTCCCTTCTCAAATCGGCTGAAAAGCCGAAAATACTCTCTGTCGGATTATAGCCCAAATACATCCTTTTTGCAACATGGTTTTTCCTTTTCCTTCTTTTGATGCGGTCAAAAACGCCTTTTTCGGAATTCGTCGCCCTGCTTTGCGTGGGAAAAATTGACATTCCCGGCTTCATCATGTACAATATGATGTTGTGATAAATACCCGAAAGATCGGGCATCCTACGCTGAAAAAGCGCAGGTGATTATGATGAGTGAACACGGGCCTTATGAACCCAAGGAGGAAGACATGGGCGCTTCTAAGAATATCGAATCCGCACGCCGTGAAGAAGGCGGCGTGATCTATTATGACCGCGGCATTCTGACCGGCAAAGACGGCCGCCGCTATCAGCGTTACGCCATTCAGACGCACTTCGTGCAGCCCAACGAGGATCAGGCGGAGCTTGTGCGCCGCTACGTGCTGCCGCTGTATCAGCCGGGCGACTGCCTGTCCTTCACCGCGAAGGTGATGGGCATGTGCACCGGCGCTGTGCGCACGCTGGAAGATACGCATCCGGGTTTCTGGGCAAAGCTGCTTTCCCCGTTTGCCGGCCACAATTCCACCGGCATCGGCATGCATCAGCCCTACAAGATGCAGCTGACCATCGAGCTGTGCGGTCTGCCGCGCGTGCTCTTTGCTGCCGCCGTTTCCGCTGTGACCCGTCCGTTCGGCATCCGCGGCCTGTTCTACAAGATCTGCGGCCACGACGTTGCGGGCATCGACGGCTTCTATCCGGATTCCTCCTTCGAGCAGTACCACACCATGGGCGTGCTCAACCCGACGAATCCGGTTGCCCTGTGCGATGCGCTCTATGAGGCGACCGGCGTGCCGACCGTCGTGATGGACGCCAACGACTTTGACCAGAACCAGCTGGGCAAGGGCACGCAGTTCCCGCTGACCGACGATCAGATTCAGGACGCCATGAAGGACAACCCTTCCGGCCAGGGCGACGAGCTCACGCCGTTTATCCTGATCCGCCCGCTGAAGGACTGAGGGAAACGTTAGGGCTAGGTACGCCGGGCTGCCGCCCGGACCTGCCTGAGGGATTTCATCCCTCAGACTCCCTACTGCGCTTCGCGCATTCTATCGAAAGTTTGCATATACGGGCAGCCGATGGCTGCCCGTTTCGGTTCAATGAGGGATGATGTATGAAGAATGTTTTTGCACTTAAAGGCCAGTTTATCGACACGCCGGTTCCCGGTGACCTTCGCATACGCGAAGGCTGTCTCGTATGCGAGAACGGCGCAGTCGAGGGGTTTTACGATGCGCTGCCGGAGCGCTTTGTCGGGATCGATGTGCAGGATTTTACGGGAAAGCTGATTATCCCCGGCATGAGCGACCTGCATCTGCATGCCCCGCAGTACAGCTACTGCGGCACGGCGATGGATCTGGAGCTGCTGGAGTGGCTGGACAATTACACCTATCCCGAAGAGGCGCAATACGCAAGCATTGAGCACGCGAAGGCGTATTACGAGGTTTTCGTGCACGACCTCCTGCATACGGCGACAACCCGCGCAGCGATCTTTGCAACCATCCACACGGACGCCACGCTGGAACTCATGAGCCAGCTGGATGAGGCGGGCCTTGGCGCATACGTCGGCAAGCTGAACATGGACCG
>JAFWXL010000037.1 GCA_017545905.1 Clostridia bacterium | reverse complement strand
TAATTCAAGCCTCGCAGGGGGATGCCCAGCTCCCGGCACGCCAGCGCGTAGACGCGGGGATTCGGCGCGTATCGGCCATGGGTCTTCAAATGATCCACACCGCCGCGTGCTTCAAATATCGCCGTCGCCACCGCCGCCGAGGATACACAGTACAGCAGGAAGCGATTCCCGATGAAGCTCGTGAAGACGTAGCCCGGGAAGGACTTTCTGAAGATATTGTCTTTGCTCAGCTTGCCGTCGGTCTTGATGTAGAAGTAAATGAGCCTGAACAGGCTGAACGCAAGATACAGCGCAGCCAGCGCAAGCCCGACATACCTGAGCCATGTGAGCTCCTTCCACAGGACCGTCGCAGCGCCTGCCAGAAGCATCAGGATCATGAATGCCAGATGATCCTTCCCAAAAAGCCCGTGGCGATGCTCCCGGGCATTCCAGCCCGTATACTTCTTCCCGATTTTAGCCAGCCTCGCGTTGTAGCACGCTGCGATGATGGCATCCATGACGATGGCCGCGACGATGATGACGCCCAGTATAATGACAGATTTTGACACAGGAATCCTCTTCTTCTCAAGTATCCACGCTGTAATTCGGTCGGAATCCGCCCGTTATGAGAGGCGCATCAGCATCTTCTTCGCGCTGTCTGCGTATCTCATGTATTCTGGATGCTCGTGACACATCTCCTCCCACAGGCGAAGCGCCTCGCGCATGCGATCCGCGTCCCGGGCGAAGTCCGCGTACAGGAAGAGCGTCGTCGCAAGCTCATGGCGCGTTGTGTGGGACGGGTATTCGTGCATCAGATCCCTTCGCAGGTGGACGGCACGCTCATAGCACACCTCTGCCTGCTCGCGCTGCCAGAGGCTGTCCCAGGACTTCGCCAGCTTCTCCAGCCCCGCGGCCAGGTGCTTTCGGTACTGAGGAGAGCCCGTCTCATCGACGTTCTTATCAAAGACCTCCACCGCTTCCCGCTGAAGCTCCATCGCCTCTCGGGTCTTGCCGAGTGTACGCTGCACGTCGCCGTACTTTGCAAGGCTGATGGCATAATCGTCCCGCGCCTGCCACGTGCACAGCTCCTGAGACAGTACCCGGTCGAGCGCCAGCGCCGCGCCATAGTCCTTCGCCGCGCCGTCCAGATCCCGCCGCGCCCGCTTGATGTCGCCGAGCTTTGTGAGTATGGCCGAGAGATCCCGCTGCGTGCCGGCGTCCCCGATCGCGTCATTCAGCGCCTCGCGAAGCGAACGCGCGTTCATGTACTGCGCCTCAGCCAGATCGAGCTGCTTGCGCTTTCTGTAGATATCACCCAGTCGCTCCTGGCTGGCGGACAGATCGCGCCGGGCGCGCGCCGTGCCCATCTCCCGAGCCAGGCGGGCGGCGATGTCCAGCGCACGGCGGTAGTAGCCCTCTGCCTCGTCCAGGTTGCCGGCTGCCCTGTACAGCCCGCCCAGGCGATTGCAGATGACGGCCGTGTCCCGATCCACCTCGCGAACGCCCACCTCGTCCGTGAGCTGACCGCCCTGCGCGAGCGCCTGTTTGGCGGTGGCAATGGCCTCCTGGCTGTGGCCCGATTCGCGCTGCAGGTCAGACAGCGTCATCAGCGCCCGGAAGAGGCGCGTGCCAAAGCCAAGGTGTTCGTCCGGCGAGTGGCCTTTCTCGTACTCCGCCCTGTACTGCGCGCACAGCACCCTCTGCCACTCGATGGCCTTCTCCATGCTGCGCGTCACGCCGTCGGCATTCCGGTACATATCCACAAGCTTTTCCGTGGCGTCGAAGCAGGGCTTCGGGTCCCTGGCCGCAGATTCGATAAGGGACAACGCCCTGTCGCGATTTACCTCGACATCGATGCCGCACAGATAGGCAAGGCCTATGAAAAAGCGGTGCCGGGCAGAGCCGTCGTTCTCCTTCCTGCTGATGCGGTTGAGCGCGTCCAGCAGCGCTTCGTTCAGCTCCACCGGCCTGTGCTCGTCCTGCAGGGGCGGTATGCCGTCATAGGAGGTCTCCAGCGCCTCCGTATCGGTACGCGGGTCGCCAAGCGCCGTTTCATAAAGCTCCACCGGCACGATTTCCAGGTCGCCCTTATCCTTCCGCCTGTCCCGGGCCAGCGGGAATTCCACCCGCATGACGTAGTTCTCCGGCTCCAGCAGGCTGGGCGTCACCGCCAGGGCGAACAGGCCGCTCTTTTCAAAGGCGTCCCGGATGGCGTCGTTGTAGTTCTCGCCGGGCACCAAGAACTCATCGTACCAGATGGCGATGTCCCGAAACTGCTCGTTCTCGTGGATCAGGTGCATCAGGCGCTGGGCGTGGCGGCGGTCCTTCTTGCGATAGCTCAAGAACACGTAGGCGTCGAAGGCGTCCCGAACCTTCTCCGCCAGCTCGTCCCCCACCAGCACGGACTTGAGGTAGGTGTCCAGCACCTCCTCGTAGGGCGTGGCCGTAGGGTCGCTGACAGTGCGGTACACCACCTGGATCTTCGTGTCCGTCACCCGGTTGAACTCGCGGGATAAGCCGGATTCCAGCAGGATGGGCAGCACGGGGATGTGCTGCTCCAGCGCGTATTTCAGCTCCACATCCTTCGCCCGGTGGTCGGTGTACAGGAACTTCGAGCTCACCGCCGCCACGAAGAGCTGCATCTCGTCGATGCCCGCGCGAAGCTCCTGAAGATCGTATGGCTCCAGCGGCTCGGCATCGTACCACACGGCGCAGTTGGCATGCCTGAGCAGATCCTCCGCAATCAGCGGAATGACCCCTTCGCGATCCTCCGGATGGCATGCCAGGTACACCCTGGGCTTGCCCCGGGCGTCGCTCATGCCCCGGGTAATGTATTCCAGCTTCATCATTACCGCCGTCCTTCCTCATTTCGCCTTGGGTTACAGCCTGTTCAGGTCCACCCACATCGCCGGCCGCACCCCGAAGGCCTCGTCGGCAACGTTGCCCTGAACTTTGATCTTCCCGTCCGTCAGCACCGTCATCGCCGCCGGCCAGGTGGCTGAGCGCGTATCCCTCAGCCACCACATCCCCCAGAATATACAGCCTGTCCTCCGGGGAAAACTCGATCTCCTCCAGCATGGCGGTGTAGAGATCCCACCGCCCGTGGAGGTCGCTCATCACATAATGCATGCTCTTCCTTCTCAATTACTCGGTGGCCTTTGCACGACGCCGTCGATATCCCGCAGCGCGCTGGCGACCGCCTGGCTCCAATCGTCCTCGTCGGTTTCATCCCCGTCCAGACGCCACATCTCCGTGCAGAAGAGCCAGCCGGTATAGCCTTTGATCCGGTTGAGCTGCACGGTCGCGCTCACGGTCTCCTCATGGCGGCAGTAGGCGGTAAAGAGGGTGTCCGGGAAGCGCTTGGTCAGAGTCAGACACAGCTGGGTGAAAAAATCCCCGGGCCAGTACACATCGACGGGCAACTGAATATCTGCGCATCGCTCCAGAAGGACCTGGTTTCCCTCCCGGCGCAGCCATTTCAGCGAGCAATATGGGTGCTCCGGAAGCGGGTCGAGCCGTGCGGCCTCCTCGCCAAAGCGAAAATAGCGCTTGCTAAGCGAGGCGATCTGCTCCGCCTCCGCCGCCCAAGGCAAATCCTTCGGGATATAGAGCAGCTTGATCAGGCCCGCCGCGATGGGAAGAGCCCGCTCCGAGAGCTCTTCGCTCTCAAAAAGGATCCGGATCGAAACAGCGTTCGCCATGACGGCCTCCTTACAGCCGGTAGATCCTGGACCCGTCGTCCTCTTTCAGCAGCTCCAGCAGCCGGTTAAAGGGCTTCCAGTCCAGATCCTGATAGGCCTTTGACAGACGCTGATAATGCGCGCGGATCTCATCGTGCGTCAGTTTTCCGTCCATGCACAGCTTATGGCAGCGCAGCTGTTCGCGCAGCGCGGCCCGGGCCGTCTTTTCCTGCTCTGCAGGGACGTCCAGCGGCAGCGTCTCGTATTCCTTCCCGTAACGCCAGCCCATGGCCTG
>JAFWXL010000036.1 GCA_017545905.1 Clostridia bacterium | reverse complement strand
GCGCCGATGGTACTTGGCTGGAGACGGCCCGGGAGAGTAGGACACTGCCGGATTCCAAATTAAAAACCCTTAGCAAAAGCTAGGGGTTTTTAATTTGCCCTCCGTTGTGTCTATTCTCCCGGGCGGCCTCAGCCGAGTACAACATAGTACTTGGCTAGGTGAGCCCATGGCGGCACGCAGTGCGTGCAATACAGCCATGGGCGAACGCCCGGGAGCGCTTACTGCAAATCCTCAGGCGGTGTCTGGGGCTTTTTTCATATCCAATCGACGAGGTTTTATTATCCGGTTATCCCAGTTAATGTACAGCATTGTACTTGGCTAGGTTGCCGGTGGGCGGCGTCCAGTGGACGCAATGAAGCCCACGGGCAACGCCCGGGAGCGCTTACTGCGAATCCTCAGACGGTGTCTGGGGCTTTTTTCATATCCAATCGACAAGGTTTTATTATCCGGCTATCCCAGTTAATGTGCAGCATGGTACTTGGCTAGCGCGTAGCCGGGCGCGCCCAGTGGGCGATGCAGCCCGGCGAAGCGGCCTGGGAGCGATTATTACTAAGCATCTTTCGCTTTCCCCGCATCCCGCCGGCAAACGAAGGTTGCCGATGCATAGCGGCGTCAAACCGCGCGAAGCGAAGAAGGGGTCTGGGGAGATATCCCCAGGCAGGGGTTTGGGGATGCAATCCCCATATCGTTCCCCACGTATCAATAAACGTCCTGATACGCTTCTCGCAGCCATCGTGTCAGTCCATTGGCTCACCGTGAATCGACAGGAGGCAAACATCTTCTTCGTGATTACATGGCACAGTGAACACCGTTCTTGCGTTAGCCGGGTTCTTCATGTATTATAGTACCGTGAGGACAAAAAACTGATCATTCAATGAAAAATGAACATATGCTACTTTGGATCTTTGAGGAGAATGGTATGAAGCTTTTAGCAGATAAATGCAAACGAAGAATATTTATTATCACAATAACTGTCGCTCTTGCTCTGGCAATGATGGCAGGAGCTTGTGCTGTCTATCTTGGCGATTATTATCGCGCAGATCATGAAGCAATAGGAGCGTTTTTGCCGCAAGGTACTGCATGGAAGGAAGAGCCAGACGGTACGATCGTGTTTGAAGCGGAAGGAGCAAACAAGGGCTTCATCTTCTATCCCGGCGGCAAGGTGGAATATACCGCATACATTCCATTAATGCAGGCGTGCGCTGAGGAAGGAATTCTGTGCGCTCTTGTGGAGATGCCCTTCAATCTTGCTGTGCTTGACGTGAATGCTGCGGATGGCATACAGAAGGAATATCCCGAAATTGAAGAATGGTACATAGGTGGTCATTCGCTTGGAGGTTCGATGGCAGCTGCCTATCTTGCTGATCATGCCGAGGACTATGAAGGTCTGATCTTACTTGGCGCATACTCTACGGCAGACCTGTCTGCTACGGATCTCGCGGTGCTTTCGGTCTTTGGCGGAGAGGATAAGGTCATGAACCGCGAGAAATACGAGATGAATAGGGCTAATCTGCCAAGTGGTTTTATGGAGACTGTGATTGACGGCGGGTGTCATGCATACTTCGGTATGTATGGTCAGCAGGATGGCGACGGCATGCCCGCAATTACCAATGAGGAACAGATTCGCTTAACGGTCGAAAGCATCGTTAAGGTTATGGAGTGAGGAATAATTCACCCACAGATAAACTTGAATTTGGCTAACTGTTTTGCACTGCAGCAAAGCCTCCCTTTTGCACAAGGGGGCCTTGGATGCCGTAAGCGCCGGTGAAATAAACTTTAATTTGTGGAGATGACAGATATATGCTTTTTACCGAATTTGGCAACATAGATAATCCACCTGTTTTGCTCTTGCATGGCATGATGCAAGATTGGCATAGCGAATATGAATTATTGAAACCATTGGAAGAATACTATCGTCTTATCATTCCTGCGCAGGATGGGTTTTACGATGGCAGTAGTGATTTTACATCATTTGCTGAACAAGCACGGCAAATCGAGGAATATGTGCAAGCGAATTACAACGGCAAAGTTCACGGTGCATATGGTGCATCTCAAGGCGGTTTGATGCTGACAGAACTACTTACCAGAAATAAAATCAATCTTGGCACCGTTATTATGGATGGGTGCTATGTTGCACATCAAGGAAAAATCTCTGGATGGGTAACGTACAAAATGTTCTGCAAGTTCAAGAACACTGGAAAATTCCCTGCTTTGATTATGATTATGATGAAACTTATGGGATTGAAAGTAGAAGATTTAGGCATGATGGATTCGCTTTATATGAATGCCAGCGATGAAACGGTAAGGCGAAACTTTATGGAGAACTATACTTACCACACTCGCCCCGAAATTGCGCAGAATGAAACGATGGTGCATTTGTGGTGTGGCAGTAAAGAACCATATGCTATTAAATCTCACAATATCCTCAAACGATATTTGAAGAACTACCAAGAGGAGATTATGCAAGGGCTTGGACATGGTGAGTTTTTAATGAAACACCAGAAGAAAATCTGCGAAAAGATATATAAGACATTTCAGTAGACAAATTCCAATTCACAGAGAGAAGAAACACATTGCTAAGATCATAACCAGCTATCAGGAGGGAGGTTCGGCGATGTTTGAGCAAAAGCTGCGTGCAGCGGCGGATCGGGTCACTGGGCTGGGATATTTCCCTGTGTATGTTTCGCTGCATGGAAGCCAGAATTACGGCTTGGATGTTTATTCGAATGCCTATCAGTCGGATTATGACTTCAAATGCGTCGTGCTTCCTTCCCTGTGGGATCTGATAGAAGGAAAAAAGCCTGCGTCGCTGACGATCGAAACTGCGGAAGGACAGATCGATATCAAGGATATCCGCATATTCTGCGATGCGCTGGAGCGAATGAACCCGGCGTACCTGGAAAGCCTTGCGACAGCGCATGATCTGATTCTGCCGGAGGGCGCGGGCATGGAGAGAATCCGCGCGCTGCTTCCGCAGCTGATGCATGAGCGTGCGGCGAGATTTGCACAGGCATGTGCAGGGCTGTTTGAAGAGAAGGCGAAACGGATGTGTCACGATTGCCCTGCAGCGCATGACAGGATCGTGAAATATGGATATGATGGCAAACAGCCGCATCACATGTACCGTCTGCTGCTGCTTTTGCAGGGCTTTGAAAGCAACGGCGTGATGCAGCTGGAAACGCCGATGCATGCGCGCGCGCTGCTTATGCAGCTCAAATTCAATGAGATCCCGCTTGCAGAGGTTCAGAAATTGATTGCTGAATGGCGGAGATTGCTTGGCACGGCAAGGGTGAGCATTGAAGAAAAATACGGAGAGCCGAAAACAGAGGCGTTTGATCAGATTGTGCGCTATTCGCGAGAGATGATGTATTCGCACTGTCTGAAAAACGGAATGTGAAGGCAGGAGGAATGATCATGCGGTATGACTGGATGGACGGCTACCTGCTTGGAAAAAAGAGCGTTACCAAGGACATTCAGCCTGATTGGAACTGGATTCGCTATCACGTGGGCGGAAAGATGTTCGCGGCTGTCTGTCTGGACGATGCGGACAAGCCGTATTACATTACGCTCAAGCTCGAGCCGCTCGAGGGCGAATTCTGGCGCGGACAATATGAAGACGTGATTCCGGGCTACTACATGAACAAGGTTCACTGGAATTCGGTGAAGCCGGACGGCGCTGTGCCGGACGATATTCTTCGCGATATGCTGGATAAATCCTATGACTTGGTGCTGCGCGGATTGAGCAAAAAGAAGCAAAGGGAAATCCTGGGAATGGAATAAGGAAGGGATGAATGTATGATTCTCTGCATTGTCACAGCTCCATGCAAAGCCTGACGGGTGCGATTGTATGGAGAAAAGAGAAAACCGTCGGCTTTGCGGTTTGGTTGCAAAAATGATCAAAGGAGCAAAGTCAAATGAAAAGCAATAACATCAAAAAAACATTTCAAGGCATGCGCCCGGTGCTGCTGCTGACGGTCACGCAGGGACTGAGCGCACTGGGCAGCGCCATGACCAGCTTTGCGCTGGTGATCTGGGCTTATAGCCAGACGGGCAGCGCGCTCAATACGGCGCTCCTGTCCGTGTGCTCATATGTGCCCTATATCGTCATGAGCATATTCGCGGGCGCGCTGAGCGACAGATGGGACAAGAAGAAGACCATGCTGGCTTGCGACGCTTTTGCTGCGGGCACGACGTTGTGCGTGCTGATGTTGCTGGAAACCGGTCGGCTCGAAATCGGGCATCTGTATGCGATCAATGCGGTAAACGGCCTGATGAACACCGTGCAGCGGCCGGCGGCTGATGTGGCGATTACCTTGATCACGCCGAAGGAAGGATATCAGAAGGCGGCAGCGGTGCGCTCGATGACCGGCTCCGTGGTTGATCTGCTTTCGCCTGTGCTGGCGACGGCGCTGCTGACAGGCTTTGGCCTGCGCGCGGTGATTGCTGTTGATCTGTGTACGTTTGCCGTCGCCTTTGTTTCCTTGCTTGTGCTCATCACGATTCCGGATGCGCCGCGCAACGAGAAAAAGGAGCCTATCCTGATCATGGCGGGCGAAGGGCTACGCTTTCTTGGCGATCATGCGGGTGTGCTGCATCTGATTCTGCTTTTTGCAGGGATCAATCTGATCGCCTCAATGTACAATGCTGCGCTGCCGGCGATGGTGCTCTCTGTGCCAAACGGGGGCGAAAGTGCGCTGGCGCTGGTCAGCACGGTGACGGGCATTGCGACGCTGCTGGGCGGCGCGGTGGCGGCGATTCTGCCCAGGCCGAAAAGCCGTGTGCGTGCGATTGTGCTTTCGCTTCTGCTGTCCATGAGCACGGAGAATTTTCTGCTGGGCTTTGGCAGGACACTGCCGGTCTGGTGTCTGGGCGCTGTGCTGGGCTGGATTGCGATTCCGTATATGAATGCGAATCTGGATCCTGTGATGCGCACGTCGATTCCGGTGGATATGCAGGGGCGTGTATATGCCTGCCGGAATACGCTGCAGTTTTTCACGATTCCGCTGGGCTATTTCCTGGGCGGATGGTTAGTGGACCGTGTGTTTGAGCCGCTGATGGCGGCGCAGCAAGCAGGCAGCCTCCTTTCGTCTGTTTTCGGCATGGGCAAGGGCAGCGGCGCAAGCCTGCTCTTTGTGCTGATCGGTCTGGCAGGCGTGGGCGTTGTGAGCCTGTTTGCGCTGGACAAAGAAATCTGGAAGCTGGAAAAGGAATAAACTCAGGGGATGGTTTGCCGGGAAGGCGGGCCATCCCTTTTTGGCTTGCAGATATAACCCGGATGCATTATAATAAAGGGCAACCGATATTCAACATTTCTTGCAAAGGAGTACACATATATGGAAAGAAAGAATGCCTGGGCCAAGTATGACGCGGCAGGCCTTGCGAAGATTGAGGCATTTGCCAAGGACTACTGCGCGTTTCTGGACGGCGGCAAGACCGAGCGCGAGTGCGTCGCGCTGGCGGTGAAGGCGGCGAAGGAGAACGGATTCATCGATCTGTTTGAGGCGGCGAAGGAAGGCCGCGCGCTCAAAGCCGGCGACAAGGTCTACGTCAACTGGATGAACAAGTCGTTTGTCAATTTCGTCATTGGCACGGAGCCGATCACTGCGGGTATGAACATCGTCGGCGCGCATATCGATTCTCCGCGCATCGACGTCAAGCAGAATCCGCTCTATGAGGACAGCGATCTGGTCTATCTGGATACGCACTACTACGGCGGCATCAAGAAATATCAGTGGGTTGCGACTCCACTGTCGCTGCACGGCGTGATCTGTAAGAAGGACGGCACGACCGTGACTGTCGCCATCGGCGAGAAGGAAGACGATCCGGTGCTCTATATCTCCGATCTGCTGCCGCATCTGGGACAGGAGCAGATGGCCAAGCCGGCGGCGAAGGCCATCGAGGGTGAGGAACTCAACCTGATCATCGGCGGCAAGCCGGTCAAGGAGATGGACGGCGAGGATGAGAAGGCCAGCGTGAAGGCCGGCGTGCTTGCGATTCTCAAGGAGACCTACGGCGTGGAAGAGGAGGACTTCCTCTCTGCTGAGCTGGAGATCGTGCCGGCGGGCAAGGCGCGCGATATGGGTCTGGACCGCAGCATGATCTGCGCCTATGGTCACGACGACCGCGTATGCGCGTATCCGTCCATGCAGGCTGTGATCGACTTTGAGGGCGTGCCGCAGTACACGATCTGCGCTGTGCTGTGCGACAAGGAGGAAATCGGCTCCGTTGGCGCGACGGGCATGAACTCCATGTTCTTTGAGAATATCATCGCCGAGCTGTGCGCGCTGCTGGGCGAGAACAGCAATCTTGCTGTGCGCCGCGCGCTGCGCAATTCCCGCATGCTCTCCAGCGACGTTTCTGCCGGCTTTGATCCGAACTTCGCTTCTGCGTTCGAGAAGAAGAATGCGGCGTTCCTCGGCCGCGGCGTGTGCTTCAACAAGTATACCGGCAGCCGGGGCAAGTCCGGCTCCAACGATGCGAACGCCGAGTACATGGCGCATCTGAGAAAGATCCTCGATGATGAGGACGTCTCCTTCCAGACTGCCGAGCTGGGCCGCGTGGATCTGGGCGGCGGCGGAACGATCGCCTATATGTGCGCCCGCTACGGCATGAACGTGATCGACTCCGGCGTGGCCGTGCTCTCGATGCACGCGCTCTACGAGGCGATCAGCAAGGTGGACCTGTACGAGGCCTATCGCTGTTACTGCACCTTCCTGCGCGACGCCCGCCCGATTGCGTAAGCACAATGGGAAGGCTCCGGAATCACCGGGGCCTTTTTTTGTGCGATTCTGACGGGAAAAGTGAAAACGGGGCTAGCCAGATATGGGGAGGATCGGTTATAATGTATTCTGTATTTCTATGTAAACAGATACTGAGTATGAGTATTCACAGGTGAACATATGCTCTTCAATTCATTTGAATTTCTGATCTTTTTCCCGATCGTTACAGCGGTCTATTTTGCGCTGCCGAAAAAGGTGCAGTGGATCTGGCTGCTGGTCATGAGCTATTTCTTCTATATGAATTGGCATGCGGAATACGCGCTGCTGATGGCGGCGTGTACGATTGTGACGCATGCATGCTCGCTGATCATCACAGATATCAAGGAGAAAAAGCACAAGAAGATCGCCATGTGGGGCGGCATTGTCTTCAATATCGGCCTGTTGGCGTACTTCAAATACACAGGCTTTCTGCTGGATGTGATCCAGCGTGTGAGCGATATCCTCGGTCTTCCGGTGACGACGCCGAAGGTATCGATCCTTCTGCCGGTGGGCATCAGCTTCTATATCTTCCAGGCGCTCTCCTACATGATCGACGTGTACAAGGGCAGGGTGAAGGCGGAGCGCAATCTGTTCAAGTATGCGCTGTTCGTGTCGTTCTTTCCGCAGCTGGTCGCCGGTCCGATTGAGCGAAGCAGCCGCCTGCTTAAACAGGTGACGCAGGAGCACCGCTTTGACTGGGAGCGCGCGAGGATCGGCCTGCTGATCATGATGCTGGGCTTCTTTGAAAAGGTGGTCGTCGCCGACCGCGCATGTATGTATGTCGATGCGGTATACGGCAACTGGGCCAGCGCATCCGGCGCGCAGATTGCACTGGCGACAGTGGTCTTTGCCGTGCAGGATCTGTGCGACTTTGCGGGCTACAGCCACATTGCCATCGGTGCGGCGAAGATCATGGGCATCGACCTGATGACCAACTTCCGTCAGCCCTATTTCGCGCATTCCGTACAGAATTTCTGGGCGCGCTGGCATATCTCGCTGAGCACGTGGTTCCGCGATTACATCTATTTCCCGCTGGGCGCAGGCCGCGGCGGCAAGCTGAAGATGGCGCGCAACCTGATGATCGTATACACGGTATCGGGTCTGTGGCACGGCGCTGCGCTCAAATATGTCGCATGGGGCATGCTCAACGGCGCGCTGCAGGTGATTGAGGGGCTGATTCCGCAGCCGAAAAACAAGCCGCGGTTTCCGAAGCTCGATCTGCTGATGCACATCCTGTGGACGGATTTCCTGATCCTGATCACGATGCTGATCTTCCGCGCGGGCTCACTCTCCTCGGCGCTGGGCATGCTCTGGCGCATTCCCACGGCATGGGGTGCAGAGACGATGACCACAGGCTTTTCCGGCATGCAGGCGCTGTGTACGGGCATATGCTTTGCGATCCTGTTTGCCATTGAGCTGATTCACGAGAAGAGAAAGACGCTGACGGGCATGACGGACAGGCTGCCCGTGTTTGTACGCGGCGCGCTGTATCTGGCGGCGCTGATGGCGATCATCATCTTTGGCGTTTGGGGGCCGGGATACACGGCGCAGGCGTTCATTTACTTCCAGTTCTGATCGGGAGATATGTTTATTTGAGGATATTGATTCTGCCACAGATGCGCGCTGCGCTGGGCCCAGAAGCCCGGCGGCTTAAAGCTGCCGCGAAGCGAACATGGGGAGTCTGAGGGGCGAAGTCCCTCAGGCGGAGTATGGGGCGGCAGCCCCATGAAAGGTTGCTTTTGATGAAGAAGAGATTAGCGATGACCGCGCTGTGGCTGGCGGCGCTGGTGTGCTGCCTGATGCTGGCGGACAAAATGATGCGCCGCGACGACGCCGAGCGCAAATACGGCGCGTTCTTTGAGGATAAGCAGGGATTTGACGTGCTGTTCTTCGGCACGAGCCGCGTGCTGGATGCAATTCAGCCGATGGAACTGTGGCGCGATTATGGCATGACCAGCTACAACATGGGCAATAACTCTGAACCGCTGGGCATGACCTGCCATGTGCTCAAGCTTGCCATGGGCGTGCATAAGCCGAAGGTGGCTGTGGTGGATGTGTATTATATGAACCATGCGCTGGATGAGGCATGGACATATCCCTACAGGCATGTATTCCTGGATGCAGTGCCCTTTGGCAGGGCGAAGATTGAGGCTGTGCGCGCGTCGCTGCCTCAAAGCGAGTGGATGGAATTCCTGATGCCGTTTTCGCTCTATCACGGTCGATGGGATGAGATCCTCTCCGGACAGACGGAGCGGATGATCGACTGCGAGCCGTATATGATGGGCTCGGAGCTGCACGTGGGCGTCGAGAGCCGCGATGACTATGCCATCACCACGCAGGCACTTGAAGAAGAGCTGCCAGGCATGCAGGGCATGCGCGATATCGCGGCGCTGTGCCGGGAAAACGGAATTGAGCTGGTCTTTGTCGCACTTCCTGGCCATGCATCCGAACAGGAGCAGATGGCGATGAACAGCGCCGGCATTGTGGCACAGGAGCTGGGTGTGCCGTTTGTCAACATGATGCAGGAAGATGTGATCGACAGACAGACGGACTGCTTTGACCAGCTGGGACACCTCAATCCGGGCGGAGCGAGCAAGGTGACAGCGTATCTGGGCGCTTGGCTCACGGAGAATTATGCACTGGAGGATCACCGCGGCGACGCTGCCTATGATTTCTGGAACGAGAATCTGAAGGCGTTTGAGGCGCACCGCGCCAGAGTATGGCCGCAGTGAGCGGCGCACGGCGAAGGGGCTTGACAAATTCCCATGCTTTGATACAATGAAGATGCGTGACTGTGCGCATGAGATGATTTGAAGGAGATTACAGATATGACTTTTGAGAGCCTGAAGGAGATTATCCTCGCGACTGTCAGCTGCGGCGAAGAGAAGGTTGCGCCGGATGCGAAGCTGATTCCCGATGTCTGTGCTGACAGCCTGGACGCCGTCGAGCTGGCTATGGCCATTGAGGACAAGACCGGCGTGAACGTGCCGGACGACATCATGCCGACCTTCCGCACCCTCGGTGATCTGCTCGCCTATCTTGAGGAGCAGGGCGCCTGATTCCCATGGAATACAGCCCGGTTTTGCATGCGCGCATATACCGCGTGTGCAGACGGGCTTTTTTGGATAGAGGGCGCAAGCGCGCCATGTGAAAGAAATGACCGGAAGAACCCGGAATGAGGATCGAGAATGAACGGATTGAGACTGCTTGGCGCAGGCTATGCGCTGCCCCAAAACGCGCTGGACAACGAGGCGATGACGAAATACGTGGAAACGAGCGACGAGTGGATCACCAGCCGTACGGGCATCCGCCAGCGCTATTTCTGCGGCGAGGGCGAGAATACCACGACGCTGGCCATTGAGGCGGCGAAGAAGGCGCTTGCCGACAGCGGCATTGCCAAAGAGGAGATCGGCTGCCTGATCGTGGCGACATCCTCCGGCGAATATGCGATGCCCAGCACGGCCTGCCTTGTGCACAAGGCGCTGGAGCTGCCGGAGAATATCCCGGTGTTTGATCTGGGGGCGGCATGCGCAGGCTTTCTGTATGCGCTGGATACGGCGCGCGCCATGCTGCTGGCGCACGGCGCAAAGCATGCGCTGGTCATCGGCAGCGAGCAGATGAGCCATGTGCTGGACATGGGCGACCGGAACACCTGCGTGCTCTTTGGCGATGCGGCGGGCGCTGCCGTCTTTGCCATTGAAGAGGATGCGGAATATGCCTACGTCTGCGGCACGCGCGGCGACTTGGCGATTCAGGTCGGCGGCCCGCGGCGCGAAATGCCCATGACGATGGAGGGGCAGAGCGTGTTCCGCTTTGCGGTGAGCACGATTCCTGCGACGGTCAGCGAGCTCCTTGAAAAGACGGGCAAGACGCTGGAGGATGTGGACTGGGTGATCTGCCATCAGGCGAACCAGCGCATCATTGACGCGAGCGTGCGCCGTCTGGGCGTGCCGGCGGAGAAATTCTACAAGAATCTGGACCGCTACGCAAATACCAGCGCGGCGAGCATTCCGCTGGCGTTGGCCGAAATGAAGGAAAATGGCAGGCTTGTGTCCGGTCAGCGCGTGATCATGTGCGGCTTCGGCGGGGGACTTACGTGGGCCGGTGTGATGATGAAGGTCTGATTCATTTGAGAATATGTAGTTATTGATTCTGCCTGCGGCGCGGGGCGCGCTGCGCTGAGCCCAAAGGGAGCAGGGGGAATTTGGATTTCCCCCTATCTCCCTTTGGAATCCCATACCCCTTCCAAACGCTGGGGAGGTATAAGGCAGGATACAGCAGCCGAGCCTCTTTTGCGGCGCACGCGTGCGACAGTGTCGCAACTGTGCTTTTGCGCAGTGGGGAGCCGCCTGCGGCGGGAATCCTGCTGGCGAACGCAGTTCGCCGCTGCGCAGCATCTTGAAACAGGCGCGAAGCGAAGACGGGCGGTCGGGGGATGAGTCCCCCGAGCAGTTTTTGGGGCGGCAGCCCTGACGTATCCCCAAAGGAGAGAAGATATGAGACTTGCGTTCCTTTTTGCGGGCCAGGGCAGCCAGAAGGCGGGCATGGGCCGCGATCTGTATGAAACGTATCCGGCATTCAGAAAGGCCTTTGACAGCGCGGAGCTGGATTTTGATCTGAAGAAGGTCTGCTTTGAGGATCCGGACGGGGTGATCAATCAGACGCAGTACACTCAGCCATGCATGGTTGCCTTTGCGGCGGGCGTAAACGCCGTGCTCAGGGAAAAAGGAATTGTGCCGGAATATACGGCGGGTCTTTCGCTGGGCGAATACAGCGCGCTGCACTGCGCGGGCGTATTTACGGCGAAACAGGCCATTGAGCTGACAGCCTTCCGCGGCGCGGCGATGGCGCAGGCTGCCGAGGGTGTGGAGAGCGCGATGACCGCGGTGCTGATGCTGGACCGCCAGACACTGGCGCGCTGCTGCGAGGAGGCGGCCGATGCGGGTGTGGTGAAGATCTGCAATTACAACTGTCCGGGACAGATGGTGATCGGCGGAGAGAAAGCGGCGGTGGCGAAGGCCGGCGAACTGGCAAAAGCGGCGGGCGCGAGACGGCTGATGCCGCTGCGGGTGAGCGGTCCGTTCCACACGCCGCTGATGCATGCGGCGGGCGAGGCGCTCAAAGTGCGCTTTGAAACGGAAGAATTCGGCGAAATGCAGATTCCGGTGCTGTTCAACTGTCTGGGCAATCAGATGCGCGAGGGGGACACGATCCCCGGCCTGCTCTGCCGGCAGGTGCAGGAGAGCGTATACATGGAGGATACCATTCGTGCGCTGCAGGCGCTGGGCGTGGATACGGTGATTGAGATCGGTCCGGGCAGAGCGCTTTCCGGATTTGTGGCGAAGACCGCGGGCAACACGATGAACTGCTGCGCGGTGGAAGACTGCGCGAGCCTTGAAGCGGCTGCGGCAGCAGTGATGGCGGAATAAAATAGAAGAACCAAAGAGAGTCGCTTCTGTCTGTAAAAGGGCAGAGGCGACTTTGTTTTGAGTTTCACAATTCTGTTGACAGCATACGACTCAGCCATATATAATATAGGCAGAAAATGGCAAAATGCCTGCATGATCCGTGCGTTGGATCATGTAAAAAAGAGAAAAGGAGAACTGACTATGAAGAAACTGTTTGCGCTCCTGCTGGCTATGCTGCTCACGCTGTCCTTCGCGTGCGCGATGGCCGAAATCGATCCTGCTCTGATCGCCGCCGCTCAGGAAGAGGGCGAGCTGGTCGTCTATGGTTCCTGCGAGGAGCCGTATCTGGCCGCTGCTGCCAAGCACTTTGAAGAGCTCTACGGCATCAAGGTGTACTATCAGCGTCTGTCCACCGGCGAGGTGCAGGCGAAGATCAACGAAGAAGCGGGCAACCCGTCCGGCGACGTCTGGTTCGGCGGCACGACCGATCCGTACAACGAGAGCGCCAAGGCTGGCCTGCTGATGCCGTATGAAGCGGCGAACGCTGCTGATCTGGCTGCGCCGATGTACCGCGACGCCGACGGCTACTGGTACGGCATTTACAAGGGCATTCTGGGCTTCATGGTCAACACCGAAGAGCTCGAGCGCCTGGGCCTGGAAGCGCCCAAGGGCTGGGATGACCTGCTCAAGCCGGAATACAAGGGCCTCGTGTGGCTCTCCAACCCGAACACCGCCGGCACCGCGAAGCTGGTTGTGAACACCATGGTTCAGCTCAAGGGCCACGACGAAGCGATGAAGTACTTCGTTGAGCTGGACAAGAACGTTGCGCAGTACACCAAGTCCGGCTCCGGCCCGTCCAAGAAGGTCGGTATCGGCGAGTGCGTGATCGGTATCGGTTTCCTGCATGACGGCATCGCGCAGATCCTCTCCGGCTACGACAACATCGCTCTGGTGATCCCGGAGGAAGGCACTTCCTTCGAAATCGGCGCGACCGCGATCTTCGACGGCTGCGTGCATGAGAATGCTGCGAAGCTGTGGATCGAGTACGCCCTGTCTCCGGAGTGCGTGGAGCTGGCTGACGACGCCGAGAGCTATCAGTTCCTGGTCATCAACAGCGCCAAGCAGCCTGCGGCCGTCGAGCCGTTCGGCCTTGACCCGAACAACGTCATCGATTACGACTTCGAAGATGCCAAGAACAACACCACCCAGTACGTGAAGGATTACTTCGACGCGCTCGGCGCTTCTGCGGACGATCGTTTCAAGACCGAGTAAGCGAGCGTAAGGATTTAGTCTGATGAATGAAGCGTGTGTCTGCGACGCAGATGCGCGCTGCGCTGAGCCCTAGGGGAGTAGGGGGGCGTTTCGCCGCCCGCCCTACCTCCCCTAGGAACCCCATTACCCCCCTGCGAAACGATCTGGGAGGTATAAGGGACTGACCGTACCTAAGTTCCGTTTCTGGCCTAAGCCATGCGACGCAGTCGCAATTCACCTTTAGCGCTTCGAAACGGGGGCTGCATTTTGATAGTCGCGCGGATGTAAGCCGTTTGGGTTATATCCTCTGGCAAACGCAGTTTGCCATGCATAGCTGCTTTAAGCAGGCGCGAAGCGAAGGAGGGGTCCGGGGACTGGTCCCCGGGCAGGGGTTTGGGGATGCAATCCCCAACGTACCTATCGTATCTCTGAGGGGGGATGGGGGAAAGCCCCATCCCTCTTTTTATTGAATGAAGAGGGGTGAATGCCCGATGAAGACACGCCAGAGCGCAGCGCTTGAGCGCAAGAAGTTTTTTGCAGATCCGGTGATGGTGACCACCGTCGTGCTGCTGACTGTGCTGCTCGCGCTGTTTATTCTCTATCCGCTGGCCATGCTGCTGCTGGACAGCGTGTATGTGCGCGAGACGAACCTTGTGCTGGTAAGCGATATTCAGGCGGGGAATGCTGAAGTGAGCCTGAAGGACGGGAAGATTGCCGTACTGAACAACAAGGGCAAGGCGGCGCAGTTCTCCGTCGACGAGCTGGACAGCGCATGGGGATATATGTTTGCCAAGAACGGGCGCATGCTCAAGGAGGACAAGCCTGTTGATCCCGAAAACTGCTATGTGAAGATTCCGCACAACTATCTGACGTTTGACGCGTTCCCGCGCATCTTTGCGGATTACACGTTCAACCGGGCATTCTACAACACGCTGCTGCTGGGTATGATCACGGGCTTTGGCTCGGTGATCATCGGTCTTTTGTTTGCGTATGTGGACTGCTACGTGCATGTGCGCCAGAAGGCCGTCAAGAAGATGTTCGACGTGGTGAGCATGCTGCCGGTCGTATCGCCGCCGTTTGTGCTGTCGCTGTCGATGATTCTGCTCTTTGGCCGCGGCGGCCTGATCACGCGCGAGCTGCTGGGCATCTATGACAGCGACGTATACGGTCTGGGCGGTATTGCGATCGTACAGATCCTCACGTTCTTCCCGGTTTGCTACATGATGCTCAAGGGCCTGCTCAAGAACATCGATCCGTCGATGGAGGAAGCGGCGCGCAATATGGGCGCAAGCCGGATGAAGGTATTCACCACGGTGACGCTGCCGCTGATGCTGCCGGGTCTTGGCAATGCATTCCTGGTGACGTTCATCGAATCTGTGGCAGACTTTGCCAACCCGATGATGATCGGCGGCAGCTATGACACGCTGGCGACGACGATCTACCTGCGCATCACCGGCGGCAGCTACGATATCACCGGCGCGGCCGCGATGGCTGTGGTGCTGCTGGCAATCACGCTGGTGCTGTTCCTGATTCAGAAGTACTATCTGGAGGCAAAGACGGCGGCGACGCTGACCGGCAAGGCCAGCCGTGCCCGTGCGCTGATTGACGACAAGAGCGTGCGCGTGCCGCTGACAGCGATCTGCTCGGCGCTCTCTGCGTTCGTTATCCTGATGTACATCGCCATTCCGTTCGGAGCGCTGTTCAAGCTGTGGGGCCGCGACTACAGTCTGAGCCTGAAGTGGTTCCAGCAGCTCTTCCGGGACGACGGCTTCAAGGCGTTTACCGACAGCTTTATCCTCTCGCTGATTGCATCGCCGATCACGGCGATTCTTTCGATGATCATCTCGTATCTGGTGGTCAAGAAGAAGTTCAAGTCCAAGGCGTTCATTGAGTTTGTGTCCATGCTGGCGATGGCTGTGCCGGGCACGGTGCTGGGTGTGGGCTTCATCCGCGGCTTTGCGGGCGGCATCTTCCGCACGGGCCTGATGCAGGGCATCTACGGCACGGGTGTGATCCTGGTGATCGTATTCGTGGTGCGCTCGCTGCCGGTCGGCACGCGCAGCGGCATCTCTGCGCTCAGGCAGATTGACAAATCGATCGAGGAATCGGCGTATGATCTTGGCGCGGGCAGCGCAAAGGTCTTCATGACGGTGACGCTGCCGCTGATCAAGGATTCGTTCCTGAGCGGCCTGGTGACGACGTTCGTGCGCTCGATCACCGCCATCAGCGCGATCATCCTGCTGGTGACGCCGCGCTATCTGCTCATCACCTGCCGAATCAACGAGTTTGCCGAGAAGGGCGCGTACGGCGTGGCCTGCGCGTATGCGACGATCCTGATTGCGATCGTCTATGCGGCGATTGTGATCATGAACTGGGTGATCAGGCATTTTGGCACCAGCAAAGCGATGAAGGCGAAGGAGGACTAAGGCCATGGCAAACAAGGAAAAGAAAGGCGTTCGCCTTGAGCATATTTCCAAGATTTACAACGATCCCAAGACGGGCAAGGAATTCTATGCGGTCAACGACGTGAGCCTGACGATTGAGCCGGGCAGCTTTGTGACGCTGCTGGGCCCCAGCGGCTGCGGCAAGACAACGACGCTGCGCATGATTGCAGGCTTTGAAAGCCCGGACGCGGGCGAGATCTATCTGGGCGGGCAGCCGATCAATGCGCTCACGCCCAACAAGCGCGACACGGCAATGGTTTTCCAGAGCTATGCGCTCTTCCCGCATTATAATGTATACGACAACATTGCCTACGGTCTGAAGCTGCGCAAGGTGCCCAAAAAAGAGATGGATGAGCGCATTGCGCGGATCCTTGAGCTGGTCGAGCTGACCGGCATGGAAGGCCGCATGACCAATCAGCTCTCCGGCGGCCAGCAGCAGCGCGTCGCCTTAGCGCGTGCAATGGTTGTAGAGCCGGGCGTACTGCTCTTTGACGAGCCGCTTTCGAATCTGGACGCGAAGCTGCGCGTATCCATGCGCACCGAGATCCGCCGCATCCAGCAGGCGCTGGGCATCACGGCGGTATACGTGACGCACGATCAGGCGGAGGCGATGGCGATCTCCGACAACATCATCATCATGAACAAGGGCGTGATTGCGCAGATGGGTACGCCGGAGGAGATCTATCACAAGCCGCAGAGCGAGTTTGTTGCGGACTTTATCGGCGAGGTCAACTTCCTGCTGGGCGAGGTCGCAGCGAAGGACGGCGGCAAGTGCACGGTCAATGTGAACGGGCATCCTGTTGAGGTGGCCAATCCGGACGGCTTTGACGTGGGCAAAAAGTGCAAGCTGGTGCTTCGTCCGGAGGCGGGTATCCTTGGCGATACGGGCGCGCTGCCGTGCAAGGTTGTACTCAGCTGTTTCATGGGCGCGTATCAGAACTATCATGTAATGGTCGGCGACACGCTGGTGAAGCTGGCGGACTATTGTCCGGTAGGCCGCAAGGTATACAAGGTAGGCGATACTGCGTATCTGAGCTTCCGCGAGGGATGCGTATCGATGCTGTAAGGAAATGCAAAAGGGCTGTCAGATTAAGATCGACAGTCCTTTTTTTATGGATTTTGTGGGATGATTGGATACGCGCTGCGCTGGGGAACGCGCTGCGCTGGGGGAACGCGCTGCGCTGGGGGAACGCGCTGCGCTGTGCCCAGAAGGATGAGGAGGGGCTACGCGCCCCTCCTACATCCCTCTGGACTCCCATACCACCTGCGAACGTTGGGGAGGTATAAGTCAGGATACAACAGCCGAGCCCCTTTTGCAGCGCACGCGTGCGAACAAGTCGCAACTGTGCTTTGGCGCAGCGGGGATAGACGGTATATTTAAACAGGCGCAAAGCGAAGAAGGGAGTCCGAGGGATGAAATCCCTCGGGCGGGTCCGGGCGGCAGCCCGGCGTCTTGCGTCAGTCTACGCGCAGGATCATCGTGAGGATACTGCGCGCGGCGGCTTCCATGGCAGTGCGCTTGAGCGTACCGGCGGCGAGGGAGCGAAGCAGGGCATCCGGATGACCTGCTGCCATCTTGAGATCATTGCCGGCGGTGACTTCGCGGTCGTGGTCGCCATAGGTCCACCAATCGGTGGTGACCATACCGTCGAATCCCCATTCGTCGCGGAGGATGTGCTGGAGGAGATCGGCATTTTCGCTGGCGCGCACGCCGTTGATGATGTTATAGGAGGTCATGATGCACCATGGACGGGATTCCTTCACGATGATCTCGAACTGGCGGATGTAGATCTCGCGGATGGCGCGCTCGGAAGCGCGGGAATCGCTGTTGCGGCGGTTGGTCTCCTTGTTATTGAGCGCGAAATGCTTCGGCGTTGCAGCAACGCGCTGAGACTGAATGCCCCGGATGAGCGCGGCGGCCTGCTTGCCGGTGAGCAGCGGGTCCTCGGAGTAGTATTCGAAATTGCGGCCGCAGAGCGGATTGCGGTGGATGCACACGCCGGGCGTGAGCCAGACGCCGATGTTGTTTTCTTTCACCTCAAGGGCGCCGGCAGCGCCGACGCGATAGGCGATCTCCGGATCCCACGTGCAGGCGAGGAGCGTGGCGCAGGGGAAAGCAGTGGTGCATATGCCGGTATCCGCATGCACGCGAAGACCTGCAGGTCCGTCTGCGGTCATGATATTGGGAATGCCATAGAGAGGCTGATTGCCCACGCCGAAGGTATTGGCGACGCCGGTATTGGGCTGGCCGCCGAGCAGATGCGCGAGATCCTCATCGGAGAGCCGGGCGATGAAGCTGTCGAGCGTGATTTCGCCGGAGGCAACCTGCGCAAGCTGCAGGTTTTTTGGTTCATTGCGGTCAATCGACGGCTGCGCACGGACGGCAGGCGAAGACTCGAAGAAGTCGGTATTGGTCGTCGGGCGCTCGCAGGGAGCAGTGGGCAGGGATTCAAACGAGCCATCCGCGAGCATGCGGCGGGTAAGCTGAACAGGCGCAAGGCGGCGGGAAAGCCGGGAGACGATTCTGTCTTCGCTGAGGACAAACGTCTCAGGCGCAGCAAGCGTATCGCGGACGCTTGTGCCGATGTGGAAGATGTATTCGCCCTTTTCCAGCAGCCATGCAGAGGCGCAGACCTTGCCCAGATCATCGTAGGAGGCGAAGACGCTGACTGGGAAGCGGACGATCACCATTTCCTCCTCGCCGGGAGCGAGCAAACGGGTCTTGCGATAGCCGGCAAGGACGCGGGCGGGCTTTCCAAGCAGGCCCTGCGGCGCCTGAACATAGACCTGAACGACCTCGCGGCCGGGGCGGACGCCCGTATTGCAGACGCGGACAGAAGCGATAATCCCGTCGTCTTCGACGGCGATGCGATGGCCGGAGAGGGAGAAGGACGTATAGGAGAGGCCATAGCCGAAGGGATAGACGACCCTGTCCTTCGCGCCGGGGATGGTTTCGAAATAGCGGTAGCCGACGTAAATATCCTCGGTGTATTCGGCGTAATCGTCGGAATCGAAGAAGGACTCGGCGAAGGGGTAATCGGCAAGATCGCGTGCGAGGGTATCGCAGAGCTTGCCGCAGGGATTGCCCAGTCCCATGATCAGCTCAGCGGCGGCAAGACCGCCCTCCATGCCGCCCTGCCAGGCAAGGAGTACAGCGGAAACTGCAGGATCTTCGGCAAGGGCAGCGGTTTCGACCATGCCGCCGGTATTGAGCACGACGACGACATGGGGGAACGCGGCGGTGACCTTCCTCAGCATGGCGCGCTCAGCGGCGGAGAGATAGAAATCGCCCTGCTCGAAGATCTCTCTGGAGAGCTGAACAGGCATCTGATCGACGTTCTTGTGATCGGCGATGGGATCGAAACCGGCCCTGCGGTCCCAGTTTTCGCCGGAGAAGCGGCTGATGGAGATGATGGCGGTGTCGGTAAAGGCGCGCGCCTTGTTCACCAGCGCATCCGGCAGCTCCGGCTCGGCGGTCATGCCGGGAACGCGGCCCATGGCATATTGCGCGGATACGTGCTCGCGATAGAAGGCGATGCTGTCTTCAAAGATGCTTGCAGGATCGACAAGCTGGCGCAGGCCCTCGTAGAGATTGCGGACATAGGGCACGGTGACATCGCCGCTGCCGCCGCCGCCCTTGACATAATCGATCGTCCCCTTGCCGAAGAGCGCGATGCGCGTACCCATGGCGAGGGGAAGAGTATGATGCTCGTTTTTGAGGAGAACCATGCCTTCTCTGGCGGCTTCGCGGGAAAGGCGGATATGCTCGGGACTGGCTGTTGCGCGGCGTCCATCCTGCCCAAGGGGAATGGACGGCTGGAAATTGGCGCGGGTCCACTGTTTCATAAACGGATTCCTCCTTCATTGATACGACACAGAGATAAATATATTATACTGTTTTTATGTGAGAAAGACAATGGCGCGCATACGGGGATTAACACAGGTGAATGGCTGTGTTATTAACGCAGTTTTGCCCTGCAGAGCCGCTTTGGGCTGCCGCGAAGCGGGGGTCCGGGGGAGGAGTTCCCTGGGCAGAGAGGTGGGGATGCAATCCCAAGCGGAGGGATTGACGGAGAATGGCGTGCGCGATACAATACAGACAGATAGAAACATGCCGAAGCGACAGGGCATCAAAACATACAGGAGGAAGAATATGCGTCCGGAATGGAAGGATCGCATCGCGCACTGGATGCGCGTGCTGGAACAGGAATTCTATGAGCCTCTGGGCGAGATCGCGCTGGAAGGCTTTGAAACCATGGACATGCTCTCGCCTGAGGAGGCAGAAAAGTGCGGATATAAGCCGATGCCTGCGGGCACGGTCTGGGGCCCGCGATGGGGCTATCTGTGGCTGCGAGGCGAAATCGTGATCCCGCAGAATGCAGCGGGCAGGATGATCGTGATGGATCTCAGACAGGGCGGCGAGGCGACGGTCTGGGTGGACGGCGAAGCATTCGGTACCCGGCGCGCGGAGTGGGTCAGCGTGCCGCACCACTATATCTGCGATCAGGTGCTGGCCCGGGAAGCGAAGGCGGGCGAAGCGCACCATCTGCTTGTGGAGGCGTATGCCGGACACGGATATCCGGGCGAATTCAACGACGGCTGCGCGACGGGCCCTGTGCGCCCGGGCGATTATCTGCCGGAGCCGGACGGAATGCGCAGGCAGACGATGGGCGTAAGCACGTATGGCATCTGGCACGAGGACGCATATCAGCTGTGGCTGGATGTGCGCACGATGGCGGATCTGCTGGAAGCAGCCGATCCGGATTCGCTGCGGGCGATGCGCCTTGAAGAGGCGCTGGAAGCATTCACGCTGGAAGTCGACTTTGAGCAGGTACGCGAGGGCAGGCTTGCCGATTACCGCAGGGTACGGTCAGTCATCGCTCCGGTGCTCGCTGCGCACAACGGCACGACTGCGCCGAGAATGGCGGCGATTGGCAATGCGCATCTGGACGTATGCTGGCTGTGGCCGTATCGGGAGACGCAGCGCAAGGTGGCGCGCACGTTTGCCCAGCAGGTACGCCTGATGGACATGTATCCTGAATATAAGTTCATTCAGAGCCAGCCGGAGACTTACCAGATCTGCAAGGAGCTGTATCCCGAGCTGTACGCAAAGATCAAGGAAAAGATCAAAGCCGGACAATGGATTGCGGACGGCAGCATGTGGGTGGAGCCGGACACGAACATGACCAGCGGCGAATCGCTGATCCGCCAGATCATGCACGGCAAGAAATTCTACAAGGATGAATTCGGCGTGGACTGTCAGCTGCTGTGGCTGCCAGATACATTCGGCTACAGCGCGGTGCTGCCGCAGATTCTGCGGGGCTGCGGGGTCAAATACCTGACGACGCAGAAGATATTCTGGACGTACAACGGCAGCGATCCGTTCCCGTATCATTATTTCACGTGGGAGGGCATGGATGGCTCGCAGGTGACGAGTTTCCTGCACATGGACTATACATCCAGAACGGATGCAAAAACCACCAATGACCGCTGGAAGAACCGCGTACAGAAGCGCGATCTGGACAGCTTCCTGCTGCCGTTCGGCTATGGCGACGGCGGCGGCGGACCGTGCCGCGATCACATCGAATTTGCGCTCAGGCAGAAGGATCTGGAGGGCGCGCCGAAGGTGGACATGGCTGCGCCGCAGGCCTTCTTTGAGGACATGGCAAAGGGCGGCGTGCCGAAGAACAAATATGTGGGCGAGCTGTATTTCCAGTGCCACCGCGGCACGTACACCAGCCAGGCGGCGATCAAGAAGGGCAACCGAAAGAGCGAACTGGCGCTGCGCGAGGCGGAGATGTGGAGCGCGGCGGCAGCGGACAGGCAGGCATATCCGGCAGAAAAGCTGGACTGGGCATGGAAAAAGGTGCTGCTGAATCAGTTCCACGACATTCTGCCGGGCTCGAGCATCGCGCGGGTTTACGAAGAGGCGAGAAAGCTCTATGGGGAGATTCTGGACTGCGCCAACGGGATGGCGGACGGCGCGAAGCAGGCGCTTGCCGGCGGGGGAGAGGGCGTCACGTACTTCAACTCTCTGGGCTGGGCAAGGCGCGCGCTGGTGAAGCACGCAGATGCGTACGGCTATGCCGTGCTGCCGCCGTGCGGATACAGCAGCGAGGTGGATTTCACGCTGCCGAAGTATCCGGTGCTGGCCTGTCCGATGGACGGCGGCTTCATCCTGGGCAACGGGCTGATGACCGTGGTGCTCAATACGCTGGGCGAGATTGTGGAATGCGAATACAAGGGCAGACGCTGCATCGGCGGCAAGGGCAACGAGATGCGGCTGTACAAGGATGTGCCGCGCAAGTTTGACGCGTGGGACATCGACAGCATGTATACGATGCAGCGCGTGGAGATGGGCTTTGACGCGACGATGGAGCTCGTCGAGGAGACGCCGCACCGCTGCGCGGTGAAGGTGACGCGCCGGTTCGGCCAGTCCGTCATCGAGCAGGAGATCGCGCTGGAGGCTAATGCGAGCCGCATCGATTTCAAGACGCATGTCAGCTGGCAGGAGACGCACAGGCTGCTCAAGGCGACGTTTGCCACGGGCATCCATGCCAATGAGGCGATCAACGAGATTCAGTTTGGCTATGTGAAGCGCCCGACGCACAGAAGCCGCCCGTATGATGCGGACCGCTTTGAGGTGTGCAACCACAGATACACGGCGCTGTGCGATGAGAACCACGGCGCGGCTGTGCTCAACGAGAGCAAATACGGCGTGAGCGCGGAAGACGACGAGATTGCGCTGACGCTGCTGCGCGCGGCGACCTGCCCGGACCTGAATGCGGACAAGGGCGAGCACGACTTCAGCTACAGCTACTACGTATGGGACGGCACATTCATGGACAGCGGCGTTGTGCGCGAGGGCTATGAGCTGAACGTGCCCGTGACCACGGCGGCGGGACAGACGCAGGCAGTCAGCCTGATGAGCGTGGATGCGCCGAACGTGATCATCGACACGGTGAAGCTGAGTGAAGACGGCAGCGGCGACATGATCGTGCGCGTATACGAGAGCAAGCACGCGAAGACGAAGACGAGGCTGAATTTCGGATTTGCTGCGGCGAAGGCATGCCTGTGCGACATGCTGGAGAATCCGCAGGAGAAGCTGACGATCGCCAACGGCGGCGTGGAGATTGAGCTGCGCGCGTTTGAGGTGAAGACGCTGCGGATTGAAAGAAAGCGCTGAAAGCGGCGATGCTGCAGCGCATGAGCAAACGCGAAAACAGATAACGGAAAGAGGGGGAAGCGATGCGCGGCCTGATCTATGGAGATGTGTGCGGCTCTGTGTATGAATGGAAACCGGTGGAGGAGCAGGAGAGTATCAAGGAGCCGCTTCACTTTACGGATGATACCGTGCTTGGCGCGGCGGTCGCAGATGCGCTGCTCACCTGCCGGGAACAGGGGATTGAGGACGATGCGGGCATCCTGCAGCTGCTGACGCAGAAGCTGCGCGAGTACGGCCGCAGGTATCCGGAGGCAGGATACAGCCGTTCCTTCCGGGCATGGATGGAGAGCGAGAAGCCTGAGCCCTACGGCTCCAAAACCAACGGGGCGATTATGCGCTGTACATCCGCAGGCTGGCTGGCGCGCAGCCCGGAAGAGGCGCGGCGGCTGGGCAGGCTGACCGCCATGCCCACGCACAATCATCCGGACGCCATGGACGCGGCGGCGCACACGGCGGAAATCATCTACCGGCTGCGCATGGGCGAGCCGGTATCGGGCATGTATGCGCTGCTGAGCGGGAGATACAGAATTCCGCGGCTGGAGGACATCCGCCCGATCACGGAGTTTGATTTTACCTGCAAGACCACACTGCCGATTGCGTTTGCCGCTTTTTATGAGGCAGTTGCAGAGCGCAATGTTCACTTTAACTTCGGCGGATACAACAGCGGATATGAGATCGTAGCCGAGACGGTGAAAAATGCGGTCTCTCTTGGCGGCGATACGGATACCAATGCAGCCATTGCGGCGGCATTCGCCGAGGCATGGAACGCTTCGTGGGGCTTTGCTGCGAACGACAGGCCTTATGAAGGAAAGGCGCTCTGGCACGAGAAAAAGTGGGCGGAGACGGAGCGCTGCTTAACGCCGGATATTCTGGATGTGATCAGGCGGCTGGACGAAGCGGTGGCGAAGACCAGCGCTGTGCGCACATGCGGCGAGTATGTATACAGGACGAACGACCGCGGCGAAGCGGTGATTGTCAAGTATCCGAGGAGCTTTGAAGCATACAGGAAACTCAGATACCGCGGCCTGCGCGGCAGTTCGGAATTTGAGGTGCCGAAGGAGCTGAACGGACATCCGGTGACAGCCGTCGGCGCATTTGCATTCGACTTTGGCAACCACAACGAAGGCATTGGGAGCCACTGCATCCTGCCTGACGGTGTGCGGACGATCGGCGAATATGCATTTGCGGGCGCAAGGAAATGGGTCCATTTGCCGCAGAGCGTGGAAGTGATCGGCTGTCATGCATTTGCCGGCAGCAAAGGCGTGGGCGGCGCGCTACCCGAGAAGCTGAGGGTGCTCGGCGCACGTGCATTTGAGGCCGTTCAGTTCCTTCCAAGGCTTTCGGACGGCATGGAGCTGGAATATATCGGAAAGAAAGCGATGCCCCACCGCGGCTGGGTCAGCAGCATTCATTTTCAGAAGGACGAATGCATCATTCCCCGGAGCGTGAAACACATGGACCCTGAGGCGCTGGGCACGACGAACACCGTCTTCTGGGTTTACCGGGGCAGCGCAGGCGAAGCATTCTGCCAGCGAAACGGGTGCGAATACTACTGGAATGATCCGGAAATTGTGGACAGCGAGAAGGCGCGTTGGCAGGCTGAGCTGGACCGGGTCAGGGAGGAGCGAAGCCGCTCAACGGCTGAAGGGCTGCAAAGACAGAAGCAGTACGAGCAGAGCCGCAGAGACGAAGAGGAATATGAATTGGTGGAAGTGAATGTGCAGCGCTACGCCGGATGGCGCGAGCATTATCCGGGCCCGTTTTACTACATTGATCAGGATGAACGGGTTTACGAGAGAAGACGCAAGCGGTAAGCGTGGAGATTCTGCGGATTATGCACAAACTATCGCAAGGCGGGCTGCTCCAAGAAATTCTGCGCTGTGCCGGAGGCCGAAAGGAATACGACGTACTCGTTCTATCGGCATGCGCATGATTCTATCATGCGCTGATCAGGGGATTGGGGGCTGCGCCCTCAACAAGCAGGGCAGAGGATATCTCAAGGTATTGCTTGCCGCTGGTACGGGACTCGATTGACGGCTTCAGACGCCGCGCGGCATTCTTTGCTATGCAAAAATGGTATCTGCATATATCAATGATGCATTTGGGTATTGACAAGCGAACAAGAATCCCTTATTATCGTTCAGGATACAACAATAATGTTCGTGAATAGACGAATGTTATTCCCTCTTTGTGCATAAAGGAGTGTAACTATGAAGAAGATCACTATGCTGCTGGCTTTTGTGATGCTGCTGGTTTTCTGCTGCAGCGCAATGGCCGAATCCGTCTCCGTTGCTGTTGTCTATTCTGATACCGTTGATGACAAGGGTTGGTGTCAGTCCATGGATACCGGCATCAAGAATGCTATCGCCAAGGGCTATGATATTGACTATACCCCGGTCGAGTCCGTTACTGTTCCGGACGCGCCGAATGCACTGGATCAGCTGGCTGAGAACTACGACGTCATCATCGTCCATGGCGCGCAGTTCACTTCTGCGACCACTGAGATTGCTGCTGAGTATCCGGATCAGGTCTTTGCCATCGGCACCAGCGACCAGATCCTGGGCGACAACATTTTCACTTATATGCCGATGTCCGAGGAGCCGGGTTATATCAACGGCATCATTGCTGCGATGCTGACCAAGGCGAACAAGGTTGGCATTGTTGGTCCGACCGATGGCGGCGACTCCGCTCGTTTCATCCGCGGCTTTGTAAAGGCGCTCAACGAGACGAATCCGGATGCTGAGTACATGCTTTCTTGGACGGGTTCCTTCTCTGATACTGTTGGTGCCGGTGATATCGGTAAGACCTTCATCGAGGCTGGCTGCGACGTGCTCGTCGGCCCGTCTCAGCAGGCTGTCGGCGCTCTGCGCAATGTTGACGCCACTGAAGGCGTGATCTGGGTTGGACAGACTACTTCTCAGATCGTTGACTTCCCGAACTGCGTTGCTGCAGCTGCTGATTATGACTACTCTGCTGTCGTCATCGGCATCATCGAGCGCATGGCCGAAGGCAAGGTTGGCGGCGAGAATATTCCGCTCAATTACAATAATGGCGGCTTCATTTATACTTTCTCTGAGAACGCTGAGCTTCTGCCGGATGATGTGAAGTCCGCTGCTCAGGCTGCCATTGACAGCGTGATTGCTGCGCCGAATACCATCGACTACGCGAACATCGAACTCAAGTAAATAGCAAGGAAACAGCCCAAGCATTGCTTCGGCTGTTTCTTTTTTATGTAAATCTGAAAATGATCGGCTTCGTGCTGCAAAGTGTGAAATTCACAGCACTTTGTCGGTGATACCACCGGCAGTATGCGGTTTGTTTCTTTATTAAAGCTCCTGCCAGTTGGCAGGAGCTTCTTATCTATTCAAATCAGCGAAAACAGGGCTTCGTCTGACAGTGTCGCACCGTCTGTCTGAACGACCGCACAGGAAACCCGATTTGCCATTGTGAGCGCATCTTTCATTGACATCCCGCGGCACAGGCCCAGCAGCATTGCTGCACAGTGGGAATCGCCTGCACCGATAGTATCCACCACATGCTCTGCATGTTCTCCGCGGACGGTATAGAGAACACCACGCTCGATGCAGCGCGCGCCCTCCGCGCCCATCGTTGCAACAACGGTACTGCCCGTTCGCGTATGCAGTGTGCGCAGCGCATCGTCCAGATCGTTTATGCCACACAAGGCTCTTGCTTCCGAGGCATTCAAGTGGAGAATGGGATGCAGTGCAAATAGGCGATCGGTCATCTCTTTCTTTATGCGCATGCCGCGCGGACCGGGGGCATAGACGACTGTACCGATGGGCGCAGATTCGAGGTATTCAATCAGACGTTCGCCTGTATGCTCTTCAATTTCAAGACCACAGACATAGGCATAATCAAAATGCTTCCGGGCATAACGATCCATCCATGACTGGCAAAACGTATACTCAGCTCCGTGAACGGAAACGAAGGTTCTTTCGCCATTGGGTTCGACGTAGCAATAGCAGCATCCGTTTTGCTCATCGGGCAGATCAACGTAATCAGCAAACCCTAGCGTCTCCAGATGATCGCGAACAAATCCTCCGAACACGCCCTGCCTTCCCACTGGCGTCACAAATGTCATATCCGCACCAGCTCGCCCGAGGATGTTGGCGACGTTATATGCGCATCCGCCAATGGCAAAGCGCTGAGAATAGGGATGTACGTTTTCTTCGGTTTTTGGCAGATGATCGACGCGGATAATGACATCCACGCAGGTGGAACCGATGACAAGCACACTCTTCATATCCATACCTCACACAGATAAAATCATACACAATCAGTATACCTGCCTTAAAGCGTTCCGTCAATTATGATAGATTGATCTTATGCAGATCAATCAGTATGGAGGTTAGAATTCATGGGCAGTCCTGTCACGCATAAGCCGGCGTGGCTGGCTTATGTCTATATCTGCAGAGAGATGCATTGCTTCATGGAGACGTTGAGATGCGCATCAGCGCGTTGATTGCCAAAGGGCTTTTCACACCGGGCTATGAGATGCTCACCTGATATCATCTGATTTGTTTTATGATGCTTCCGTTTATCCGGGAGTATTTTGCTTGACTGATGGAATTGAGCGGCAATATCAAGAGCGTGAAAAGCTGTTTTATCACGACAAACCATTTGGGAATCATGGTCTTCTGAGAATTGTCAATACGGATAACCGAACATTTCTGGAATACGATTGTGTTTATATAGAGAAAAGACGAACATTATTTCAAAAAATGTCAATCACATTGACGGATTATGTGTATATATGATAAAATTAACCGGGTTTTGACGAACGTTATTATATGTGCATGACTTGCACGGAAAGGATGAACCGCTGGTGAATCGCAAAAAGAGTTTCGTGTGGCTGCTGCTGGTGCTGCCGGGCGTATTGTTTGTGACGCTGTTCATGTTGATTCCGCTGTTTTCTCTTTGTATGACCTCGTTTTTTCCGGATCAGTCATTTTCATTTTCATCCTATTTTTCCCTGTTCAGGGATGTCTAT
>JAFWXL010000035.1 GCA_017545905.1 Clostridia bacterium | reverse complement strand
TATCCGTGCCGTAAACGGCATTTCCTTCTCGCTAAATAAGGGCGAGACGATGGGCCTGGTTGGTGAGACCGGCGCGGGCAAGACCACTACCGCTTGCTCTATCATGCGCGTTCTGCCCGACCGTACCGCTAAGGTATTAAAGGGCAAGATCACCTTCGACGGTATCGACATTCTGAACGCTCCCGAGCCTCTCATGCAGAACGGCATCCGCGGCGAGCGCATCTCGATGATATTCCAGGATCCCATGTCGGCGCTCAACCCCATCATGCGAATCGGCGAGCAGATCGCTGAGGCGCTCAAGTTCCACAACAAGGAAAACCTTTCCAAGGAGCAGATAGACGAGCGTGTTGACGCTACCCTCGAGCTGGTTGGTATTCAGAAGAACAGAAAGTTTGACTATCCCCATCAGCTTTCGGGCGGCATGAAGCAGCGTGTGCTTATCGCTATCGCTCTCGTTTGCGAGCCTGACCTCATCATCGCTGACGAGCCCACCACCGCTCTCGACGTTACCATTCAGGCACAGGTGCTTGCAATGATCGACGAGCTGAGAGAAAAGCTCGGCACCGCTATGATACTCATCACCCACGACCTCGGCATCGTTGCTCAGATGTGCGACAAGGTCGGCATCATGTATGCGGGTGAGATAATCGAAATGGGCACCGTTGAGGATATCTACGAAGGCAATATGCGCCATCCTTACACCACCGGACTGTTCGGTTCGCTGCCCGACCTTGAGAATCAGACCGCGCGTCTGTCTCCCATCAACGGCCTTATGCCCGACCCGACCGATCTTCCCAGCGGCTGTAATTCAATCCTCGCTGTCCCAAGTGCATGGATATTTGCCGCACCACCGCTCCCAAGTATACCGTTGATGGCACCCACATGGTTGCCTGCCATCTGTTCGACAGCGTGAAAGAAGGTGCTGACAAATGAGTGAGAACAAAAACGATCTGCTGGTTGTAAAAAACCTTAAAAAGTACTTTAAGACCAAATCCGGACTGCTTCACGCCGTTGATGACGTCAGCTTTACCATCGGACGCGGCAGAACGCTCGGCGTAGTTGGCGAGTCCGGCTGCGGAAAGTCCACCCTCGGCCGCACGATGATGGGCATCTACAAGCCCACCAAGGGCAAGCTGATCTACGGTGGCAAGGAAGTCGATCTTACCGACAAGAAGGAGCGTTTTGCATTCGCCAAGAAGGCGCAGATTATCTTCCAGGATCCCTACGCTTCTCTGGATCCGCGCATGACCGTCGGCTCCATCATTGCCGAGGGCATGGAGATCCACGGCATGTATGACGAGAAGAAGCGTCAGGAGCGTGTGGCTGAGCTGCTGGATATCGTCGGCCTCAACCGCGAGCATGCCAACCGCTTCCCGCACGAGTTCTCCGGCGGCCAGCGTCAGCGCATCGGCATCGCCCGCGCGCTGGCGATCGAACCGGAGTTCATCGTCTGCGACGAGCCGATCTCCGCGCTGGACGTGTCCATTCAGGCGCAGGTTATTAACCTGCTGCACGAGCTGCAGGAGAAGATGGGCCTGACCTATCTGTTCATCGCGCACGACCTGAACATCGTCAAGTACATCTCCGACCGCATTGCGGTCATGTATCTGGGCTCCGTGGTGGAGCTGGCCTCCTCTGACGAGCTTTATGCCAACACCCTGCATCCGTATTCTAAGGCACTGCTTTCCGCCGTGCCGATTCCGGACCCGGAGAAGGAAGCCCAGAAGCACCGCCAGATTATCGACGGCGACGTGCCCAGCCCGATCAACAAGCCGAAGGGCTGCGCGTTCTCCAGCCGCTGCCCGCTGGCCTGCGACAAGTGCCGCGAAAGCGCGCCGCAGCTCAAGGAAGCTGCGCCGGGTCACTACGTTGCCTGCCATCTGGTGTAAGAGAAAAAATTCACAAATGCGCTTCCCGCCCGGTGGGAAGCGCATTTCTGTATGCATATGCGAATGCATAATTCTGCTTGATATGCAGGAGCAGACGCGTAAAAGTCAGTATTACTGCATTTTGAATCACGGATCGTGAAATTGATTCACTTCATGCTGAAAAAATGCACATCAAAATCGTGAAAATTGCAATTTTCCTCTTGCATAGTAAAGCGTTAAATGATATAATCATTCACGTACTTTCCTCTGAGCAGCCTGCGGCTTGGAGAAAGCGGTATCTTCACCTTTTCGCGCGTCCTGCTGATAGGCGCGCTCAAGGAATAATTCATTTGGAGGGAATCCCATGAAGAAGATCCTTTGTCTGGCTCTGGCCCTCGTGCTCTGCCTGGCTCTGGCCTGCGGCGCTGTTGCCGAGGAGAACTGGAAGATCGCCATCCTGACCGGCACCACCTCTCAGGGTGAGGAAGAAGTCCGCGCGGCTGAGCGTGCCATCGCCACCTACGGCGCTGACCACATCATCCACGACACCTATCCGGACGCTTTCGCTTCCGAGACCGAGACCACCATTTCCAAGCTCGTTGCTTTCGCTTCTGATCCGGACGTCAAGGCCGTCGTGATGTGCCAGGCTGTCCCGGGCGCGAAGGCCGGCTTCGACAAGATCCGCGAAATGCGCCCCGACATCCTGCTGGTTGCCGGCGTGCCGCAGGAGGATCCGGACGTCATCACCGCTGCTGCTGACATCGTGCTCTACTCTGACGAGCCGGGCCAGGGCGACACCATCATCGAGACCTGCGCCAACTGGGGCGTCGAAGTCTTCGTGCACTACTCCTTCCCGCGCCACCTGGCGATGGAGACCATCGCTGCCCGCAAGGCCCTGTTCGAGGAGAACTGTGCTGCTCTCGGCATCCAGTATGTTGAGGCCACCGCTCCCGACCCGACCGGCGACGCCGGCACCGCTGGCGCTCAGCAGTTCATCCTCGAGGATGTGCCGCTGAAGATGGAAGAGTTCGCGGGCAAGAAGGTTGCCTTCTTCTCCACCAACTGCTCCATGCAGGAGCCGCTGCAGACCGCGATCCTGACCCAGCCGAACGCCTACTATCCGCAGCCGTGCTGCCCGTCTCCGTATCATGCCTTCCCGGCTTCCCTGGGCCTCGAGTCCCTGCAGGTCGGCGGCGATGACACCGACGCTCTGAAGCAGATTGCTGCCAAGCTGGCTGAGTATGACGCTGTTGGCCGTTACTCCACCTGGCCGACTCCGGTCAACATGGCCATCATCGACGTCGCCTGCCAGTATGCCAAGGCCTACATCGACGGCCAGGTTGGCAACAACGACGCTGCGAAGGTTGCTGAGCTGTTCGAGGTTGCCGCTCCGGGCGCTGTCCTGGCGAACTACACCGACGCCAACGGCACCACCTACGACAACTACTACACCATCCTGCTGGGCGCGGTTGACTTCAACGATTACAAGTAATCCGCAGATCAGCCTGAATATGGCGTAAATTGAGCTGACCCGCCTCAATCGGTGAGGCGGGTCGCTTTTCGATTTCAATAAGGAGGAATACATTTGGCCGCGGAGTACATCTTGGAGATGAAAAACATCACCAAGCGCTACGGCGAGAATACGGTGTTGTCCAACGTCTCCCTTAAAGTCCGCCCCGGCGAGATCCACGCGCTGCTGGGCGAAAACGGCGCAGGCAAGAGCACGCTGATGAACGTGCTTTTTGGCATGCCGGTCATTCATGCGACCGGCGGTTTTGACGGCGAGGTGCTGATCGACGGTCAGCCGACCACCATTGCATCGCCGCACGACGCGATGCTCAAGGGTATCGGCATGGTTCATCAGGAATTCATGCTGCTGCCGGGCTTTACCATCACCGAGAATATCAAGCTCAATCGTGAAATCGCGCACCCGGGCGTGCTGTCCCGTGTGTTCGGCAGGAATCTGGAAACGCTGGATATGGCCGCGATGGCCCAGGACGCCCGCAAGGCGCTGGACTCCGTCGGCATGTCCATTGATGAATATACGCTGGTCAAGGGTCTGCCGGTTGGCTACATGCAGTTTGTCGAGATCGCGCGCGAAATCGACAAGACCGGCGTGAAGCTGCTGGTGTTCGACGAGCCGACTGCCGTGCTCACCGAGTCAGAGGCGGCGCAGCTGCTCAAGGTTATGAAGTCCATCGCGGCCAAGGGCATCGCGATCATCTTCATCACGCACCGTCTGGACGAGGTTATCGAGGCGGCTGACGGCGTGACCATCCTGCGCGACGGCAAGTTCGTCTGCGATACCAGGACGAGCGAAACCAACGTGATCCAGCTGGCTGAGCTGATGATCGGACGCAAGGGTGAGTCCGCTTTCGTCACCGCTGATCCGCGCGAGTTCCCGGCGGATACGCCCCTGGCGCTCAAGATCCGCCATCTGGCGGTCGATATGCCGGGCGAGCAGGTCAAGGACGTCTCTCTGGACATCCATGAGGGTGAGATCTTCGGCATCGGCGGTCTGGCCGGCCAGGGCAAGGTTGGCATTCCCAACGGCATCATGGGTGTTTACGACGCCGAGGGCGAGGTTGAGCTCTTCGGTCAGCCGGTCAAGCTCAATGACGCGCATGCTGCGCTGACCAGCGGCATGGCGATGGTCTCTGAGGACCGCCGCGGCGTGGGCCTGCTGCTGGATGAGAGCATCGAGGATAACATCGTTTTCAATGCCATGCAGGTGAAGGGTGAATTCACCAGATCCCTGCTGGGCGCAAAGCTCAAGGATGCGAAGAAGATTCGTGAGCACGCCAAGCATATGATTGACGAGCTGGATATCCGCTGCTTTGGCCCTGTTCAGCATACCGGCACGCTTTCCGGCGGCAACCAGCAGAAGGTCTGCATTGCGCGCGCGCTGACGATGGAGCCGAAGCTGATCTTCGTTTCCGAGCCGACCCGCGGCATCGACATCGGCGCCAAGAAGCTGGTGCTCGAGACGCTGGTTAAGCTCAACCGTGAGCAGGGCATGACCGTCGTCATGATTTCCTCTGAGCTGATGGAGCTGCGCTCCATCTGTGACCGCATCGCCATCGTCGCCGAGGGCGAAGTGGTTGACGTGCTGCCGGTGAACAGCTCCGATGCGGACTTCGGTCTGGCGATGTCGGGCATCAAGCCGGGCACTCAGTCCTGAAAGGAGGCGTAAAGCATGAAAGTGAATGTGAGTAAGAAGCAGATCATCGCCTGCGTGCTGATCGTCATCCTTGCCATTGCGCTGGGCGTTGTGGGCGTATACGGCCTGTCCAGCCGCAATGCGGATTCCGGCGTGAAGGTGCTGCATGATATGCGCCTGCAGGCGATTCTCAACACTGCCGGCTCCGGCGCGGTGGACGCCTACGTTGCTGCTGAAAAGCAGGCGGCGACGCAGGCCGTGCGCGCGGCGGGCGGCGGCATGAAGGAAGTCCGTGCGGCGACCGCGCAGGCGGAAACCGAGGCCCGTGCCAGGGCCGAAGAGCTCGGCATCGGCGCTGTGGATCTGTCTTCCGTCGATACGGCCGCGCTGGGCGCTGCGCTGAATGTCATGGTTGACGCGCAGCAGGCGTATTACGCCGAGGAGGCGCGTGCGCAGGCTGAATACATCGAACTGAACAAGGACGCCATCACCGTGCAGGAAGATACGGCCGAGATGACCGACGACTCCGGCAGCGAGGTGGCGATGGAAGAGACCATCGACCTGTCCGGCTTCGTGGCGACCGAGGAAATGAACAACCTCATGGCGAAGGTGGACGAGGCGTATCTGAACATGTACGAGGAGATCAAGGTGATCTTCCCGGCGCTGACCGACGACATCCTTGCCTCCCTGAAGGCGACCATCACCTCCGTGATGGCTGCCGCCAATGACACCTTTGAAAGCCAGTATGACCGCGCGCAGGCGGCCAGCGGCATCAATCCGGGCACGTTCGGCATGATCCTGCGTCAGAGCCGCACGTTCGCGCTGAGCGCTGTGGGCCTGATCCTGCTGGCGCTTGTGGTGTTCTTCTATGGCCCGCTGGTCAAGAAGATGGGCGTGCCGCGCCTGATCATCGGCTCCTTCTTCGTGCTGCTGTGCCTGCTGGCGCTGATTCTGAATCTGTCCCTGACCAGCCAGCTTGGCAATACGCTGGTGCGTCTGGGCATGAACGGCGTGCTGGTTCTGTCCATGCTGCCGGGCATTCAGTGCGGCATCAGCCTGAATTTGGGCATGCCCATCGGCATCATCGGCGGTCTGATCGGCGGTCTGCTGTGTATCGAGCTGGGCATGAGCGGCTTCGGCGGCTTCCTGTTTGCCTGCGTGATCGGCATGGCGATCTCCGCTGTGACTGGTTATTTCTACGGCATGCTGCTCAACCGACTCAAGGGCGATGAGATGAGCGTTACGACCTATGTCGGCTTCTCTATCGTTTCTCTCATGTGTATCGGCTGGCTGGTGATGCCCTTCAAGAGCCCGATCATGAAGTGGCCGCTGGGCAACGGTCTGCGCACGACCATCGGTCTGCAGAGCGCTTACAAGCACGTGCTCAATAACTTCCTGTCCTTTGAGCTCTTTGGCGTGACGATCCCGACGGGTCTGCTGCTGTTCTTTGCGCTGTGCTGCTTCCTGGTGTGGCTGTTCATGCGCTCCAAGACCGGCATTGCCATGTCCGCGGCGGGCGCGAATCCGCGCTTTGCGGCGGCAACGGGCATCAACGTCGACAGAATGCGCATCATCGGCACCATGCTCTCCACGATGCTGGCTGCTGTGGGCATCATCGTCTACGGTCAGAGCTACGGTTTCATGCAGCTGTATCAGGCGCCGCGCCAGATGGGCTTCCTTGCTGCCTCTGCGATCCTGCTGGGCGGCGCGAGCACGTCCCGCGCGAAGATCAGCAACGTCATCATCGGTACGTTCCTGTTCCAGGGCGTGCTGACGCTGGGCATGCCGGTCGCCAACGCGCTGATTCCGGGTTCCACGATCTCCGAGACGCTGCGAATCCTGATCTCCAACGGCATCATTCTCTATGCGCTCACCAAGTCGGGAGGTGCGTCTCGTGGCTAAGAAAAACTGGCGCGAATTTGTGCGCAATAACGTCGTTACGATCATGTTCATCGTGGTCTGTGCGGTTTGTATGGCGTTCTCCGGCTACAAGCCCAATTACGTCATGTATGAGCTGTTCGGCCGCCTGAGCCGCAACGCGTTCATCGTTCTGGCGCTGATCATCCCGATCGTCGCCGGCATGGGCATCAACTTCGCCATCACCATCGGTGCGATGGCGGCGCAGATTGCCTGCATTCTGGTGCTCGAGTGGGGCATTCAGGGCTTTGGCGGCTTCCTGGTCGCGGCGGCGCTGACGGTTCCGATGGCGAGCGTCTTCGGCTTCCTCATCGGCAAGATCCTCAACAAGATGAAGGGCCAGGAAATGATCGGCGGCATGATCCTTGGCTACTTTGCCAACGGTCTGTATCAGCTGCTGTGCCTGTTTATTTTCGATAACATCATTCCGATCAACAATCCGGACCTGACGATCAAGGGCTCCAAGGGCATCGCCAACACGATGGACCTGTCCAAGGCGGGCGGCATGGGCGGCACGCTGGAGAAGCTCTGGCGTCTTCCAATGGCGCAGGCGACGCTGGTGTTCGCCGCTGTGATTGCGCTGATTCTGATCATCGGTCATGTGCGCAGCCATCGCAAGAACAACAGGAAGCTGAGCATGCAGCTGAGCGTGCTGGCGCTGGTTTGTGTGACGATGCAGCTGCCGATCATGAAGGATCTGTTCTCCATGGTTCAGGTTCCGATGGCGACGTTTGGCATCGTGGCGCTGCTGTGCCTGTTCAATGTCCTGCTCATGCGTACCCGTCTGGGCCAGCAGTTCCGCGCGGTCGGTCAGAACCGTACCGTCGCTAACGCTGCGGGTATCAACGTGGACAAGGTGCGTATCATCGCGATCACCATTTCCACCGTTCTGGCGGGCTGGGGCCAGCTGATCTTCGTGCAGAACCTGGGCGCCTTCCAGACCTACGGCGCGGCGGATCAGGTTGGTCTGTACGCGGGCGCTGCGATTCTGGTTGGCGGCGCGTCCGTCGTTCGCGCGACGAACACGCAGGCGCTGCTGGGCACCGTGCTCTTCCATCTGATGTTCATCCTCGCTCCGGCGGCCGGCAAGAACCTGTTCGGCGATGCCGCGATTGGCGAGTACTTCCGCGTGTTCATGTGCTACGGCGTTATTGCGCTGGCGCTGGTGATGCATGCGTGGAGCAGCGTTGCGCCCAAGAAGAAGCCAAAGCTGACGGACAAGGTGTAACTTACAGAAAAATACGATTCCTTCCAATTCGGGCCGCGGGGTGTGGGATCCCTGCGGCCCACTTTTTTGTGCCCCGAAAAACCGCCGCGGAGCCCTGTATCCTTTCCGGCAGCAAAAAAAGACGGACGCCTGTCCGTCTTTTTTCATTTGTTATTTGGTGATCTCATCCTCGGGAATCCGGTAGAGCTGGCGGTTATCCAGTCCCCAGACCTTTTCTGAGAAGCCGCCCGGCATCGTGCGCGAGAGCGCTTCGTTCATCTCATACATGCGCGCATCGAGCGTATCGAGCGTATTGAGCACCTCGGCCTCCGGGAACTTGGGCGCAATCGGGCTGCCGTAATCCGGAATGCCGTGGTGAGAGAGCACCATGTGCTGCAGCAGAAGCGCCTTTGCCTTGCTCGCGCCCGTCTTCTCGGCTGCGGCCTGAATGTTCACCACGCCGCGCACGATGTGCCCGAGCAGCTTGCCGTCGATGCTGTAGTCGGAGACAAGGCCCAGCGCGTCAGCGTCCATCTCGTTGATCTTTGCCAGATCGTGGATGATCACGCCGGCAACCAGCAGGCTTGGGTTGAGCTGCGTATAAACCGTCATGATCGCATTTGCACCGCGCAGCATGGTCGTCATGTGATGCAGCAGACCGCTGCGCTCCGCGTGGTGCATCTGCTTGGCGGCGGGGAAGGTGAGCAGCTTGTCGCCGGCGCGGTCAAGCAGTTCGCAGGTGATCAGGCGCAGATCCTTGTCGGCGATGCGGTCGGCAGCGCGGATGATCTGCTGGAGCATCTCCTGCGGATCGTGCGGCGCGCAGGGAATCAGGCTGGACATGTCCACGTTGTCCTTTTTCTCTGCGGCGCGGATCTTCTCCACGCGCAGCTGCATGCGTCCGTTGAATTCGTTGCCTGTGGCGCGCACCTTGACAATGCTGCCCGCGACTGGCGGCTGCACGGTGCCGTCCCACATCTTTGCGTTGATGGAGCCAGAACAGTCGGCCAGGGTCATATCCAGATAGTTTTTGCCGGAAGCGGCCGCGCGCTGCTCAGCAGAGCGCACGATGAGGAAGCCCTCGTAGCGGTCGTCACGGCGGATTTCAGAAAGCAGCATATATGACACTCCTTTTCATCGGGGATTCTGATCGGATGAAGATACTACCATTATGAACGATGTGCGGCGCGTTTGCAAGGGAAAAATAAATGTAGGACAAATTCGCAAAATTAACAAATTGAAGCGTTGACATCTGTGAATCACTTGTATATAATAAGGATAAATGAGGTGTTAAGAAGTGGAATATACACCGGAAACAGGCAAATCAACGGAAGGTATTCCGTTGAAATAAATCATTAGGAGAGTGTGTTCCTATGAAGAAGATTCTCGCTATCCTGATGGCCCTCGCTATCGTCGCGACCTGCGGCGTGGCCATGGCCGACGCCCCGAAGATCGGCATCACCATCTATCAGTTCGCCGATAACTTCATGACCCTCTATCGTGAGGAGCTGGCCCGTTACCTGACCGAAGACTGCGGCATCCCGGCTGAGAATATCACCGTGATGGACGGCAAGAACGACCAGGCTGAGCAGTCCAACCAGATCGACGCGTTCATCGCGGACAACGTCGACGTCATGATCATCAACCTCGTTCAGTCCTCTTCCGCTGCCGCCGTCATCCAGAAGGCTGACGCCGCCGGCATCCCGGTCGTGTTCATCAACCGTGAGCCGACCGCTGAGGATATGGAACTCAACGGCAACTTCTGCTACGTTGGCGCTGACGCCCGTCAGTCCGGCACCATGCAGGGCAACATCGTTCTGGCCACCGAGAACAAGGGCGACTTCAACGGCAACGGCGCGGTCGACTATGTCATGATCATGGGCGATCCGGAGAACGTTGACGCGCAGTACCGCACCGAGTTCTCCGTCAAGGCGCTGACCGACGCTGGCCTGACCGTCAACAAGCTGTTCGAGCAGCGCGGTGACTGGGATCAGACCAAGGGCCAGGAGCTGGCCGCCAACGCGCTGACCCAGTTCGGCAACGACGTTGATGTCATCTTCTGCAACAACGACGCCATGGCGCTGGGCGCCTATCAGGCGATCGTCGACGCTGGCCGCGTTGTCGGCGAGGACATCTACCTCCTGGGCGTTGACGCTCTGGCCGAGTGCGTTGAGATGGTCAACGAGGGCAAGATGACCGGTACCGTTCTGAACGACCACATCGGTCAGTCCCACACTGCTGCTGACGCCGCCATCAAGGCTGCCGCCGGCGAGACCCTGGAGAAGTACTACTGGGTTGACTACGTGATGGTCACCAAGTAATCCTTTTCTCAAAAGGTATAATCGGGTGCGTGCGCATGTGCGCACGCACCCTTTTAAAATGGTATGAAGGGGGAAGCTGATTCATGTCGGAATATCGACTTGAAATGCGGGGCGTTGTCAAGCAGTTCCCGGGCGTAAAGGCGCTTGACCATGCTCAGCTGAGGCTCAGACCCGGCACGGTTCACGCGCTCATGGGCGAGAACGGCGCCGGCAAGTCCACCTTGATGAAGTGCATGTTTGGCATTTACAAGATGGACGAGGGCGAAATCTATTACGAAGGCAAGAAGGTGGACATCACCGACCCGCTGCAGGCGCTGGATATGGGCATCGCCATGGTGCATCAGGAGCTCCAGCCTGTGCCGGAGCGCAGCGTGGCCGAGAATATCTACATCGGCCGCTACCCGATGAAGAAGCTGCTGGGTGTGATCCCGGTGGTCGATCATCAGAAGATGTATGAAAACACCGCCGCGCTGCTCAAGAAGGTTCGAATGAACTTTGATCCCAAGCAGCGCCTTGGCGATCTGTCCGTTTCCCAGATGCAGTCGGTCGAGATCGCAAAGGCGGTTTCTGCGGACTGCAAGGTGCTCATTCTCGACGAGCCGACCTCTTCTCTGACCTCCAATGAGGTTGAGGCGCTGTTCCGCATCATCGAGGACCTCAAGGCCGAAGGCGTTGCGATCGTCTACATCAGCCATAAGATGGACGAGATCCTGCGCATCTCCGATGAGGTCACCATCATGCGCGACGGCAAGTACATCGGCACGTGGGAATCCAAGGGCCTTACGACCGACAAGATCATCACGAACATGGTCGGCCGTGAGCTCACCAACCTCTTCCCCGAGCGCCACAATGTGCCGGGCGAGGTTGTCTTTGAGGTGAACGATTTCACCTCCATCAATCCGCGTTCTTTCCGCAATTGTACGTTTAACGTCCGCAAGGGCGAAATTCTGGGCGTGGCGGGCCTGGTCGGCGCGCAGCGCACGGAGCTTATGGAAGGTCTGTTCGGTATCCGCCTGCACAGCAAGGGTACCATCAAATACAAGGGCGAGGAGCTCAAGATCACCCGCCCGCGCGACGCCATCAAGCAGGGCATTGCGCTGCTGACGGAGGATCGCCGCGCGACGGGCATCATGGGCGTGCTCTCCGTTGCGGATAATATCTCCATTGCCAGCCTTGATAAGTATCTGGACATGGGCATCGTCATCAATGACAGGAAGATCGAGCAGCTGGTTCAGGAGAACGTCAAGAAGATGAGCATCAAGACGCCGTCTTCCAAGACGCAGATCCAGTCCCTCTCCGGCGGCAACATGCAGAAGGTGCTCATCGGCCGCTGGCTGGCCAATAACCCGGATGTGCTCATCCTTGACGAGCCGACCCGCGGTATCGACGTCGGCGCGAAATACGAGATCTACTGCATCATCGAAGAACTGGCGCGCGCGGGCAAGAGCATCATCATGATCTCTTCCGAAATGGCGGAAATCATCGGCATGAGCGACCGCGTCATGGTCATGTGCGACGGCCGTATCACCGGCTTCATTGATGGCAAGGATGCGAACCAGGAGAATATCATGCACCTGGCTACGCAGTTTGAAACCGCGCCCTCTGCCGCGGTCTGATGAGCCTATGTAAAGGAGATAAACCGTATGGGTAAGAAACTGAATGCGAAAGCCGTCACCAAATGGCTTTCCGATAATGCGATTATCGTCATGATCGTGCTGGCGGCTATCTTCACCAGCACCCAGAACAAGAACTTCTATTCCATCAACAACATCCGCAACCTGCTCTCCAATACCGCCGTGCGCTTCATCATCGCCTGCGGCGTGTCCGGCTGTCTGATCACCAAGGGCACCGACCTGTCCGCCGGCCGTGCGGTCGGTCTGGCTGCGTGCCTTTCCGGTATCCTGATGCAGAAGGCCAGCTACGGCGACAAGTTCTATCCGAACCTGCCGGAGCTGCCGATGATTCTGGTGCTGGTGCTGGTTATGGTGCTGTGCGGCCTGCTGGGCGCGGTCAACGGCTCTGTCATCTCCATGCTCAAGGTTCCGCCGTTCATTGCCACGCTTGGTATGCAGCAGCTGATCTATGGCGCGTGTCTGGTTTATACCGGCGCGATCCCGATCGGCGGCCTGCGCAATGACTATACCGGCCTGGCGACCGGCTATGTCGGCACCCGCATGCTCTCCAACCTGACGGTGATTGCCATCTGCGTTGGCCTGTTCATGTGGTTCCTGTACAACAAGACCCGTTACGGCAAGTATATGTACGCGATCGGCGGCAACGAGAATGCGGCTGAGGTTGCGGGCATCAACGTCACCAAGAGCAAGATCCTGATCTATATGCTCGCCGGCCTGCTCTACGGCCTGACCGGCTTCCTCGTCTGCGCCAAGTCCGGCGGCTGCTCCGTTAACACCGGCATGGGCTGGGAGCTTGAAGCCATCGCGGGCTGCACCATCGGCGGCGTCTCCGTTAACGGCGGCGTCGGCAAGATCACCGGCATCCTGATCGGCGTTCTGGTATTCGAAGTCCTCAAGATCGTCCTGCAGTTCCTGGGCGTCGAGTCTTCCTACACCTACATCGCGCAGGGCTTGGTTATCATCATCGCGGTTGCGCTTGACCTGCGCAAGTATCTGGCGAAGAAGTAATTTCCTTCCCCCCTTTGCCCGCCGCGTGAGGGATCGCGCGGCGGGCGATTATCGTATTGAGGAGGGTATCCCGTTGGCAATCATCGAAAAGAAGCCCGAAAAGAAAAAGGTCGACGAGGAAATGGTCGACCGCATTGTGGCCGAGACCCAGCAGCAAAAGCCGCTCAAGGAGCGCATCTATGATAAGGTGACCATCCCCGTATGGGCGCTGGACGTCATCATCGTGCTGCTGGTGGCGGCGCTCGCAGCTGTGATGATCTTTGGCAGGGGCTGAAAAGAGTATGCAGGGGCGTGATCCGCGTGCGGATTGCGTCTTTCCTTGTCTTAAGAATGAAAGTGAAAATTATTCTCAAAAATAATAAAATTACTATTGACAAATGAGAATGATTATCGTATACTATGATCACAGCAAGGGAAAAACACCCGAGCAACAAGAGAAAGCAAGAAAAGAATCAAACATCAAAATCAACATAAACAGGGAGGAAATGATTATGAAGAAGTGGGTATGTCCGGTTTGCGGTTATGTGCACGAGGGTCCGGAGGCGCCTGAGAAGTGCCCGCTGTGCAAGGTGCCGGGTTCCAAGTTTAACGAGATGACCGGCGAGAAGACCTG
>JAFWXL010000034.1 GCA_017545905.1 Clostridia bacterium | reverse complement strand
TCAATGGGCTTTTCCCCGGTGACGGGCTGAATACAGGAAACATACCCTGCGGCGTAGTAGGCATTGTTGTTAAGCTGCCGCTGCCATGCGCCCGCGCTGGGTGCCCACTTAAAGCCGTTTGCTTTCAGCTCGGCGCGGGCTGCATCGTCGGGCTTCTCGTCAAAGAAGATTTGCAGTCGGTTGTCGGTCTTGTTGGCTTCCACGCGCCCGCCGTCAAACTCCCAGCCCACAAAGGATTTTTCTTCATGCTGCTTTAGCTGCTCAATGCGTCCCCGGATGCGCCGGATCTCCGCGTTGTTGTTGGACAGCTCAAAACTCTGGAAAGGCTTGTTTTTCTCCAAATGCCAGCTCTGCGCCATGCCCTCCTGCAATTCCTTGATCTGTTCCGGCTTTAGGAGCGTACAGCCCTCCAGCGTACCGTGCTTGCGGTAATAGGCGTTTACGCCTTTCATGGTTTCCTGTGCTGCTTCCAGCTTCGCCAGCTTTGCTTCCAGCTTGGCGACAGCCTGCGGATCGTCCGCGCTGATACCGCCCATGCCCGTGCTGCGGATTTTATCAAGAATCCCCTGCACATCCTGCCAGTCCTCCATATTGCGGTCGCGGGCTGCGTTCTGCTTTTCCTTTTTACGGACAGGGAAATTGCTGCCGCCAGCGATAAGGATAGAGGGTACACGGGCTTCAATGGCATAGCTGTTGTTCATATTCTCCGCAAGGCGTCGTGCGTAGGTGTCAAGGAGCTGGTCGATTCTCTCATGGTGCATGGGATCGACGCGGCTTTTCTGATTCTGCGCAAGCTCGGCGGCTTCGTCTACCATCTGCCTGTATGCGGCGGTTGCGCTGCCCGGTGTATAGTCCCGGAAACTGTTTGCGTCATTGGCGCGTCTGGCTGCGCCCTCGTTGATCGGATAATACTTGACAGCGGGGGCTTCCGGCTGCTCCGTGGTGGATTCTTCGGGTACGGCTGCTTCCGGCTGCTCCGGCGCGTCGATGGGCTGCTCCCTCGACTCGTAGCCGTTGGCGGCATATTCCTCAACCGTCATGCCCGCTGCGGCGGCTTCCTGCGCGATTTCTTCCCGCACATGGTCTTTGTAGGCCTCCATTTCTGCGGCTTCCTGTGAGAAGTCGGAGAGCTGGGGCGGGTCGGGCAAATTATAGTCGCCCGCATTGAGCTTTTCCCGGCAAGCGTCCACATGGGACAGCACAGCATTGAAATAGGCAGTCTGCTCCGGCGTCAGCTCCGCGCCGGATTCCAGCATATCCGCTGCGGTGCGTTCCTGCTCATAGAGATTGCAATGCAGACGCATATACGGCACGAACTCGGAGAGGATCATTTCGCGCTCTGCCTGTTCCTGCGCCCACGCTTCCGCGCCCTCATTACGGATTACGCTGTTTTTATAGCTTTCATCCCGCGAATAGTATTCGTGGTGGGCTTGGATATGGTCGATCAGAGAGCCGTCCCCGTCGCCAAAGTCCTGCCGTCCCTCGTAGTTATCGGCTTCCCCGTGGAAAGTGAAGTCAATGCGGAACTTGGTTTTGTCGTACCAGCTCCCGTCATATCCCGGCTGCTCCCGTTCCGTGCGGCGGGTTTCGTCCAGAGATTTGAAAAGGGCGTCGGCGCGGGCAAGGGGCATCTGTTCACCCTCGCGCAGCTTGTCGCTTTCGCTCCAAATGATCGTCACGACGGGCTGCACAGCCGGGTCAAGGGACGGCGGCAAAGGCTCGGTTTGCTGGCGTTCCTGTACGGCTGCGGTGATCTCCGCGTC
>JAFWXL010000033.1 GCA_017545905.1 Clostridia bacterium | reverse complement strand
GCAGCCGCCTGAAGGTGAAGGAGGGCGACCGCGTTGTGGCGGGCGACGAGCTGACCGAAGGCCAGATCAACCCGCACGATCTGCTGCGCATTCTCGGCGTGAAGGCTGTTCAGGAACACCTGCTCAAGGAAGTTCTGATGGTCTACCGCCTGCAGGGCGTAGGCATCGGCGATAAGCACATCGAGGTTATCGTCCATCGGATGCTGCGCAAGGTCCGCGTCGAGGACGCCGGCGATACGGCGATGCTCCCGGGCTCCATGGTCGATATCTTCCACTTCGAGAAGGAGAACGAGAAGACGATCATGAACGGCGGCCGTCCTGCTGTTGCCAAGCGTATCCTGCTGGGCATCACCAAGGCTGCCCTGGCTACCGAGTCCTTCCTGTCTGCTGCCTCCTTCCAGGAGACGACCCGCGTGCTTACCGAAGCTGCGATCAAGGGCAAGGAAGACCACCTCGTCGGCCTCAAGGAGAACGTCATCATCGGCAAGATCATTCCGGCCGGCACCGGCATGGCGCGCTATCGCGACATCGAAGTCAAGGAAATGTATTGATTTTCCGATTGACTCGAAGCCAAAAAAGAATCAAAGCCGCTTGGACAATCCAAGCGGCTTTTTCTGATGGGTATACGAACAAATGTTCTTGTGTTTTGGCTGGGAATATGCAATAATAGGAAAAGGAGGGTGATGATTGTGCAGGATGTGTACGAATGCTGTCCAAAGCTTGAAGGGGAGCGCTTTATGATCAGGCAGATTTCGCAGGATGACTGCGAAGATATGCTGAGGATTTATTCAGACGAACAGTCTGTGCCGCTATTTAACAGTGATAACTGCCACGGCGATGACTTTCATTATGTGACAATGGAACGCATGCGCAGCGCCATCGATTTCTGGTTTTATTCCTATATGCATCGGTACTTTGTACGCTGGGCGGTCGTGGATAAAACGAGCGGCGAGGCGATTGGTACGATTGAGCTGTTTAAGCGTGAGGCGGATGACTGGTTTACGGACTGCAGCATCCTCAGATTGGATTTGCGAAGCGACTATGAGCATGAAGGCGTCATCTGGGAAATCCTTGAGCTGATCGTTCCTAAGGCATATGCGCTTTTTGATTGCAGCATGATTGCCACGAAGGCCGTGCCGGCTGCGAAGGAGAGAATCTGTGCGCTGGCGAGACTGGGATTCACGCGCAGCGATGAAAAGCTGATCGGACATGACGGCGCGAAATACGGGGACTATTTCGTCCGCATGAAGCAATAAATATCGGGAGGAAGAACCGTGAATAATCTGACATTCCGCGCCGCTCAGCGCGAAGACACTGATAAGATCCTCTTCTTCATCCGCGAGCTGGCAAAATACGAAAAGATGGAAGACGACGTGGTCGCCACGCCTGTCCTTCTGGAAGAATGGATCTTCGAAAAGAAAAAAGCCGAAGTGATTTTCCCGACGGTCGATGGAAAGGAAGTCGGCTTTGCGCTGTTCTTCCATAATTTCTCGACATTCCTCGGACGAGCAGGCCTGTATCTGGAGGATCTGTTCATCCTGCCGGAATATCGCGGCAAAGGCTATGGCAAGGCGACGCTGCGCAGGCTTGCGCAGATTGCGCTGGAGCGTGGCTGCGGCAGGCTGGAATGGTCCTGTCTGGACTGGAATCAGCCGAGCATCGATTTCTATCTGTCTCTCGGCGCGAAGCGGATGGACGAATGGACAGTGTACCGCCTGACGGGCGAGACGCTGGAAAACATGGCGAAAGCAGATTGACAGCGGCCATCCGTCATGTTAAAATGCTTCTAACCTCATAATCAAAGGCATTGAAAAGAAGAGTACCCGGCGGGATATGCCGCAGAGAGTCCGGTTTGGTGGGAGCGGACGCAGAAGACGGCGGGGAACATGATCTTGGAGCCGCGCACCGACTGCCGATGGAATGGGATAATTGCCGTGCTGCGTACACGAAGGAGCTTAACATTGTTAAGCATTTCGGAGATGAAAACGCGCACGGAGCGTATTTGGCACAGGCTGCGATGGGAGCGCCCTTTACAGCGCCGGGGTATCGATGGGCATCATCTGCCTGTCCGTACCTGACAAGGTCCGCGCTGCGAGGCGCGGATGAATGAAGGTGGTATCACGATGCGTCGCCGTCGTCCTTTTTGGACGGCGGCGTTATTTCTTATATTGAAAAGGGGGCATTGTGGTATGGAAATCAGAAGGTTTGAAGAAAGAGACGCACAGGCGGTTTCGGCGCTGATTGCCAAAACGCTGCGCACGACGAACATCCAGGACTATTCAAGCGAATTCATCGAAAACGAGGTGAAGGTGCTCACGCCGGAATACATCGCCTGGCGCGCAAGCTGGACGCATTTTTACGTCGTCTGCGAAGGCGAAAGCATCATCGGATGCGGCGCAATCGGGCCGTACTGGGGCAGCGAGACGGAGAGCAGCCTGTTCACCATCTTTGTGCTGCCGGAGCATCAGGGCAGGGGAATCGGCCGCAAGATCGTTGAAACGCTGGAACGGGATGAATTTGCTCTGCGGGCAAAGCGCATCGAGATCCCAGCGTCGATCACCGCCTGTGCATTCTATAGAAAGCTGGGCTATGATTACAAAAACGGTGTGAATCAGGTGGAGGATGAAGGGCTGTACAGGCTGGAGAAATACATAAAGGGCTGACCGCTTGGCATATACAGATATCTTGACGTGAGTATGGAGACGTTCTTTGCTATAATCATACTGAGAAGTGTTTGATTTTGCATGGAAGGTGATGGAGGATTGAAGGAACTCAAGAACAAGATTCTCGAAGCGCTGGTCTCGGCGCTGCCGATCACGGCGATCGTCTATCTGATGGCGCTCACGCCGCTGTTTCATTTTTCAAGGGCAGAGCTGATCACGTTCACCATCGGCGCGATTGGTTTGGTGGTGGGCATCGGCCTGTTCAACATGGGCGCTGACCTGGCGATGACGCCGATGGGCACGCATATTGGCTCCGGCTTGTCAAGGCAAAGAAAGCTGGGCCTGCTTCTGTCCGTCTGCTTTGTGCTGGGGCTGCTGATCACCGTCGCTGAGCCCGATCTGCAGGTGCTTGCCGGTCAGGTGAGCGCGGTGATGAATGGCACGCTGCTGGTGTATACCGTGGGTATCGGCGTGGGCGCGTTTTTGATGGTTGCGATTCTTCGAATTGTCTTCCGCAGAACGCTGGGCAGCATCCTGATGCTGTTTTACATGGCGCTGTTTGCTCTGGCCCTCTTGCTGGTGGAGCGGGGCAACGGCAGCCTGCTGCCGCTGGCATTTGATTCCGGCGGCGTGACGACCGGCCCGATCACCGTGCCGTTCATCATGGCGCTTGGCGTGGGTATTTCCGCCGTGCTGGGTGACAGGCACAGTCAGGAAAACAGCTTTGGTCTGGTGGCGCTGTGCTCCGTCGGCCCGATCATGGCGGTGCTGCTTCTGGGCATCTTTTCCACCAACGATCTGACCTATCAGGTGCCGGACTATACGGTTGGCAGCGAGATCCTTTCGGCTTTCCTGCATACCGGCGTGCATACGGCGAAGGAAGTCGCCCTTGCGCTGGGCATGATCGTCGTGTTCTTTATCGTCTGCCAGATGCTGTTCCTGCGCCTTACAGCGCGCAGCCTGCACCGCATTGCGGTGGGCGTGGGATTTACCTATGTCGGTCTTGTGATGTTCCTCACCAGTGTGAATGTGGGCTTCATGCCCATCGGCTACAAGCTGGGCTATACGCTGGCGCAGGGTAATACGACGTTCCTCGCGCTCTTCGGTCTGGTGATGGGTGTTCTGGTGGTGCTGGCCGAGCCGGCGATCCACGTGCTCAACCAGCAGGTGGAGGATGTGACCGGCGGCACGGTGTCGCGCAAGTCCATGATGGTTGGCCTGTGCTGCGGCGTGAGCGCGGCGATCATGCTCTCCATGATCCGCATCATCTTCGATTTTTCGCTGATTTACTACATCATCCCGGGCTATTTCATTTCGCTGGCGCTGTCGCTGTTTGTGCCGCCGGTGTATACCGCGATCGCCTTTGACTCGGGCGGTGTGGCCAGCGGCCCGATGACCAGCTGCTTTATCCTGCCGTTTGCTGTGGGTGTGTGCTGCGCGCTGCAGGGCGCGGACGCCGTGCTTGCCAATGCGTTCGGCGTGGTGGCGCTGGTGGCGATGAGCCCGCTGATCACCATTCAGCTGCTGGGCTTCCGCGCCGTGCTCGACCGCCGCGTGCGCGAGCACATGGCGATGCGCCGCATGCTGGACAGCAACGATGAACAGATCATCAGCTTTATGTGAGGAGGGGCGGATATGGCAAAGAAATTTGATGCATCGGATATCAAAAAGCTGAAGCTCCTCGTTACGGTGGTCGACCGCAACAAGGGCGAGTTTTATCTGGATGTGATCAGCCAGTTTGAGGTCAACTGTCAGATGGCAGTCGGCGGCCTCGGCACGGCGAACTCGGAGCTTATCGACCTGCTTGGCCTGAACATTCACAAAGCCGTGCTCCTGAGCGTTGTGCGCGAGGATAAGGTCGATGAGATCATGAATGCGCTTGAGCAGCGCTTTGCCACGATCAAAAACGGCAAGGGTATCGCCTTTGCCGTGCCGATGTCAAGCGTGATCGGCGTGAATCTGTATCAGTTCTTGTCCAACAACAGGCTGGGGAGGGAATAATCAGCATGAAGACGAATAACCATGAGGTGATCTTCGTGATCGTCAATTCCGGCTTTGCCGAGGATGTGATGGACGTCGCCCGCGAGCAGGGCGCGCGCGGCGGCACGATTCTTACCGGCCGCGGCGTGGCCAAGGAGGCGGCGGCGGCCTTTTTCGGCATCCCGCTCCAATCCGAAAAGGAAATCCTGATGATGGTCGTGGAAAAGAGTATCAAGGACAATGTGCTCCACGCGATCTATCACGAGATGGGTATGGGCAAGCCGGCACAGGGCATCGCGTTCACGCTGCCGGTGAGCGACGTGGCGGGCCTTGTGAAGGAAGAAGCGAGCGGAGAACAGGCATAAACACAAGGGGCTGTGCGCAGGCGCAGCCTCTTTTTGTGCGCCTTAATTGACAATTAAATATCGAAGTGCTATAATCTATATACAGACGGCATGTGCCGTACAGAATGAATTGACAACCTGAAAAGATATAAGGAGGGCGTTTCCCATGGCGAATCGTATCGTTCTCAACCCCATTTCCTATCATGGTAAGGGTGCGATTGAAAACATCGTGCCGGAGCTCACTTCCCGCGGCTACAAGAAGGCTTTTGTCTGCTCTGATCCCGATCTGGTTAAGTTTGGCGTCACGAAGAAGGTGACTGACCTGCTGGACAAGGCCGGCTTTGCCTACAGCGTTTACAGCGAGATCAAGCCGAACCCGACCATCGAAAACGTGCTCACCGGCGTGGAAGCCTACAAGGCCTGCGGCGCGGACTGCATCGTGACCATCGGCGGCGGCTCCTCCATGGATACCGCGAAGGCCGTCGGCATCATCATCAACAATCCGGAGTTCGCTGATGTGCGCTCCCTTGAGGGCGTTGCGCCGACGAAGAACAAGACCGTCTTCACCATCGCCGTGCCCACCACCGCCGGCACCGCGGCTGAGGTTACCATCAACTACGTCATCACCGACGTGGAGAAGAAGCGCAAGTTCGTGTGCGTCGACGTGCATGACATCCCGGAAGTCGCCGTCGTCGATCCGGATATGATGTCCACCATGCCCAAGGGCCTGACCGCCGCGACCGGCATGGACGCGCTGACCCACGCGATCGAGGGCTTCACCACCAAGGGCGCCTGGGAGATGACCGATATGTTCCATCTCAAGGCGATCGAGATCATTGCGAAGTCCCTGCGCGCCGCCGTCGCCGGCGAGGCTGAGGGCTTTGAGGGCATGGCGCTGGGCCAGTATGTGGCCGGCATGGGCTTCAGCAACGTGGGCCTTGGCATCGTGCATTCCATGGCGCACACACTGGGTGCTGTGTATGATACCCCGCACGGCGTGGGCAATGCCATCCTGCTGCCGACGATCATGGAATACAACGCGCCGGTGACGGGCGACAAGTACAAGTACATCGCTGCCGCCATGGGTGTTGAGGGCGTGGAAGCCATGACGCAGGACGAGTACCGCAAGGCTGCCTGCGACGCCGTGCGCAAGCTGAGCGTCGACGTGGGCATCCCGGCCGACCTCAAGGACATCGTCAAGGCTGAGGATCTTGATTTCCTGGCTGAGTCCGCCTTTGCCGACGCCTGCCGCCCGGGCAATCCGCGCGACACCAGCGTTGCAGAGATCAAGGAGCTGTTCCTCAAGCTCATGTAATGGGACGTTAGGGCTGCCGCCCTAAGACCCGCTCGGAGACATTCTCCCCGCACCCCTTCTTCCGCTTCGCGGCGGTTTGAAGAGGATGAATCAGAGAAAACGAACGGGCCTTCCGAAAGGAAGGCCCGTTTGATGCTTATTGAAAGGTAAGTGCGGGTGGTGAAATCGTGGGCAAATCATCGAAGGGAACGAGGATTCCCTTGCCGCCGGAATACACGCCGCCGGAGGAAAACAACCGGCAGGGGTGCCCTTCCAGCGAAAAACGGTCTTCGATATGGCTGGCTGCAAGGTCTGTGGCGGTGCCCGCCGCATCATCAATCTCGTAGGCGGAAAGGTCAAAGGCGAAAGCAAAGGCGGGCAGAAGCAGACACAGCATCAGCATGGCAAACAGTCGCTTCATGGGAATGGCTTCCATTGTCAGTGTTTGCCTATATAGCGCAACAGGCAGGAAAAATCTTCCTGCCTGTTGCATGTTTATCTGTTTTTCCAAAACCGCCGCGAAGCGTAACAGAGATCTGGGGACAATGTCCCCAGGCAGGGGCATGGGGATGCAATCCCCATTACAGCATCGAGATCGCGTCGGAGATGGTCTTTTCGAAGGCTTCCTGACCGTATTTGTCGACCTGCGTCTTATCCTTGGGACCGTGGGTCAGGCAGCCGGCGCCGCCGATGCAGCCGCCGGAGCAGGCCATACCCTCAATGAAGTTTGCGGCAAGTGCATTTTTGCTCTTTTTGAGCAGGGCAATCTTGCAGGCTTCAATGCCGTCGCAGACCTCGGGCTTGATCTCAAAGTCGATGTTCTGCTCCTTGAGCGCCTGTGCGGCAGCGTCGGTCAGACCGCCGACGCGCGCGAAGATGCGGCCGAAGTAGGAGGCATTGTCCAGCACATCTTCCTCGAGGTTCTTGATGTCGAATTCGCGGCTGTCAAAGAGCGCCTGCAGCTCCTCAAAGGTCATGACGGCGTCGATGTACGGGCGCACGTCCTCGCGCTGCATCTCCATCTTCTTGGCTGTGCATGGTCCGATGAAAACGATCTTGGCCGTCGGATCGGTCTTCTTGATGTATTTTCCCATCGCGGCCATTGGAGAGGGATTGTGGGAGATATACTGCTGAAGCGCCGGGAATGCGCTCTTGATATACTGCACAAAGCCCGGGCAGCAGGAGCTGGTCAAGAAGCCCTTTTCAGCAATCTCTCTGGATTCCCACATGGCGACCATGTCCGCGCCCAGCGCAGCCTCAACGACCGTATGGAAGCCGATCTTCTTCAGGCCTGTGATCACCTGGCCCAGTTTGGCATAGGTGAACTGACTGGCGATGGACGGGGCGACCACGGCGTAGACCTTGTAGTTGGCGCCGAAAGCGCTTTCGCGCAGGATGTTGATGACGTCCACGATCTGGCTCTTGTCCATGATCGCGCCGAACGGGCACTGATACACGCACGCGCCGCAGGAGATGCACTTCTCGTTATCGATGGCAGCGGCGCCATCGTCGTTGATGGAAATGGCTTTCACCTTGCAGGCCGTCTGGCAGGGGCGCTGGTGATGGATGATTGCAGTATACGGGCAGACCTTGGCGCACTGACCGCATTCCACGCACTTGCTCTTGTCGATATGGGCGACATGGTTGTGGTCAAAGGTGATCGCGCCGCGCTTGCAAACGTCTTCGCAGCGGTGCGCAAGGCAGCCGCGGCAGGAGGCCGTAACCTCGTAGCCGGCAGCCGGGCATTCGTCGCAGGCGATATCGATGACCTCGATCACGTTGTTGTTGCTTTTGTCGCCGCCCATGGCGATTTTCACGCGTTCACCGAGGATGGCGCGCTCCTTGAAGATGCAGCAGCGCATGGTCGGCACCTTGCCCGGCGCAATGATCTTGGGGATATTGAGCAGGTTATCCAGCAGCGTGCCGTTCCACGCATCGCGCGCGACCTCGCGCAGCACCTTGTATTTGAGGTATTGAACCTTTGTATCGAATTTTCTCATGGATTCCTCACTTTATCTCGTCTGAAACACCCGAAAGGTTGATTTCACGAATGCAAAGCAGCGTGCACTGAATCACTTGATTGTGTTTAGCCTGTTCGGATGCGGATTCGGGCACGGCCCGGTTAGAAGTAGCTGACCTTGATGCGCTTGCCCATCTGCTTCAGACACTTGCTCAGTTCTTCCACAAGATTCATCTTGATGTTGAAATTGATCGGAAGATCCGGGTTCTGATGCGCCGGGTTGACTGCGCGGCCGACGTAGAAGTTGATATCGGTTGCCTCCTCAAAGAGCAGGCGCGCAATCAGGGATGCGCCGTCGCGGTGCATGCTCCACTGCTCGTAGAGCTCGTTGCTGCTTACGTGGTCGCGGGCGAACTCGACGACCTTGTTGACCGTGATGACGCCCTCGGTCACCAGATCGACGCCTTCGATCTCGGCGATGGGCGGTATGTCGCTGCGCTCAAAAGAGAGCGTGGGAACGAGCGGCTTGCCCAGATACTTGGCGGCGATGGAGGAGGTCGTTCCGCCGCAGACAATGTGCTTGCCCTCCTTGGAGAAGAACAGGCTCATCATCCGGTTGCAGTCGTCGCGGTTTGAAGGCGGGCCGAAGAGCATATTCATGGGCACGCGCTTGCGGATGCGCACGATGCATGCAGTGGCGTCGTCGCCGGGTTTGCCGCCGTAGAGTCTGTTGACCTCGTCGATGAGGATGGTGGAGAGCGTCTTGGCGGTATAGCCGGCCACGGACATGGTCTCCATGAAGGCGGCGATGTCCTCGTGCTTCCAGCCGAAGTTGTAGCTCAGGCCGATGCCGGCGTGCGGACAGCCGTCGCTCATGGCGACGAAGATGTCGTTTTCCTGCAGCTTGACGACGGACTTGTAGATCCTCTTGCCGCCGATGTTCATCTCCGTGCGCGGATATTCGCAGCTGCGCTCATTGCGGATGAGAATGATCTGCGGGTTGTCGTACTGGATGAGCTCTGCGGTCTCGTTGTCGCGCAGGTGAATGATGGTGAATGTGGAATAGGCGACGCCGCGCACCGAGCACACGGGCAGCGTGGCGGCAATGGCGGAGACACATTCCTCGATGGGCAGGCCTTCGGCGAGCATCGTGGAGATGATCTTGGAGGTCAGCGTGGAGAGGATGCTCGCCTTTACGCCGCTGCCCAGACCATCGGCCAGAACGATGACGGTGGAACCGTCGCTCTGCTCCACGATATCGACGTGGTCGCCGCAGAGCTGCTCGCCGACGTGGTTGATGCTTTTGTATCCGATATCCGCGCAAAGATCATTCATTGGTGATGGACTCCTTCAGCTTGGACAGGGCAATCTTGGTTTCAGCGGCGGTTTCGCCCAGCAGAGAGGCGATTTCCTGCACGATGCGCATCTGCTTGTCGACGACCTTGTCGGCGACCTCGATGGTCTGGCGGGAGATGCTTTCCTTCTTCTCACGCTCGCGCTCCTCGCTGGTGACGTCGCGCATGATGCAGATCAGCAGGCGGCTCTCCTTGTCATGGATAACGGTCTGCTCGACATAGCGCTTGTATTCAGCCAGATATTCGCGCTGCTCGATGATGCCAAGGCGCGACTCGAGTGCGTTCATGAAGATCATCGGATCCAGAATGCGCACAACAGGCTCGCCCAGCACGTCGCTGGCGGCGCGGATATTCATGATCTTGCGCGCAGCGGCGTTGATCTGCTGCACCTCGAGGTTCTCATTAAGCACAATCAGGCCGTTGGGCGTGTTGCGCACGATAGAATCGGAGAAGCTCTCTGCCTTGTCCTTGAGATAGGGCAGGCACATGGAGGCGTCGGCCTTGCCCTGATAGATGGCGATGGCCTTTTCGCGGCAGGTGTTGTAGCCGCAGGAGCCGCAGTTGAGCTCCTGAGTAGGGCGGTACTTGCCCATCTGGCGCAGGATGCCCATGATCTCGGTTTCGCTGGGCATGGCGCTTTCCAGATCGATCGGCGAGAAGCTCTTGCGCAGGCGAAGCGGATCGGGCTGAGGCACGTCGAAGTCCTTTTTACCGGCATATCTGGACACGGCGATAAAGTCCTTGGCCGGGGTGCGATGGTATTTTTCCATGACCGGGCCGCTGATGCAGCCGCCGGCGCAGGCGTTCATCTCGATGAAGCAGTGCGAGATGACGCCGTTTTCAATGTCCTTGAGCGCTTCGATGCAGTTTTCCACGCCGTCGATGGCCATGTAGGTGAAATCGGGATTGTCCTGCGTCATGGTCTTGAGCACGCCGCCGGTCACCGGGAAGAAGCGCGCGAGGCTCTCATCGGTCTGGTCAGATTCCTTTTTAAGCTCGATGCCTTCCTTATTCAGCCAGTTGGTCAGCTCTTCAAAGGTCATTACCGCATCGGTGAGGCCGGTATAATGATCGGCCTCGTCCTTCTTGGCGACGCACGGGCCGATGAACACGGTCTTTGCGTTCGGATAGCGGCGCTTGATATCCTGACAGTGGGCCAGCATCGGGGACATTACGTCCGCCAGATACTGCAGGGCGACCGGAAAATACTTCTGGATGAGCAGATTGACCGAGTGGCAGCAGGAGGAGATGATGATGTTCCTGTTGTCCTCGCGGATCATGCGCTCGTATTCGGTTTTGACGATCGTTGCGCCGATGGCGGTCTCTTCGACGCCGGCAAAGCCGAGCTTCATGAGGGCCTCGCGCATGGCGTTGATGCCCACGCCGTCATAATTGGCGATGAAGGAGGGCGCGAGAGAGACGAACACAGGCTCGCCTGACTGCAGCATGACCTTGACCTTCTCGGTGTCATCGACGATTTGCTTGGCATTCTGCGGACAGGCGACGAAGCAGCGGCCGCACAGGATGCACTCGTTGTCGATGATATGCGCCTGATTGCCGGAGAAGCGGATGGATTTCACCGGGCAATGGCGGATACATTTATAGCAGTTTTTGCAGTTGGATTTTTTCAGGGTCAGAAACTTCGCCATGGAGGGATTCTCTCCTTATCTTTGGGATTCCAGCTTGGATAGAATCTTGTCGTTTAGGAATTCGCTAAAGCCTTCGCGGGTCACGCCGGTATAGGTTTCGTCGTCCACCTGAATGGTCACGCCCACGCGGTTGCAGTTGCCCGTACAGAAGCTGCCGGCGAGGGTCACTTCGTTTTCAAGATGATGCTCCTCAACGGCTTTCTGGAGCAGCTGAACGATTTCGGCAGAGCCCTTGAGATGGCAGGAAGAGCCGACGCAAATCTGAATAATCATGATTCCTTACACCTTCTCAAGCACGTTTTCACGGAAGAACTCAATCACGTTTTCAGGGGTGACGGAAAAGAACTCGTCGTCCACGGTGACGCATACGCCCTTCTGACAGTTGCTCAGGCAGAAGGTGCCGCCGAGCGAAACCTTGTCCTGAAGATTGTTTTCAGCGATGAGCTGCTGCAGCGCGCGGACAACCTGACGGGAACCCTTCACATGGCAGGAGGAGCCGATACATACGGTGATTCTCATAAAAACACTCCTTTATTGCGACGCTCCGGCTTGCACCGGAACAATATGAAGAAAAAACAATAAATTAACGATTAAAAGGATAAAGATGGGTTTATTTTCATTCTGAACGTATGAATTATAACATTTTTTCGAGTGGATGAAAATAGGAATCGTCAATAAATATACGATAAGGCTTTGTACATCCGGTATAAAAGCAAACAGATATGTAATGTATAGAAAGAATAAGAGTGAAAAAAGGCAGAAGAAAAGCCTCCATCCGCTGGCGGAGGAGGCTGAAAAGAGACGTTATTGCACGCTGCCCAGCAGCATGACTTCACCGGTTTTGCTTCCGTCCTCAAAGAAAAGCGTGAGGCTTGTGACCGGCACGGCGTCAAAGGCGAGAACGGCTGCCTGTCCTGGTTTGCTGCCGGCCTCAAGTGCAAAATCTGCCGTCAGGCTGCCGTTGATGACCGCCTGTCCGGAAAGGGGCGCGCCCTGCGCCGGATAGACGAGCAGCATGTCGGCGCTGACCGGCGCATCCCAGGTGAACGCGGCTTCGCTGCCGGTAAACACATAGGCGGCGGAAGCGTCGCTCTGGCAGGTATCGCCGTCGGTGAGCAGCGCAGCATTCGGTGTATCGCTCGCCGCAGTCTTCATGTGATTCACAAGGCCAAGATCTGCAAGCGGGCGCAGCTGCGGGGCGAGAGTCGGGCCGTTGATGTAGGCGGTACCGTCCGCGTGGAAGCCGGCGCGGTCAATGGCGATCTGACGGTTGCCGGAGGGCGCTGCGGGATAGGTGTGCGTGTGATAGGAGGTAAAGAGCTCATCGCCCACGGTGAAGAAGCTGTTGTGGCCGGGGCCGGAGACGAGCAAATTGCCGTCTTCTTCGATGTAATTGAGGATGGGGTTATTCTCCTGCTTGGTATACGGTCCCAGCGGATGATCCGCGACCGCCACGCCGACGGCATACTCCTTCTGGAAATAGCCGTTGGCGCTGTAATAGAGATAGTATTTGCCGTCATGGGTGAGCACAAACGGGCCTTCGTTCCAGTGATAGTCGCCGGACTGAAGCTCCCAGTCGTGATCCGGCGCGGTCAGCAGCACGCCTTCACCGACGACGGAAAGCAGATCGGGCGCAAGCTCAATGCCGTAAAGATGGCTCTCGTGGTAGCTGCCCACGACATTTTCAGAGCAGTCGCGGGAATAGATCATGTATGGCGTGCCGTCGCCGCCATATACCAGAGAGCCGTCGATCACGGCATAGCCGGGATCAAACAGCGGGCCGCCGATGGCGTCCTCATACGGACCCTGCGGCGCATCACTCATGGCGACGCCGATGCGCAGCGTGCCGGTTTCCTTCCAGCGGGCGGTGAAGAACATGACGAACTTTTCGCCGGCTTTGTAAACTTCGGGCGCCCAGTAATCGCCGGAAGCCCAGGAAACCTTTTTGAGCGCCTTTTCCTTGGTGAAGGTATTCAGATCGGCGCTGCGCCAGACGCTGAAGCCCAGCGGACCGCCGGTAGCGAAGGCAAAGTATTCATCGCCTTCCCTGATGATGTGCGGATCGCCGATATCCTTGACCGGACGGGGGTTGGACACAAAACGGTCCTTGACGGTTTCTGTGTCCACAAGCGGCAGGCTGTCTGCCATCGCACAGACGGGAACGAGCCCCATCAGCGCGAGCATTGCAACAAGAATTCTTCGGATCATAGCGTACCTCCTGATCAGGGATGGATGGTCAGCCTTCCAGCGGAAAGGCTGGCGGGAGAGATGAAACCGACGCGGTCGTGACCGGTGTGCTTCGTGCGGCCGTGATAGCAGATGAGAAGTTCGTTTTCGGGGCTTTGCAGCATACAGCTGTGGCCCGTACCGGTGACGTCGCCATAGCATTCCAGGATCGGGTTTTCCGCCGCCTTTTCAAACGGGCCCAGCGGCGACTGGCCCACGGCGTAGCCCACGGCATAATCCGGCCCGCCAAAGAAATTGCCGGAGTAGGTGATGATGTACTGCCCCTCGTGCTTCATGATGAAGGAGCCCTCGTTCCAGCGGCGGCCGGTGGCGGCGGCACTGCGGCCTTCCCATTCCTGCTCGGGGCGCAGCAGCAGCACAGGCTCGCCGATCACGCCGGAAAAGTCGGGTTTGAGCTCAACGCCGTAGATCCAGCTTTCCTCAAGACCGTCGATGCTGTGCTCGTAGCAGCAGCGGGAATAGTACAGATAAAATCTGCCATTATCCTCCAGCACATTGGCGTCGATGATCGGATAGCCGGGATCGAAGATCGGCTTGTCGCTGATGTCTTCAAACGGACCTTCGGGCGTATCGGATACGGCTGCGCCGATGCGGAAATTCTCCAGTGCGCCGGCAGGATTCTCCTTCCAGTCCGCGCTGTAGAAGAGATAGTATTTTCCGCCGAATGCGTAGCATTCCGGCGCCCAGAAGTTGCCCGTGCCCCAGCGTGCGTTTTCCTTGCTGAGCGCGTAGCCGCAGTCCTCCCATGTGATCAGGTCGCGGGAGCGGCGCACGGGGAAGCCTGTTCCGTTGAGGCCGGTTTCATCTTCGGTGGTGCAGTAGAGATAGTACATGCCGTCGCCTGTCTGCATGATAAAGGGATCGGCGGCGGCGAAGGGGAGACGGACGGTTGTAAACATGTGATTCATCCTTTCGTTTTCCCTTTGTAGCTGATTGGAAATGATATATTCTTCCAATTCGATCCGAATGGAGAATCTCCTGTTGCATAGATCTGATAGATAATCAAATCACAAAGAATGAAATAAACGGCGATATGAGCGGGAAGATTGACATTTTATCTTGACAACTGCTGAACGCGATTCTATAATAAAGCTTGTCTTCGAGCCCTCCTTCCTACGGCAATGGCTATGGAATCGGGGCCGGGGTCGCGCGGGAAACGGCGCGGCCTTCCTGTTTGAAAAGGAGACGGAATGCGCATATACCCTGTCCTGCCGTGCAGGATTTGATTGTGTCGTCCGTTTTTCCGCTCATGGAAAGACGGACGTTTTGTTGTTTTTGCGAATGCATCCCGAAAGGATTTATGGATATGAAGATGCCGGATTCCCGCCGCGCGGCGCTGAGCATGGCGATGCTTGGCGCGCTGCTGGCCGTGCTGTTTGTGTTTTCGTTTGTGCTGGGCAGATATGACATGTCGCCGCTGGAGGTGATCCGCATTCTGCTCTCTCGGCTGATCCCGATGCAGGAAACATGGTCAAGGAGCATGGAGGCCGTGATCATGAACGTGCGTCTGCCGCGCATTGCGCTGGCGTGCATGGTGGGTGCGTGCCTGTCTTTGGCCGGCGCGGCGTATCAGAGCGTGTTTCAGAATCCCATGGCTGCACCGGATATTCTGGGCGCATCCTCGGGCGCGTGCTTCGGCGCGGCGCTGGCGATTCTGCTTGGCCTTGCGCGCGGGGGCGTGACGGTATTCGCCTTTGCTGCGAGCATGCTGACCATCGCGCTGGTGTATCTGGTCTCTGCAAGGACAAAGGGCGCGCGCTCGGTGTCCATCCTGCTTTCGGGCGTGATGATCTCCTCGCTCTTTTCTGCAGGCGCGTCGTATATCAAGCTCGTCGCCGATCCGTCCGATCAGCTGCCGGAGATCACCTACTGGATGATGGGCAGCCTCTCCGGCGCGCGCCTTGGCGACGTGACGTTTGCGCTGATCCCGATGGCGCTTGGCGCGCTGCCGCTGCTGCTGCTTCGCTGGCGCATCAATCTGCTCACCCTCAGCGAGGAAGAAGCCACGGCGTTGGGCGCGAACACGGGCCGTCTTCGCCTGATCGTCGTGCTCAGCGCAACGCTGCTGACGGCGGGGAGCGTATCGGTCAGCGGCATGATCGGCTGGGTGGGCCTTGTGATTCCGCATCTGAGCCGCCGGCTGGTGGGCAATAACTGCCGCCATCTGCTGCCGGCGTCCATGCTCATGGGCGCGGTGTTTCTGCTGCTGGTGGATAACGTGTCGCGCAATCTGCTTGCAACCGAGATTCCCATCGGCATTCTGACCGCACTGATCGGCGCGCCGTTTTTCATCTATCTGATGACCAGAAAGGAGAGCCTGCTGTGAGCCTTGAGATCCAAAAGCTCTCCTTTGCCTATGATGGACACGAGGTGCTCCGGGATGTTTCCTTCAGGCTTGAAAAAGGCGAGTTTCTCTCTGTGCTCGGCCCCAACGGTGTGGGCAAGAGCACGCTGTTTCGCTGCATTCTCGGCCGCCTCGACAGCTATGCGGGCACGATCACCTCAAATGGCGACGACCTGAGCACGCTGCCCCGGCGCGAGACCGCAAGACGTCTTGCGTATATTCCTCAGATTCACCAGCCTACGTTCAGCTACACGGTGCTCGATACCGTGCTCATGGGCACCGCACGCCAGCTTTCGCCCTTTTCCCAGCCGGGAAAAACGCAGGTGGAACGCGCGATGGCGGCGCTTGAGCGCGTGGGCGCGGCGCATCTGGCGCAGCGCGATTTCACCCGGCTCTCCGGCGGCGAGCAGCAGCTGGTGCTTGTCAGCCGTGCGATTGCACAGCAGGCCGAGATTCTGATCATGGACGAGCCGACCTCCGCGCTGGATTACGGCAATCAGCTGCGCATTCTGCAGCTGGTGCGCGAGCTGGCGAAGGAGGGCTATGGCGTGCTGCTCTCCACACATAATCCGCAGCATGCGCTGACGTTTGCCACGCGGATTCTGGCGCTGTCGGAAGGGCGCGTCGCCGCGCTGGGCAGGCCGGAGGACGTGCTCACACCTGAGCTGATTTCCCGGCTCTATGGCGTGGATGTCATCTTTGCCAAAACGACGGCCGGCCGCGTGATTGTGCCGGCACTGGCGGGTGATATCGTATGATCTGGACGAGGGAATCGGCGGCGTGGCTTGCACGCGCGTATGCGCATGGCAGCGCGGTCCAAACGCTTGCCGGGCAGATCACGCCCTGTCTTCAGCCGGGCGCGCGCGTATGCGACGCCGGCTGCGGCGTGGGCGCGCTGGCAAGCGAGCTGGCGCGGCAGGGCTATGCCGTCACGGCGCTGGATATCAGCGAAGAGGCGCTTTTTCAGCTGTCGTCAGCAGGCGATGCGCGCGTTGACGCGTGTCTGGCGGATGCAAGGACGCATGTGCCCGAAACGCCCTACGACGCGATGATCTTCTGCTTCTTTGCGCAGATGCGCGAAGCCTTGTCCATGGCGGCGGCCTGCTGCACGGGCGATGTGTTCTATATTTCGCGCGATTACGACCTGCATCGCTTTTCCGTCGGCGCGCATCCCGTGCGCTACAGCGGCTACCGTGATGCGCGGCGCACGCTGGATCAGCTGGGCATTCCCTATGACGCTGCGGAATTTGAGCTGGACATGGGCCAGCCGTTTGAGAGCATTGATGAGGCGCGGCGCTTTTATGCGCTTTACAGCCGGGATGATCCGGCGCTGATCACCGATGAATTCCTCATGAGTAAGCTGATCCATACCGGCGATCAGCCTTACCCGCTGTATCTGCCGCATATGCGGCGGGCGGGCATGGTGCATCTTCAAGTGAAGGATATTCCGCAGCCGGCGCGGATTTTCCGTAAATGAATCAAAAACGAACCGACTGGAAAAAGGAGTGCTGAATTCATGAAGAAACGGATAACCTGTCTGATTGCGCTGCTGCTGATGCTTCTTGCCGCACTGGGCTGCGCGGATGAACGCGTGTTTGTGGACGACGCTGGCCGCGAGATCGTGCTCGATGAAGCGATTGAGCGCGTCGTGGTCACCGGCCCGCTGGGTCAGATCGCCGTGTTCGCCATTGCGCCGGAGAAGCTCGTGGGCCTGTGCAGCGCATGGGACGACGCGTCCAGACCGTATATCGATACCGAAAAATACGATCTGCCGGTGATCGGCCAGATCTACGGCGGCAAGGGCAATGTGAATCTGGAAGAACTCATCGCCGCTGCGCCGCAGGCGGTTATCGACGTGGGTGAGCCGCGCGGCGATATCGTCGAGGATCTGAATGAACTGCAGGCGCAGACGGGGCTGCCGTTTGTGCATATCAGCGCGTACATCGACAGTCTGGACAAGACCTATGCACGCCTTGGCGAGCTGCTGGGCATGGAGCAGGAGGCGAAGGTGCTCAGCGATTACTGCGCTGACGCATATGCGCGCGTGAAGTCGCTTGCGGATCGCGTGGAAAAGAAGCGCCTGCTCTACGTTGTAGGCGTGGAGGGCCTTGGCGTGATTGCGAAGGATTCCTATCACAGCGCGGTGATCGATATGCTATCCGACAACGTGGCTGTGCTGGAATCACCCTCTTCCAAGGGCACGGGCAACGAGGTGGATATGGAGCAGATCCTTGCATGGGATCCTGATGTGATCCTCTTCTCGCAGTCCTCTGCGTTTGAAACAGCGCAGAATGATCCGCTGTGGCAGGCGGTCAGCGCAGTCGCGCAGAATACATATTACGAGGTGCCCGTTGGCCCGTACAACTGGATGGGCTTCCCGCCGGGCGTGCAGCGCCTTCTGGGCATGCTGTGGACGGGCAAGGTGCTCTATCCGGATGAGGCGGACTGGGATATGTATGAAGAGACGGCGCGGCACTTTGCGCTGTTTTATCACAGCGAACTGACGCGCGAAGCATACGACGTGCTGGTGAAAAATTCAATCGGCAGGATGAACTGATGGATACGCAAGGAGAAACCATGGCCAGAAAGACGCTGATTCTCAACGGCTCCCCGCGCCCGCAGGGCAATACCGCAGCGCTGATTGAAACGCTCAGGACAAAGCTTTCGGGAGAAGTGATCGAGATTTCTGCCTTCCGCTCGGGCATTGCGCCGTGCGTGGACTGCCGCAGCTGCTGGACGACGGCAAAGTGCGCCGTGCGTGACGGCATGCAGACGATTTACGACGACGATTTTGACAATGTCGTCATCGCCTCGCCCGTCTATTACGGCACGCTGCCCGGGCAGATGCTCAGCCTGATGAGCCGCCTGCAGCCGTGGCATGCGGCGAAGTTCTTTCTCAATCGGCCGCTTGAGCTGCGCGAAAAGAAGGCGGCGGTGATCCTGACCGCAGGCGGCAAGGGCAATGCGGATATGGCGCTGCATCATGTGCGCGCGCTGTGCCGCATGCTGAATGCAAAGGGCTTTGCAGAGCACTGGGTCTGCTCGCCCAATACCGACGAGATTCCGGCGGATCAGGATGAAAAAGCTGTGGCGGACGTGATTGCGCTGGCCAAGTGGCTGAATGAGGAGCAGACATGAAGACACAGATGATCGAACCGACGGCGCGCTGGCGCAGCGGGGACGCCTTGCAATGCGGCGCGCCGGAGGATTATTTTCCGTTCTTCGACGGAAAACGCCATGTGATTTCGCTGGTGGGCGGCGGCGGTAAATCAACGCTGCTGGAATATCTGGCGCAGTGCTTTGCCGCGCGTGGCGCGCGCACGGTGATCATGACGACCACGCGTATGGCCTGCCCGGCGCATGTCTGCGGCAGCATGGAGGATTGCCGTGCCTGCTGGGCAGCGGGCGGATATGCGGCATGCGGCGAGCGCACGGAAAACGGCAAATTCCGCGCGCCGCAGGACAGCCTGATGAATGAATTGCTGCAGGAGGCGGACGCGGTTCTCATCGAGGCGGACGGCGCGCACAGGCTTGCCTGCAAAGTGCCGGCGGAGCATGAGCCGGTGATCCTGCCGCAGAGCGATATTGTCATCGGCGTGATGGGCGCTGAGGTGCTCGGCGGCGCAGTCGGAGCGGTCTGCCACAGGCCGCAGTACGTCGCGGCGCTGCTGGGCTGCGGCATGGATCATGTGCTGACGGCGGCGGATATGGCAGAGATCCTGCTCTCTGAAAGAGGCACGCGAAAAGACGTCGGCATGCGCGAATTCCACATCGTGCTCAATAAGTGCGACGATGATGCGCGCATGCGCAACGGCGAAGCGGTGATGCGCGAGCTGGAAAAGCGCGGACACACAAAGACTGTGCTGACAAGCTTTGCGCAATAATCCCCCAAGCCTTTCTGAACTGTATCCCGCTTGTTATTCACATACTGTCTGACCAATGGGGTACAGCGCATTTCCGCTCTTTTGAGGTATTTTCTTTCATGGGTGTTTTTATCTGGCGGTATGAAACTGCAATAAAAAAAGATGCGAGCAGGCAAGTCCTTCTCGCATCTTTTTCATTCTCTTTTGCGTTTAGTCTGACAGTCCCTCTATCATAGCTCTGAGCCTCCCGATGCTATGACGGAGTCTGTTTGCGTGAGAGGGGATTACGCGTCTTTTGTGCGCCTGGGCAAGAGGGGAAGCGCGCAGAGGGAGACGGCGAGGAGCAGCATCCACAGCAGGAGGACGCTTTGGTCGCCGGTCTCAGGGAGGAGCACCGGCTCTTTGACGGTGAGGGTGAAGACGGGGCTGTCCGCAAAGAGGACTCCGCTGTGTCCATAGACCCGGCAGAAGAACTGATGGCCGCTGTGGGAAAGCTCCAATGCGCCGGGGTTCAGATCCGGTGCGTTCGCATCCTTGATGGGTGCGAAGGTCGCGCCGTCGTCCGTGCTGCGATACCACTTGAAGGCGGATGCGTTCTCTGCGGTGACGCTGAGCACCACGCTCTGGCCGGAGACGGCGGAAACGGAGGTGGGCGCCAGCGGCGCAGTGATGCGCACAGCAGGCGAGGCGAGGACGGTGACGGGGAGGGTGGTCTGATTGCCCGCGTTGTCCTTGACGGTGAGGGTGAAGGTGTGCTCTTTTCCGGGGGTGAGGCCCGACAGGGAGAAGGAGCCGCCGCCGTTGTCGGTGATGGACACGCTGCTGTCGGGGGCCGTCAGCACGATGGACGCGACGCCGGCATGCGCATCTTCTGCGCTGACGGTGATTTCCGCTGTGGCATCGGTCGCGGTGACGGTGGTTTCGGAGACGGCGGGCGCGGTGAGGTCCACCTTGAGGGGAATCTTCTTTTCGGCGATCTGCCCATCCTCGTTTTTGAGATAATAGGTGTACTCGTTTTCGCCCTCGACAGGGGTCAGCGCCGTGTTGTCGCCCCAGGAGGCGTCCGGGCCGTTGCCCGTGGAAACCTGATAGCCGTTGGGCGCGGTGAGTGCGGGCGCTTCACGATACCATTCCCCGGAGGAGGGAGCGCCGGGCACGGCGTCCGGGATGGGATTGCCGTTTTCATCCTCGGTGAGATAGGCGACGGAGAAGCGCAGCTCAGCCGTCTGGGCGTTCATGTTGCCGTCGGTGGTATAGGTGACCGGGAGGGTGTAGCCGCCGGGGAGGAAGCCCTCCGCGACGGTGTCAAACGGGAAGGTGAGCGTGTCGCCGTTTGTGGCGCTCTGCTGCCAGCGATTGCCGCCGTGCTCGATGCTGACCGAGCCGGGAGCGGGGATGGAGCGGCTGCCGAGCAGACCGCGGATGCGCAGGTCCGGCTGCTGGGCCGTGACCGCGACGGTGACGGAGAAGGTGTCGCCGTAGATATGCGCAGCGTCCTGCGGGGAGACGGCAAGGCCCGTGTCCGCGCTGGAGACGGAAATGCTCGCCGTGAGGCCGGTCACCGTGTTCCAGAGGCCGTCGTCATGAGGCATGAAGACGACGGGGAACGCGTTGCCCGAGGCTCCGGCGTTGCCGACGCTGAGCGTATCGTCCGCCCAGGACCACGTGCCCAGCGGATGCGCCGTGGCGTTGAGGTTCACGTCGGCCAGCGTCTGGCTGTACCATGCGGTGAAGCCTGTGGGCACGTCGCTCTGGGTGACGGGCGTGCCCTTGCCGACCGTGAGCCTGGCGACGACCGGAGCGCCCTCGCCGTACGCGCCATGGGCGGCGGTGGTCATCTGAATGCTGAACTCGCCGGCCTTCATGATGGTGAGCTTGTTCTCCTGAAGCGAGGCGTAGGCCGTGTCGCCGGCGACGAGCGCATAGGCAGGCGTGCCGGCGTGTTCGCCGAAGGTGAAGAGGGCGCTCACGTCAAAGGGCTGGCCGTCGTAGGTGCGCGAGGCGTCGTTCGCCCCGTTGACGACGGGGATGGGCGCCGCATTGGCGATGACGCATGTGCCGGTGAGCACACAGTCGTTTTCATCATAGGCTGTGTTGGCCGCCGTCCAGTGGAAAGTGTTGGATGCGGAGGGGGTGGGATCATACGCGCCCTCTGCTGCCCATGTGAGGGGAAGAGAACCGCTGCCGCCTGCTTCCAGGGCGACGGTGATCGTCTGCGGGAGTGCCGCGATCGCGGAGGCGGCGTCTGCGTGGTAAGCGCCGAACGCTGCCAGAGCGGGCGGCGTGACGGAGACGATTTTGCGCAGGGCGGTGGTGAAGGAGCGGGTATAGACCGCGCTGCCGTCCGCGCTGAGCGCGCCCGTCCAGCCCGCCGCGTCGGGCGCGGCGGGGAAGAAGTGGTTGCCGTCCGGGACGAGGGTCACGGAAGCGGCGTATGCGGTGTTGTAATCGAAGGTCTCGGGGGAAGGCGTCCAGACGATGGCGCCGCTGCAGCCCGTGAGGCCTGTGATGCTCGCCTGCGGGGCTGCGCCGGCGACGGGGGCCGTCACATCCAGCGTGACGGAGGCGATGGGGGCCTTTGCAAGGGTGTAGGAGAGGGTGACGGTCTCGCCGCCCAGGGAGATGGAGGCGGTGACGGGGCTGCCGGTCACGTCCGTGCGGGAGACGCCGTTGTAGGTGATTTCGGGCTTGTTCTCTTCGCCGAAGGCCCAGCTGTCATAGGTGAGGACGGCGTCCCTGGAGGAGCCGTCGTAGGTGAGGTCTGCGGGGGCGGAAAGCGTCACGCTGCAGCGGCCCGAGGGGCACTCTCCCTTGCTCGACGAGCAGGTGGCGGTGATGGTGTCGTTCGTGCCGTCGCCGTCGCTGTCGCCGGCGGCATAGCCCCAGCTGTGGACGTGCAGGGTATACAGATGCTCGCCGCTTTCGTTTGTTTCGTTGTAGTAATAGGTTTTGCCGTCCGCGGTGACGGTGCTGACGGCGGAGGCGATGTCCGTCTCCTTGGGCAGGTAGAAATAGAGCTTGCCGCCCTGCGCATACACGTCGCTGACGCCGTAGGAGGCCGCCGCCGTGCCGGAGATGGCATTCACCTGCGCGGAATCCGCCGCGGTGTCGAGGACGAGGGTGTACAGGGAGAGGTTGTCGCCGTTATCCGCGTTCTTGAGGGTGCCACTGGTAAGCCTGTCCTTGCCGCCGCCGATGGGCTGCAGGGTATAACCGGCTTCTGGATCGAATCCGGCGATGGCTAAGACGCTGCCGCCCGTGATGCGGACGTCAGCGCCGCGTCCGTGGGTACTCGCGCTGCCAATGCCGGTGCCGCTTTTTGTGCCCTCCGCCCTGACGGTGCCGCCGCGGACGGTGAGCCAGCCGGCTCTGAGGTCGTAGTAGCCGCCGCCGTTGCCGATACCGGCGCCATTATCGCCGCCTTTCGCCGTCACATGGCCGCCGAAGATGACGACGTTGCCGCCCACACCGTTGGGGTCTACACCGCCGATGCCTGCGGAGGCTGAAGAGCCCGTGGCAGAGATGACGCCGCCGTGGATGGTGAGATTGCCGGCGCTCGGGTCGAGGGCGTATTCCTTCTGACCAGACGTCACAAGAGTGGAGCCGCCGATGCCGGCGTTATGCACGTAGTCGCCTATGGCGGTCAGCTTGCCCGCCGTCGAGAGAGACGTGGACTGGGCATAGATGTGCAGCGATTTCTCCGGATAGAGCGAAATGCCGTATTCCGCATTCAGATGCACGCCGTCGGCGAGGATGAGATGCACATTGCCGTTGACCATGATGCGCTGCTTGACGTTCCAGTCTTTTTTAACGATGTACCAGCCGCTGCTCAGGGACGTCTCGCCGTTATAGGTCTTGGCGGCGGCGCTGCCGTACTTCTGCGTGAGCTGTCCGGCGTTCCATTCGTAATAAATGTACAGATCGCCCTTGGTGCCGCAGTCGTCGCACACGCCGCCTGTGAAGCTGTTGTGCGGGCAGCGCGTCTTGCAGTCGGTGCAGACGTAGTCTACATACGTGTGCGCAGCGCTTGCGGCGAGCGCACCGCAGCACTTGTGGAAGATATCGTGCTTCTTCGGGTCGGAGGAAGAGAGCTTGTAGGTGTATTCAGCGCTCTTGTGATTGTCCGGGTCCTTGCCCTTGTTGTGGCCGCAGGCCTGACAGACGCCCGCGGTGACGCAGTTGGTGGGGTTGTAGACGTGGGACGTGCCGTCGGCGGGGATCACGGTTTTCGTGCCGCTTGTCACCTCGCCGCAGATGAGGCAGAAGGAATGGGCGGTGACGCCGGGATAGGTGCAGTTCGCCGTCGTCGCAGCGACGCTGACGGGAAGGTGGGTGTGACTGGCGGAGAGGGAGGCAAGCCGGGTGCAGCCGTCGTCAGAGGCATGGCCGTAGACGCCGCCCTTGCCGTAATTATACGGGGAGTTATTGATTTTCAGGCAGTCTTCGAGGTAATAGCAGTTTGAAACCTCGATGTAATCCATCTGAGAGGAGGCTGAGGAGTAATCGCCGACCACCGCGCCGGCATAGCAGCCCGCGGTTTCCTTGATGAGGGAGCCGAGCACGACGCAGTTTCTGACCGAGTGGTCAGGGTACTGACCAGGATAAGACAAGCCGTAGCCGCCGGCAATGCCGCCCAGAAAGGCCTCCTCATCCTTTGTGGCGGCGCGGAGGGTGACGCTCGGGGCGATTGTACAGTTGCTGATATGGTCGTTCCGGCCATCGAGCAGGCCCGCGATGCCGCCGACCAGATCCATGCCGCGCAGAAAGGAATTGGCAAGCGTCACATTGGAGATGGATGCGTAATCATTCTGGAGGTACTTGCCGACGACGCCGAACAGGCCGACAAAGGAGGCGTTTGCATTGTCGTAATACAGGCCGCTGATGGTGTGGCCGTTGCCGTCGAAGACGCCTATGAAGCTGTTATCCTCGCCGGAGCCGATGGGCGTCCACACATGCTTGGTGCCGGAACCGGACACGGTTTCATTGACCACGATATCCTGCAGGAGCACGGCTTTGGCGGTGCGGTCGCCGCCGTTGACAAGCTGGGCAAAGCCATAGAGCTCCTCGGCATTGCGGATGCCGTAATAGCCGTTGAACGGGCTCCAGTTTTCCTCAGTCAGGCCGAAATAGGCATAGGTGGAGGACGTGATCTTCATGGGCGTCTTGGGCGTGCCGCTGTAGGCCGCCAGCGCCTGCGCGGACAGGACGGCGAGCAGCACGAGGCACAGCGCCAGCGCGCGGATCACAGAGCGAAACAATGTGTTTTTCATCAGGTTCTGATCTCCTTATATGTCAGATGCGCGGACTGCCGGACAGCAGGGCAATATCGTCCGCTCAATTATAGCAAAGAATGCCGGAAAGCAATATGCAGGAAATATTACATTTCAGTGAAATTTGATGATGAGAGAGGCGTATAGGGCGGACAGAAAAGAATCAGATCATGCCCGAGGCGCTTTTGAATTGATCTCAGAAGCTTTCGGGCGCTTTGAGCGCGAAGAAAACATCATTTTTCCAAAAAAAGACGCCAGGGATTGCATCCCCGGGCGTCTTCTCCTAAGCTTATGCTTCGCCAGTCATCAGGTATTCGACCATCTTCGCGCAGCGGTCCATGCTCTCCATGGCGATGTGCTCAAACTTGCCGTGGTAGGCAAAGCCGCCGGTACAGATGTTCGGCGTGGGCATGCCCATTTCAGAGAGGCGGCAGCCGTCCGTGCCGCCGCGCACCGGCTCGACAAACGGCTCCATGCCCGCCTTCTTTGCGGCGGCCTTTGCGTTTTCGATCAGCTCCATGTGCGGCGCGATCTTCTCGGCCATGTTGTAGTAGGTGTCCGTGAGGGTCAGCTTCACCACCTCGCGGCCGTAGCGCTCGCCCAACACCTTTGCGGCGTGACGCATGATCTCTTTGCGCACCTCAAAGGTCTGGCGGCTGTGGTCGCGCACGATGTAGTCCAGCTCGGCGTGGGAAACGTCGCCCTTCATGTCGTGCAGATGGAAGAAGCCCTCGTAGCCCTCGGTCTGGCGCGGGGTATCGCCCGCCGGCAGCAGGGCGTTGAATTCCATCGCCGCCAGCGCAGCGTTGATCATTGTGTCCTTGGAGGAGCCGGGATGCACGCTCATGCCGGTGATTTCGACCTTGGCGGAGGCGGCATTGAAGGTTTCAAACGCGATTTCGCCCTCCTGGCCGCCGTCTACGGTGTAGGCAAAATTCGCGCCGAACTTTTCGATGTCAAAATGTGCCACACCCATGCCGATCTCCTCGTCGGGCGTGAAGGCGATGCAGAGCCTGCCGTGCGGCTTGTTTTCGCTGACGATGGCTTCCACGGCGGTGAGGATCTCGGCGATGCCGGCCTTGTCGTCCGCGCCCAGCAGGGTCGTGCCGTCGGAGGTGATGAGGGTCATGCCTTTAAGGGTGGTGAGCGTGGGGAAATTCGAAACGCTCAGCACGTCGCCCGTGCCGGCGAGCACGACGTCGCCGCCGTCATAGTTTTCGATGATCTGGGGCTTCACGTTCTCGCCGGAGTAATCCGGGGAGGTATCCATGTGCGCGATGAAGCCGAGCGCGGGTTCGCTTTCGCGGCCTTCAGTCGCCGGCAGCCAGCCGTAGACCACGCCGAATTCATCGACATGTGCGTTTTCCATGCCCAGCTGAGTCATTTCCTCCACAAGCTTGTGCGCCAGATCAAACTGGATCGCAGAGCTCGGCGCGCAGGAGGCGGCGGGATCGGAGGTGGTGTGGACCTTGACGTAGTTCAGGAATCGTTCACAGGCTCGCATAATCATAATCTCCTTTACGGTGAATATTTCCATCAGAGTGCAGCGGCGATCAGCGCGCACACAAGCGGCAGCGACACGCCGCTCATCAGCGTGGAAACCATCACGCAGTGGGACGCGGTCATGTCTTCAGGGGTATAGATGTCGGAAAGCATGCCGCAGTTGCCGGCGATGGGCATCGCCGCCAGCAGCACGCAGATGCCGGCAAGCATCGGGTCCACCGGCATAAAGCGCACAACCATCAGAACGAGCAGCGGCATCAGGAACATGCTCAGCAGGCATACGCGGTACATGCGCCGGTTGGTGAGCGCCTTTCTGACGTCGCTGTGCGCCATCGACGCGCCGATGATCATCATCGCCAGCGGCGTGTTCATCGCGCCGACGGAGGCCATCGTGTTTTCCACCGGGCCGGGCAGATGCCAGCCTGTCACGCCGAAGAGAAGACCGACCAGCGCGGCGATGATGCAGGCATTGACCAGCGAGCGCCAGTTGAACTTTGCACTCGAGGAGATCAGCAGCACGCCATAGGAGAAGAAGAACAGATTGAAGATCAGGATGAACATGGACAGAAGCGCCACGCCGTTTGGTCCGTAGATGGACTGCACGACCGGGATACCCATGAAGCCCACATTGGTGAAGATGAGCATCAGCTGATCCAGACCGCGTTCTTCCTTTTTTATGCGCAGCACGCGCACAATCGCCGCGGAAAAGACGATCATGATCACAAAGAAAAACACGCCCATGCCTGCTGCGCCCAGCATCTTGAGCGGATTGCTCTCGCTCTCGAGCACGGAGGAGATGATGATGCACGGCGCCGCGGTATTGAGGGTGAACGAGGACAGCCGCTTGCGGAAGTCCGGCGTGATGATGCCTGCGCGCGCGGCGATGAAGCCCAGCAGCATCATCAGGAACAGGGAAATCAGCTGATTGATCACAGCAAACAGATTCATATACGGAATCCTCCATCGGATAAAACGGTATGGAAAACGGACGTCTGTGCCTATTGTACACCGCAGCCGGATGGTTGTAAAGTTGCCATTTTTATGCTATCCTACACACAGTGTTCTTTATCTGAATGGAATTGATGCGGGGCGCCGCGCTGCATGCGCCGGAATGCCGAGTTGCAGGGCTTTCCGGCGGCGCAGATCAGGCGCAGCCCGCTTGTGGAGGAAGATTATGGGCTATCAGGCGCTGTACCGCCGCTACCGTCCGGCGCGGTTTGACGATTTTGTGGGACAGGAGGCCGTGATCAGAACCCTGCGCTCACAGGTGATGAGCAGCCGCATCGCGCACGCATATCTGTTCTGCGGCACGCGCGGCACGGGCAAGACGTCCACGGCAAAGGTCTTTGCCCGCGCGGTGAACTGCGAGCATCCCGACAGGGGCGAGCCCTGCGGCGCATGCGCGACCTGCCGCGCGCTGGCGAGCGAGAGCAGCCTCGATATTCTGGAGATCGATGCGGCGAGCAACAACGGCGTGGACGAGATCCGCGACCTGCGCGAGAAGGTGAAGTATCCGCCGCAGAGCGGCCGCTACCGCGTCTATATCATAGACGAGGTACACATGCTCTCTCAGGGCGCGTTCAATGCGCTGCTCAAGACGCTGGAAGAGCCGCCCAGCTATGTGGTGTTTATTCTGGCGACGACAGAGCCGCAGAAGCTGCCGGCGACGATCCTCTCGCGCTGCCAGCGGTTCGATTTCGGGCGCATTCCCGCGCATCAGATCGTGGACCGCCTGCGCGTAGCGCTGCAGGAGGGCGGCATAGCGGCGGAGGAGGCGGCGCTTGCGCGCATTGCCCGCGCGGCTGAGGGCGGCATGCGCGACGCGTGGTCGATCATGGATATGTGTCTGGGCTATGCGCAGGAAGATGGCGAGGGCCTGACGGAGGCACTGGTTCTTCAGGTGCTCGGCGCGGCGGACAAGCGCTTCCTCTTTGAGTTTGCAGACAGGCTCATCAGTGCGGATGCCATCGGCGTGCTGCAGCTCATTGATGAGATGATGCGCGCGGGACGCGAGGTGCAGGTGTTTGTGCGCGATGTGAGCGGCCATCTGCGCAACCTGATGCTGGCTGACGTGTGCGGCGAGGAGCACACGGCGCAGCTGCTCGAGGTCACGCAGGAGGACGCGATGGCCTATGTCGAGCAGGCGCGGCGAACCTCGCATGTGCGCCTGATGCGCATGCTGGATCTGTTCCTGGCCAGTGAGACCGATATGAAATGGGCCGCGCAGCCGCGCTTTGCGCTGGAGGCGGCGGCGCTTCGTGCATGCGAGCCGGAAGAGAGCCTGCAGCTGGAGGCGCTTATGGCCCGCGTGGATGAACTGGAAAGAAAGATCCGCGAAGGCGCGCTTGCCGTTGCCGCGCCGAAAAAGATCAGGTCGGCAGCGGCGGACGATACGCCGGATTCGTGCCCTGTGAAGCCGGCGCAGACTATGGCCGTTGCGCCGACAGGCCCCGCGCCGGACGCTGAGCGCATCTGGCAGGAGGCGGTCCGAAAGCTCAAGCAGAAGCCCCAGCTCTACGGCATGGCGCGCTTTGGGCGGCTCATCAGCGGAGAGAACGGGCTGTTCACGGTCGTCTTTGACAAGATCAGCGGCGGCATGTATGTCAAGATGCTCTCCATGCCTGATAAGAGCGCGCAGATCGCCGAGGCGCTCAGCGCTGCGGCAGGCTATCCCTGCACGTTCCGCGCGGCGCTGGAGGGCACGGTGCAGGAATCGGACAAGGCCATCCTTGCCGCGCAGCAGGAGGCAAAAAAGCAGGCGGAGGACAATTTAAGCAAGGTATTCAGCGCGTTCGGACGCGAGAATGTGAGGGTACTCGATGAATAACGGGCAGAAAAGACAGTGGTTCAAGGAAGCGGTTGTCTATCAGATCTATCCCAAGAGCTTTCAGGACAGCAACGGCGACGGCATGGGCGATCTGCGCGGCGTGATTTCCAGACTGGATTACCTCAAGGAGCTGGGTATCGACGTCATCTGGCTCAATCCCTGCTACAGGAATTCCGGCGTGGACGGCGGCTACGACATCAGCGATTACCGCGATATCGCCCCGGAGCTGGGCACGATGGCCGATTTTGACGAGCTGCTCAGTCAGGCGCACAGGCGCGGCATCCGTATCGTGATGGATCTGGTGGTCAATCACACCTCCACCGAGCATGCGTGGTTCCTCGAATCCAAGTCGAGCCGGGATAATCCCAAGCGTGATTTTTATATCTGGCGCAAGCCCTTCAATGGCGGCGTGCCCAACGGAGAGCGCAGCGTGTTCTCCGGCCCGGCATGGGAATACGACGCGGTCACGGGCGAATACTACCTGCACATGTTTGCCAGAGAGCAGGCGGATCTCAACTGGGAGAATGAAGCGGTGCGCCGCGAGGTCTATGACATGATGCACTGGTGGTTCCAAAAGGGCATCGACGGCTTCCGCATGGACGTGATCGACATGATCGGCAAGCCGCCCGAGATGCTCCTTTGCGACGGCGGCCCCCACAGGCCCAGCAGCTGCGGCCCGCGCGAGCATGAGTTCCTGCAGGAGATGAACCGCGAGGTGCTCAGCCATTACGACGTCATGACCGTCGGCGAGACCGGCAGCCTGACGCCTGAGGAGGCGCTGCGCTATGCGAATCTGGACGGCAGCGAGCTGAGCATGGCGTTTCAGTTTGAGCATGTAGAGCACGACAACGGCCCGCTGGACAACGGCGAGATGAGCAAGTGGTCCACCGGCCCGATGAATCTGGTCAAGCTCAAGCGTATCTTTGAGCGCTGGGAGACGCACCTTCACGGCAGGGCGTGGAACAGCCTCTACTGGAGCAATCACGATCAGCCGCGCGCTGTGTCGCACTTTGGCTGCGACAAAGAGGAATACCGCGTGCTCAGCGCCAAGACGGTCGGCGCCTGCCTGCATATGATGGAAGGCACGCCCTACATCTATCAGGGCGAAGAGCTGGGCATGACCAATTATCCCTTTACCCATGTCACCCAGTCCCGCGATGTGGAGGTTTACAACGCATGGCAGGAGCTGGTGATCGAGCAGAAGAAGATTACGCCGGAGCGCATGATGGACTGCATCCGCTATAAGGGCCGCGACAACGCGCGTACGCCCATGCAGTGGACCGCGGGCAAAAACGCAGGTTTTACCGACGCGCAGCCGTGGATGCCGGTTCATCCGAATCATGCATTCATCAATGCCGAAAGCCAGGTCGGCGATCCGGATTCCGTCTTCAGCTTCTATAAGAAGCTCATCGCCCTGCGAAAGACGCATCCGGTGATTGTACACGGCGATTTCACGCTGCTGATGAAGGAGGATAAGCAGGTCTTTGCCTACACGCGCAGCTACGAAGGAAAGACGCTGCTGGTCGCCTGCAATTTCTCCTGTGAGGAGGCAGCGCTGGAGGAGGCGGCGCATACGCGCGGCGAAATGCTCCTCGCCAATTACAAGGTCGCGGGCGCCAAGGACATGCTCAGGCCGTGGGAATGCCGTGTGACGCTTGTGTAACGGCTGAACCTGACTAGAAAAAGTGGATGAATACGCCCTAGATTTTGTGTAAATTACAAAATTTGGGGATATTTTTTGTATTTTGATTGACATTTGCGCGTTAAGGCGGTAATATAAGACCCACGCAACGCCGGTGAAAAACCGGAAATATGAACGAAGCGGTTTGACAAGTCCTCACTTTTCGGATTGAGAATGATCTGTGCGGCGAAGGATTTGCATAATCAGCCTGCAGGAAGCTGCAAATCAAGGAGGAAATGACAATGAAGAAGATGATGGTGCTGGCGCTGGCCATGATGATGCTGTGTGTGTCTGCCATGGGCATGGCGGATACCCTGAAGGTCGGCATGGAATGCAACTATGCGCCCTACAACTGGACCCAGAGCGAGCCGAGCGACGAGGCTGTGGCGATTGCTGCGGGCGGCTATGCCGACGGCTACGACGTGCGCATTGCCAAGCGCATTGCCAGCGAGCTGGGCATGGAGCTTGAAATCGTCAAGACCGAGTGGGACGGCCTTGTTCCCAGCCTTATGAGCGGCAAGATCGACTGCATCATCGCCGGCATGAGCCCGACTGAGGAGCGCAAGGTGACCATCGACTTCACCGAGCCGTACTACGAGAGCGAGCTGTGCGTGGTCGTCATGAACGACGGCGCGTACGCGAATGCTGCTTCCCTCGCCGATTTCTCCGGCGCGAAGATCACCGGCCAGCTCAACACCTTCCACTATACCGTCATCGATCAGATTGACAAGGTCAAGAAGATGCCGGCCATGGAGACCTTCCCGGCGATGATCGTTGCGCTGACTGCCGGCGCGATTGACGGCTACATCTCCGAGCGTCCGGGCGCTGTCTCCGCGATGGCTTCCAACCCGTCCATCGGCTACGTCGCCTTCGAAGAGGGCAAGGGCTTTGAGGCCTCTCCGGAAGACGTCGCCATCGCCGTGGGCGTGACCAAGGGCAGCGACCTGACCGAGAAGATCAACGCGATCCTCGCCAACATCAGCCGCGAAGAGCGCAGCGCGCTCATGGACGCCGCTGTGGCCGCGCAGCCGCTTTCCGAGTAAAAGGTTACGTTAGGGCTGCCGATCCGGGGAACTTGCATAGTCGCGCAAGCGCTCCTTGCGATTCCCGACGCTTCGCCTGCCTGTATCCGCCACTGGCGGTGGCAGGCTCCGGTCCCTCAGACTCCCTTCTTCTCTGCGCTGCGCGCAGAGGAGGGAATCATAGGTTTTCATTCCCAAAGGGAAGCGCGTCAGCGCTTTCCTTTTCGTCTGCTTACATACTTTCAATAGAACGCCGCGAAGCGGTGAAGGGAGTTTGAGGGACTGGTCCCTCAAATGGGGTTTGGGGCGATAGCCCCAAGAAGGAGTTTTTGTATGCCATCTACGTTCTTTGGCTGGGTGGGCTTTCTGCTTAAGCAGTATGGCGGCCTGTTTCTCTCAGGCACGCTGACCACGCTGCTCATTGCGCTCACCGGCACATTCTTTGGTTTTATCATCGGTCTGCTTGTAGCCATTGTCCGCACGATTGAGATTCCGCGCGGCATGGGTCCGGTCAAGCGTGCAATCCGCAAGCTGGCGCATATGCTCATCGGCGTGTATATTCAGGTCTTCCGCGGCACGCCGATGATCGTGCAGGCGATGGTCATTTACTACGGCTCGATGCAGTATCTGGGCATCGACATGGAGCGCACCATGGCGGCGATCCTGATCATCTCGATCAACACCGGCGCATACATGGCCGAGATCATCCGCGGCGGCATCATCTCCGTGGACAAGGGGCAGTTTGAGGCGGCGCATTCCATCGGCATGACCCACTGGCAGACGATGACCACCGTCGTGCTGCCGCAGGCGATCCGCAATATCCTGCCGAGCGTGGGCAACGAGCTGATCGTCAATATCAAGGACTCCAGCGTGCTCAACGTCATCTCCGTCAGCGAGCTGTTTTTCCAGGCGAAGAGCGCTGCGGGCACGTATTATAAGTACTTTGAGGTCTTCTTCATCATCGCTGTCATCTATCTGGTGCTGACGGTGACGGTCAGCCGCGTGCTGCGCTTTGTGGAGAAGAAGATGGACGGCCCGGATAACTACGTGATCTGCGGCTCCCAGAGCGACAGCCGCTCGGAGATCGTGGTCAGCAAGGAACAGGAACAGGAGGTGGACAGACAGTGGCAGAGCAAGTGATTGAGATCAGAGGCCTGCACAAGGCTTTCGGCAGCCACGAAGTCCTGAAGGGCATCGACTTTGCCGCCAACAAGGGCGAGGTTGTCTGTATCATCGGCTCCTCCGGCTCAGGCAAGAGCACGCTGCTGCGCTGCATCAACCTGCTGGAGAACCCGGACAAGGGTAAAATCTGTTACCATGGCAAGGACATTCTGACCGACGAGACGATCAACATGCCGCAGTACCACGCCAAGGTGGGCATGGTGTTTCAGCAGTTCAATCTCTTCGGCAACATGACCGTGCTGGAAAACTGCATGACCGGCCAGATGAAGGTTCTGAAGCGCTCCCGCGAGGAGAGCATGGAAAACGCCATGAAGTATCTGCGCAAGGTCGGCATGGAGGCCTATGTCGGCGCGAAGCCGCGCCAGCTCTCCGGCGGCCAGAAGCAGCGTGTGGCCATCGCGCGCACGCTTTCCATGGACCCGGAGGTCATCCTCTTTGACGAACCCACCTCCGCGCTTGACCCGGAGATGGTCGGCGAGGTGCTTTCCGTCATGCAGAATCTGGCGCAGGAGGGCATGACGATGCTCGTCGTCACCCATGAGATGGGCTTTGCCCGCGCTGTGGCGGATAAGGTGGTCTTCATGGATCAGGGCGTCATCGCCGAGGAGGGCACGCCGGATCAGGTGCTTGGCAGTCCGAAACATGAGAGGCTGCAGTCCTTCCTTCGCAGCATGCTCTGATACAAGGCTTTATTTCAGAGAATCCGTTTTAGGGACGGATTCTCTGTTTTCTTTTTCGGGAAAAGCAATCCGGCATGAATCCTGCGCCCGCCGTATATACATAGGTGCAAGAGGAGATGCGGGAGGGTATGCGATGAAACCGGGAATGCTTGCAGTGTGTATGCTGCTTGTGCTGCTTGTCTCGGGCGCCAGTGCGCAGGAGACGATGGAACTGTATGTGCAGGAGGGCGCGCTCGCGCAGGGAAAGGCGCGGCAGGTGCTGGCGCTGCTCAGCGAGGAGATGCCGGATGCAGCGTGGACGCTTGAAGAGGGCGGCGCTTCGCTGCGCGAGCGGGTGATGCGGGGCGATGCGCCGGATCTGGCGATCTGTGCGCCCAAGGAGGCAAGGCCGTGGGCCAAAGAGGGGATGCTGGTGCCGCTGCAGGCGGTTATCGGCAGTCAGACGAGGATGCAGCGGCAGGTGCTTGACCTGTGCGTGGAGGATGAAGCGCTGTTCATGGCGCCGCTGATTGCGTATCACAGGCAGATGGCGGTAAACCGCAGGCGCTTTGAGGAGCACCGCTTAGACTATATGCTCGATGCCAGGACGTATCCCGTCTGGTATCCGACGCAGTTTTATCAGATTCTGGAGGAGTTCCTGCTTCAGGATGAAACTGCCGTGGATATCTGGCTGGCGACCCCGCAGACGAGCGCGGCGCTTGAGGCGCTCACGCAGTCTGTCTTTGGCGGTATGCTGCTCAGCGAGGATGGAAAGACCTGCGAGGCGGACAGCCTGGATATGCGTGCGGGCGTGCGGTGGCTGCGTGATGCGGTTGACGACGGCCTGATCGGCTGCTGCGGGACGAGGGAAGACGCGCTGGAGCGCTTTGTCAGCGGAGAGACGGCGATCTTCATCGACTGGGTGGACGGACAGACGCTGCCCGGCGATATGGCGGATATCATGACAGTGCCGTATCCTTCAGCGGTCGGGCTGCCGGTGCGCTCGTTCGTGCTGACGGGCGTGTGTGCGTTTGCCGGGGGCGATGCGCGCAGGGATGCGCTGGCGCAGAAAGCCTGCGTGATCCTGCACGAGCAGGCGCAGGAGATTCTGGGCGCGCGGGGCATCTGGCAGGACGGCGCAATCTGGCCGGCCAGCCTTGACAGGGACGACAGAACGTCGACGCTGCGCAGCCTGCTGTGCACGGCGCTTGACGATGTGATGCAGGGACGCGAAACGGTGGAGGATGCGCTGGACCGCGCTGCGGCGGCCATGCGGGCGCTGCGCTGAGCGGATGTCTGGCGGTGTAAAAATAACTCAAAAAACGGGCAAAAACGGAAAATTAACTCTTGCAAATGGGAGATGGTGATGATATAATAGCCTCTGTATGAAACGGACGTTCCGCTGTATGCGAAGTCGCGCATAGAATGAGCGTCTATGATGAAAGGAGAAATCGACAATGAGCGAGATCATCCGTGCGATCGAAAGCGAGCAGCTCAAGAAGGATCTTCCCAAGTTCAGCGTGGGCGACACCCTGCGTGTGATGGTGAAGGTTGTTGAGGGCGAGCGCGAGCGTCTTCAGGCGTTCGAGGGCATCTGCATCGCTAAGCGCAATGGCAGCATCCGTGAGACCTTCACCCTGCGCCGTGTTTCCTACGGCATCGGCGTGGAGCGTACCTTCCCGCTGCATTCCCCGCGTCTTGATAAGATTACGGTGCTCCGCCGCGGCAAGGTCCGTCGTGCGAAGCTGTACTACCTGCGTAATCTGTCCGGCAAAGCCGCCAAGATTAAGGAGAGGTAATTGTGCTACCGGCCGCCGGTTTTTCCGGCGGTCTTTTTGTTTATGTGAGGGACGCACGGCATGATGCGTTATCGTAAATAGATGGGTTATTGATATGAATAACAGAGAAAACAAGTATGATCATATGATCCTGCGCGCCGAGGACAAGGCGATCAACTGGTACCCGGGTCATATGGCGCGCGCCAAGCGCAAGCTCGAGGAGCAGCTTTCCCGCGTGGATGTGGTGGTGGAGCTGTGCGATGCGCGCATTCCGCGTGCCAGCCGCAATCCGGAGCTGGACAAGCTTGTGCGCAATAAAAAGCGCCTGCTGATTCTCAACAAGGCCGACCTCGCCGAAGAACAGGCGACCCGCGCATGGCTGGGCTATTTCCGTGCGCAGGGCATTGACTGCATGAGCTTTGACAGTGCGAAGGGCCGCGCCAAGGACGTGATCAGCCGCATCGAAAAATCGGCAAGCGAGGCTGTGGCAAAGATGGCGGCCAAGGGCGTGAAGAAGACCGTGCGCGTGATGATCGTCGGCGTGCCGAACGTGGGCAAGAGCACGTTTACCAACAAGGTCAACGGCGCATCCATCGCCAAAACCGGCGACCGACCGGGCGTGACCCGCAATAACCAGTGGGTCAAGATCACGCCGTATCTGGAGCTGCTCGATACCCCCGGCCTGCTCTGGCCCAAGCTCGATGATCAGAAGGACGCGCGCGCGCTGGCCTATGTGGGCACGATTAACGATCAGATCATGGATCAGCAGATGCTGGCGGTGAACCTGTTGGAGATGCTCATGGACGTGAAGCCGGCTGCGGCTGCTGCGCGCTTCAAGCTCAAGGATACGACGCTTCGCGGCGTGGCGCTGCTGGAGGAAGCCTGCCGCGGCCGCGGCTGGCTGATGCCCGGCGGCGTGATGGATACCGACCGCGGCTCTGCGGTGATCCTGGATGAGTTCCGCGGCGGCAAGCTCGGCCGGCTGACCCTGCAAAATGCGCCGGAGAAAAAGCAAGACAAGGTTTTAGACGAAGCAGCGGAAAAAGAATAAATATATTCGTGTGAAGACCGAAGGGTACGTCCTAGGGGCGACCGGAAAGCCCCTGGACCGGGGGATGGGGCAGAGCCCCATGAGATGAACTTATGAAGAAAGACTGGAATGCGCGCCTTGTCGAAATCACGCAGACCGACCGCGGCATATGGGAGAACGGACGCATATTTGCCGGTATCGACGAGGCTGGACGCGGCCCGCTGTGCGGCCCGGTGGCGGCGGCATGCGTGGTCATGCCCAGCGAGCCGCTGCTTTTGTACGTGGACGACAGCAAGAAGCTGAGCGAGAAGCGCCGCGAGGCGCTCTACGATCAGATTCTGGAGACGGCGGTGTATGCGAAGGTGATCCTCGCATCGCCGGAGGAGATCGACCGGGTGAACATCCTCAATGCGACGAAAAACGCCATGGCGCTGGCCGCCAAGGATGCGCCGTGCGATCTGTTTCTCGTGGATGCGATCGATAAGCTGGACGTGGCGGGCGAGGTGCGCGGCATTGTGCATGGCGATGCGCTGTGCTACTCGATTGCGGCGGCGTCGATTCTGGCGAAGGTGACGCGTGACCGCCTGATGCGCGAGCTAGATGAAATGTATCCGCAGTATGGCTTTGCGAAAAACAAGGGCTATGGCACGGCGCAGCACATCGCGGCGCTGAAGGAATACGGCCCCTGCCCGGCGCACAGGCGTTCGTTTATCGGCAATTTTGTGAAGGTATGACGATGAGCGAATCTTCCCGCACGCGCGGCATGCTCGGCGAGATCCGCGCGGAGCAGATCCTTGTGGAAAAGGGATACCGGATTCTGGCGCGCAACTATGTATCGCCCGGCTCGGAGATCGACCTGATCGCAGAGCAGGAAAACGTGATCGTCTTCATCGAGGTGAAGATGAGAACGGGGCGCGCCTCTTCCGGACGTGAGGCGGTCACGCCGGCTAAGCAAAAGCGCATCTGCAAAGGCGCGCTGTACTATCTGATGCGAAACGGCCTGATGAATCGGCAGGCACGCTTTGATGTGATCGAGATTCAGGGAGAACGCGCGGCGCATATCGAAAACGCGTTCGGGTATCAGGGCCCTGCATTCTGATGCGGGGACAGGCCGAAATCGGAGGCATCACAGGATGAAGATCAACAAAAAAACAAGCATAATTCTCATTGCAGCGCTGCTCGTGATCGCTCTGATCGTCAGCGCTATCCTGCTTTTTGGCGAAAAGGAGGCGCAGGGCATCCAGCAGGGCAATCTGCTGGAAAACGGCGACTTTGCAAGCGTCACGGGCGGCATGCCGGACGGCTGGAATACCGGCATGTGGGTGACCAGCGCGGGCGCTTCGTATCTGGAAGCGGCGACCATGGCGGACGGAACGACGGCTGTGCTTGTGGAAAACGTCGCGGCTAACGATGCCCGGTTTGAACAGACGGTCTCCGTGCGCGAGAATGCGACCTATAAGCTGACGGCGCGCGTGATGGCCGAGCATTGTGATCCCGATCAGATCGGCGCAAACGTATCGTTTCTGGGCATATTCGGCACCAGCGACTATGTGCATGACACCGGCGGCAAATGGGAAACCATCACGCTTTATGCGCATACAGGCAAGGGCCAGCGCGATGCGACGGTCTGCGTGCGTCTTGGCGGATACGGCTCGGAGGCGACAGGGCGCGCATGGTTTACGGATGTGCGGCTGGAGCAGGTGGACAGCGCGCCGGTGGGCGTGTATGTGATGGAGCTTGCCACGCCGGAGCCGCAGAAGGAAACGAAGCAGAAAAGCGAAGGCGGCAAGGATGCAGTGATCCCCGGTCTGATTGCCGTGTCGTGCGCGTATCTGCTGCTGACGCTGGCGCTTTCGCGCACGCTGCTGACCGGCAGCGGCATGGACGGGCGCCGGGCGAATATCATGCTCGGCGTGCTGCTCATGGGCGCGCTGATTGTACGCGTGGCGCTGGCTGGCGCCGTGCGCGGATATGGCGTGGACATTGGCTGTTTCAGTGCGTGGGCCGGGAAAATGGCATACGGCGGCGCAGCGGATTTCTATGAAAGCGGTTATTTCTGCGATTATCCGCCGGGCTACATGCTTGTGCTGGGCCTGCTGGGCAGCATAGCGAATCTGACCGGCATTCAGATGGGAACGGTCAGCGGAGAGCTTCTGCTCAAAACCGTGCCCATCTTGTGCGATGTGCTGCTTGCGCTTTGCGTGTATCGCGCGGCGGAGCGCGTGACGGGCAAGGCGGCGGCGCTGGGCATGGCGGCGCTGATTGCGCTCAACCCTGCGTTTGTGATCGCGGGCGCGTGCTGGGGTCAGATTGACTCCGTGCTGTGCGTGATGCTGGTGCTGGTGCTTCTGTATGCCCTTGACGGCAGGTGGCACGCGGCGATCCCGGTGTTTGCGCTGGCTGTACTGGCCAAGCCGCAGGCGGGTTTGCTGGCGCCGCTTGGCGTTGCGGCGCTTGTGCGCGATGTGGTTTCCCGCAGGGAGGCCAGAAAGAGCGCCGGCATCGGCCTGCTGCTGGGCGTGGCGGCGACGATTGCGATCGTTGCGCCGTTCTCGCCGAATCAGGATTCTATCTTCTGGATTGTCGATAAATACGTCGAGACGCTCTCCAGCTACGCGTATGCGACGCTGTCCACGGGCAATCTGATGTTCCTGCTGGGCGGCAACTGGACGCCTACTGCGCAGCATGTGTTCGGCAGCGTGAGCTACGGCGTGCTGGGCGGCGTGCTGATGGCGCTGTCGTTTGCATTTGGGCTGGCTGTGTATCTGCTGGGCAGGGAGCGAAAGCATCTGCTGCTTTCCGCCGGCGTGACGCTGCAGCTGATCTTCGTGCTGGGCAGCAAGATGCACGAAAGATACATCCTGCCGGCGCTTGTGCTGCTGCTGCTGGCGTATGCATATGCGCCGGATGTGCGATTGCTGCTGGCCTGCGCGCTCTCAAGCGCGGCGTCTGCGGTGAATATCGGCGCGGTGCTTGCCTTTGAGCATCTGGTTGCGCCTAATCTCTGGCTGGGCTATCTCGTCGGCGCCGTGCAGGTGATCGCTGCGGGCCTTTCCGTCTGGGCGGCGGTGAGCCTTTGCATGGGCAGGGAGCCCGTGCGCCTGAAGAAGCGCGCAGCGGTGAAAAAGGATACGGACGATCTGTTTGAAAAGCCGGTATCCGACAGCGCGCATGCGCGCATGCGCGAGGAGATCCTGCATGGCAGGGATTATCAGCTGCATATGAAGCGCGCCGACTGGGCGATCATGCTTGCGCTCACGCTGATCTACGGTGTGGTCGGTTTCTGGGGGCTGGGCGAGACAAAGGCGCCTCAGGGCGGCTATGCCTCCACGGCGGCGGATGAATACGTCGTGATTGATCTGGGCAGCCGGCACGAAAATTTCCATATCTATTACTACGGCGGCGTATCTGAAACGGCGTTCAGCGTTGCAGTAAGCGACGACGGCGAAAGCTATCAGGACGAGACAGACGCCAAATACCTTATCGGGGACTGCTACAAATGGCAGGCGGTGCGCCAGCCGATCTACAATGATTCCGGCACGGTGACAGATGTGAGCGGCGGCATGCTCCCCTTCAGCGGACGCTATCTGCGCATCACCTTTGAAGGCGCGGCCAGCGCGCTGTGGGAGATTGCAGCGGTGGATGCGCAGGGCCGTGTGATTGCGCCGGTTTCGGCGCAGGGCTTCGGCGGCGTGGAAGGCCGCATGGGCGACCCTGCTTCGCTCATCGACGAGCAGGATACCGTACCCGCCGTTCCCTCGTACATGAACAGCATGTACTTTGACGAGATCTATCACGCGCGCACGGGCTATGAGCATGCGCATGGACAGAACACCTACGAGACGACGCACCCGCCGCTGGGCAAGGTGTTCATGTCGTGGTGCATCAGGCTGATGGGCATGACGCCGTTTGCGTGGCGTTTTGCGGGCGCGCTTTGCGGCGCGCTGATGGTGCCGGCGATGTATCTGCTGGCCAAAACGCTGCTGCTGTCCACCGGCTGGTCCGCGCTGTGCACGCTGCTGCTCGCCAGCGACTGCATGCACTTCACGCAGACGCGCATCGCGACGATTGATTCGTTCCCGGTGCTGTTCATGATGCTGATGTTCCTGTTCATGGCGCGCTGGATGAAGATGAGCTTTTATCACCAGCGCCTGCGCGATACGTTTGTGCCGCTGGCGCTCTCGGGCGTATTCATGGGCCTTGCGATTGCGAGCAAGTGGATTGGCTGCTACGGCGCGGTGGGCCTTGCGGTGATGTTCTTTGCCCGCTTCTATCAGCTCTGGCGGCAGAGCGTGTATGCAAGGGCGCACTATGACGAGGATCCCGCGTTTGTGCGCGCGGCGGATACGTTCCGCGACAGAGGAACAAAGACGATTCTTGCCTGCTTCGCATTCTTTGTGTTTGTGCCCCTTGCAATCTACGTTGCCAGCTATATTCCGTATCTTGCGCCGTACGGCGGCTTCAAGTGGAATCTGGCGACAATGCGCCGCCTGTGGGATGCGCAGACGCTGATGCTCGATTACCACGCGAACCTCGTGGCGGAGCATTACTTTGCCTCGCCGTGGTATGAGTGGCCGCTGATTGTCAAGCCCATGTGGTATTATCAGGCGGATTTCAAGGGCGCGGGCATGGCTTCCTCCATCCTCTCTTTCGGCAATCCGGCGGTGTGGTGGACGGGCCTGATCGGTATCCTGTTTGTGCTGGCGTACAGTGTGTACCGCAATGCGCTGCCGGCGCTTGGCGCGATCCCGGGCCGCGAGGACGAGGACGACCGGGCGATGCCGGTGATCTGCGTCGCGTTCCTGTCGGGCTATCTGCCGTGGGTGCTGGTGTCACGCCTCACGTTCATCTATCACTACTTTGCCTCCGTGCCGTGGATCATCATCGCCACGGTGCTTGCGCTCAAGTATCTGGCGCGGCGCCGCAGGAAGCTGGCGTATGCGCTGGCCGTGCTGCTGTCTGTGGCGGCGGTTGTGCTGTTTGTTGCGTTCTATCCGCTGGCCTCGGGCATCGAGGTGCCGCGCGCGTGGTGCGATGCTGTGGCATGGTTTGACGGCTGGCTGTGGTATTAAGCGCACAGATGCGGTTATATTGCGCATACACAGCCAACAGAAAAGAAGGCTTAAAAGGAGAAAATGCAGATGAAAAAGAGATTTTCCCTGATTGCATGCGTGATGGCATGTCTGATCATGATGCTGCTGTGCGCCTGCGGCGCGCAGGCCGAGGCTTTGGCGGGTGATCCGGCGGAAGATGCGCTGGAGGAAGCGACGCAGTTTCCGTTCCTGGCTGAAACCCATGAGCTGGCTGTCAATGTCCGCGCGCAGGCCGACACCCGTTCGGAAAAGGTGGGCCGCCTTGAACGCGGCATGCAGCTGACGGTGACTGGAGCCGAAATCAGCGCGGACGGCGAATTATTCTACTGCGTTTGCATGGAAGACGGCACGCAGGGCTTTGTCCGCAGCGATCTGCTGCTTGCCTCTAAGGAGCCTGAAGAACAGCAGGAGGACGCTCAGCCGTCCCCGGACGAGGCGAAGCTGATTGGCAACCGCAACAGCAGGAAATACCACGAGATATGGTGCCATTCCCTGCCGGCGGAGAAGAACAGGGTGTATTTCAATTCTGCTGAAGAGGCGGAAAAGGAAGGCTACGTGCATTGCCGCAGCTGCGACTGATTGCCGGCCGGACGGGTCATGATCTGACGGATTCCGCTCTCCCTCTGACGAGGGGGAGCGGTTTTTGTATGAATTCCTTTTCATTGCCGTTTGTTTGTGCTATAATAAACTGATTCATTGTGATTCTCAATATGGATAACCATGTACAGATATCGATAAGTTGGGAGTAAGAAGCATGCAGCTGCCGTTCATTTCTGTCATCCTGCCCGTGCGCAACGAGGAAAAATTCATCGCCGCCTGTGTAGACTCTATCTTTTCGCAGGATTATCCTGCTGAGCTGATGGAGGTCATCTTTGTCGACGGCAGGAGCGAGGACCGCACCGTAGCGATGCTGCGCGATATGCAGAAGGAGCATCCGCAGATCGTCGTGCTGGATAATCCCAACCGCACGGTGCCCTATGCGATGAATATCGGCATTGAAGCCTGCAGGGCGGAGATCATCGTGCGCCTTGACGCGCATGCGGAGTATCCGCCGGATTACATCCGCCTGTCTGTGGAAACGCTGCTGGAAAAAGACTGCGACAATGCGGGCGGCGTGTTTGTCACGCGAGGCAAGGGCTTCATGGGCGAGGCAATCGCGGAGATGCTCAAAACGCCGCTGGGTGTGGGCAATGCGACCTATCGCCTGACGGAAGAGGACGGCTATGTCGATACCGTGCCCTTTGGATGCTGGCGCAAGGAGCTCTTTGACCGTATCGGCGGCTTTGACGAGCGCATGACCCGCAATCAGGATAACGAGCTCAATCACCGCATCCGTAAAAACGGCGGCAAAGTGTATCTCAATCATAAGATCCGCGTGCTCTATTACTGCCGCGATACCATGCGCGGCATCATGAAGATGGCGTATATGAACGGTAAGTGGGGTGTGATTACGATGACGCTTGTGCCCGGCTCGATGGGCGTGCGCCATTTCGTGCCGCTGGCCTTCGTGCTCTCCACCATTGGCCTCGTCCTGCTGACGCTTTTCACCCGCAGCTGGCTCTTCGGCGGTTTGCTGGCGCTTGAATGGGGCGCATATTTGCTGTTGGATTTCTTCTATTCATATACCATCGCCAAGGAAAAGGGCTTCAAATTCTTCCCGGTTGAGGTGATCCTCTATCCGGCGTTCCACTTTGCCTATGGCTACGGCTCGCTGGTGGGTATCGCCAGCCTGCCCAAATTCCTCAGGGCTGAAAAGGAAAAGAAGAAAAAGGAAGGCGGAAAGAGAGCATGATTCTGCATATCTGCTGCAATCTGGCGGGAAGCACGGTCTTTCCGCAGATGTTTGAGGCGCTGAGGGACGAGGGACTTGAGCAGATTGTTTTCGTGCCCGAAAAGAGAAAGCGCGACATGGGCAAGAATCAGCCTGAGGGCGTTGAGACGCTGAGCGCGCTCACCGTCAGGCGCAGCGATGCGGTCTTCTTCTCCCGCAAGGCGAAGCGCACCGTGCCGGCGATTGAAGAGGCTGTGGACATGAGCAGGGTGAACCTGATGCATGCGCATACGCTCTTCACCGACGGCTCTATCGCTCTGGCGCTTCATCAGAAATACGATATTCCGTTCATCGTCACCCTGCGCTACAGCGACATTGAGGCGATCTGGAAATATGAGCCGCACCTGCATGGCATGGCCAGAGAAATCCTGCGCGCGGCGCAGAGGGTTGTGTTCCTCAGCGGCGCGGCAAGGGATAAGGTGCTGGGCAAATGGCTCAGAAGCCGCGACCGCGCGCTTGTTGAGCCCAAGACGGCGGTGATCCCCAACGGCATCGCGCCAGAATGGCTGGACGGCACGGCGCGCGGGGGCTGCGAGCATCCGCTGCGCGTGGGCTTTGCAGGGAAGATGACAAAGCGCAAGCGCCCGCTGGACGCGCTGGAAGCCGTGCACAGGGCGACGGAAACGGGTATGCCCTGCGTGCTGCGCGCTGTGGGCGAGGGCAAGCTGATGAACGATCTGGTTGCCGGGCTTCATGAGGGCGATGCGTATCTGGGCGTGGCCGGCGGCATGGATGCGATGAAGCGATTCTATGCCGGGGTGGATGTGCTGCTGGTGCCCTCCAGCGCTGAGACGTTCGGCATGGTATATCTGGAGGCGATGAGCCAGGGCGTGCCGGTGCTCTACACGCGCGGTCAGGGCTTTGACGGCCAGTTTGACGAGGGCAAGGTTGGCTATTCGGTGGTCTGCGGCGATACAAAGCAGCAGGCGCAGATGCTGCAGGAGATCGTCAAGGACTATGCGCAGCGCTCCGGGCGCTGTGCGGAGCTGGCGAAGGGCTATGCATGGCCGATCATCGCGAAAAAATGGATGGAACTCTATGAGATGAAATAAGCCTTTCCTTTCGGAAAAGGCGGAGAAGAGGAGGCGTGCCGGATGGAAAAAAAGCTTCGTATTCTGATGATGATCCACCGGCAGGCGGACAATTCTCCCTATTGCTTTTACGTGCATGAGCAGGCGAAGGCGCTGCAGGCGCGCGGGCATGAGGTCGTGGTGATCTCGTGCATGGGCGTGCTGCCGATGATGAAGCGGCTGCGTCCGAAGCTCTATGAGGTCAACGAAAGAACGCCGGAGCAGGCCGTGATCGACGGGATCAGGGTCTATTATCCGCGCTGCTTGACGCTGGGCAACAAAGGCGAAAAACTTCTGGGCGGACGGCTGCTGGCATGGGCCGCGCTGCCCATTGCAAAGCGCCTGCACAGGGAGCGCCCGTTTGATATCGTGCATGCGCATATGCTCCCCCGCGACGGACATGCGGGTCTGCTGGCTGCGCGCGCACTGGGCGTGCCGCTTGCGCTGACGGTGCATGGCACGGATATCTTCCATTACTTTATCCCCGGACAAACGCCGTGGGCGCGCAATCAGATGATCGCCCGCGAGGCTGATGCGCTGATGGCGGTATCGAGCCTGCTGATGAGCCGGGTTGAGCCGTATCGCGGCGGGGGAAGGATCTCGCGGATCGTGCCAAACGGCGTGGATCTGTCGCTCGTGCCTGAAAAGACGGAGAATGTACCGCGCGCGGTGATCTCTGTGGGCACGCTCAAGGCGCGCAAGTGCATGGACAGGACGCTGGAGGCATTTGCAAGGCTTTCTGACGAGTATCCGGATGCTTCGCTCACCATTGTGGGCATCGGCGAGATGGAGCGGCAGCTCAGGGATCGCATCAGGGAGCTGGGGCTTGAAAGCCGCGTGACGCTGACAGGCGGCCTGCCGCATGAGCAGGTGATGGAGCGGATGGCAAAGAGCGATCTGTTCGTCCTGCCCAGCTGGGGCGAGGGCTACGGCATCGTGTATATCGAGGCGATGGCTGCCGGCTGCATCGCCGTGGGCGCGAAGGACGAGGGTATCGGGGATACGATCACCGACGGAGAAAACGGATTCCTCGTACCCGCGGGCGATATCGAAGCGATTGAGCGCGTGATGCGCGAGGTATTCGCCTGTCCCGAAAAATACGAGACGCTCCGCAGGAAGGGCCGGCGGGACGCACGCGAGCTTACATGGGCGCGCAACGCGCAGACCGTGGAAGTGATTTATCGGGAAGCGATTGGGAATTTTAAAGCCATATGATTCTCAGATAATGTGGTTTATTTTCGCGAAACGAAGAAGGGAGTTTGGGGGATGAAATCCCTCAAGCGGGCTTGGGCGGCAGCCCAACGTATATCCGAAACATTGGAGGCATATATGCGTAAACAAGGCTTTGACGGCACGAGGGTGCTCAACCTTTATGACAAGGTGACGGGCATTTTCAACGAGATTTTTGACAGCCGCCTGCTGACAGCGTCGCTCTTTGCGCTCATCGGCTACTGTACGCTCTTCACCCAGCGCAAGTTCCCGATGCGCTGGATGATCTTCGTGCTCTTCGGCATGATCCTGATGGCGTTTGTGACCCTCACAGCCAGAAGCGGCGTGAAGGCGCGCGTGCATTTTCACAGGGGCATGTCCGGGCTGTGGTTTGCGCTGCACGGCATGATGGTGGTGTCGGGCCTGTTTTATCAGGACTGGCTGCCCGAGAGCGTGCCGCTGCTTGTGTGCTATCCGGTGGTCTTCTCCGTGCTCGCATCGCGCGATGATGAATCCACATTCCGCTCGATTCTGCGCGGCTGTGTGTTTGCGGTGCTGCCGTTTCTTGTGCTGTCGTATCTGACGGTGCCCCTGACGATCGGCTATCCGGGCTATAAGGGCGTTTTCTACGATGCAAACTGCCTGTCCATGTGCTGCATTGTGATGGCGGCGGCGGCAATGCTGCTGACCTATGCCAGCTTCAGGGAAAAGAAGACGAAATCCATGATCGCCTATGGCGCGTGCGCGCTGCTGGCGGCGGTTTCGCTGGTACTGTCCCTGTCCCGGTCGGGCCTGCTGGCGCTGGTGGGTGTGGCTGCAATTCTGACGGTGGCGATCATCGCGGGCAGCGCCAGGAATCCCGGCAGGCTGCTGGCGATGCTGGCTGTCTTCGTGCTGGCGTTTGCCATGCTGGGCGCGAAGGTGACGATGGACAAGGTTTACGAGTCCTACGAGGAGGACTATGCGCTGGCTGTATATAATTATGAGCACTATGGTCAGGAGATCACCGTGCCCAGACCGGAGGAGCGCACCCTCTCCATGGACGACCTGACCAGCGACCGCTGGGGCATCTGGATGACGATCCTTGAAAACCTGACATGGAACGGACACGAGACGAGCGTCGTTCAGGAGTGGGTTGCCAAGGACGGCGCGGGCGATCGCCGCTTCAATGCGCACAACGCTTTCTTCGGTGTGACATACAACAACGGCTTTATCGCGGGTCTGCTTATCGTCGCCTATACGGCGCTGGCCGTCGTGCGCTCGGTGCAGTATTACTGGATTCACAGAAAGGCGAGCGCCTATGCCGCCACGCCGCTGGCATTCTGCGCGGTGTTTATTCTGGTGGGCCTGTTTGAGTCGGTGTATGCACCGTTCTCCGTGATCGGCTGCACGTATCTGCTGGTGCAGGCGCCGCTGTGGCGCGCAGATCTGACGCAGAGCGCCGCCGATAAGATCGAAGGCTGATGCGCTTATTGGAGGAAAGAACATGCAGCCGAAGGTTTCGGTGATCATTCCGGTATACAATTGTGAACCATTTTTGAGAGAATGTCTGGACAGCCTGCGCGCGCAGACGATGCGGCAGATCGAGATGATCTGCGTGTGCGACGCCAGTCCGGACAATTCGCTTGCCATCCTGCGGGAATACGAGGCGAAGGACAGCCGCATACGCGTGATCGCCTTTGAAGAGAACAGGGGCGTTTCCGCTGCGCGCAATGCGGGCCTGGAGGCAGCTTCGGGTGAATATGTGATTTTCTGCGACAGCGACGACTGGATTGAGCCCGGGATGTATCAGCGCCTGTATGACATGGCGAAGGAGCACGGCGCGGATATCGCGTTCTGCCGCGTATTCAAGGATTATGCCCATAAGCAGGAAAACGTGCCGCTCGGCTTTGAAACCGGCACGCGCTTTGACAGGGGATCAATCCGCGCAGCGCTGATTCCGGCGATGCTCTCCAAGGAGAATGATTCGGACGAGCTGCCGCTGTCCGGCTATACGCCGCGCAATCTCTTCCGGCGGGAGGTGATCGGGGCGCACCGCTTCCGCGAGGAGATCCGCTATGCGGAGGATCTGCTCTTTATCGTCGAGTGCATGCTGGATGCGGATGCGGCCGTCGCGGTGGACGAGGCGTATTATCACTACCGCTTTCATGGGCAGAGCGTCACCAAGCGCTACAGCGCCCATGTGCCAGCGAGCCATGACCTGTCCAATGACGCCATCGCCGCGCTGCTCAGGGATAATCCTGAGTGCCAGCGCCGCATGACGATCCGCAGGCGCAAGATGGCGGTGACGGCCGTGCGCAATCTGTGCTATCCCGGCACGCCGTATGGCTTCTTTGCCCGGGTGCGTCGCGCGCGTGCGTATATGAACCGCAGGGATGTGCGCAGCTGGTTTGCAGATGTGAAGCCGCTTTCCTTCCCGCCGAAGCTGGCGATGAGATTGTTTTTGATGAAATACAGGATGGCGCTGACGATGTGCTTCCTGTTTACCTGTATCTTTGACCGAGTGTGAGGCTATACATGCAGAATATGGATATCGCTGCAGTGCTGGAAAAGCGAAAGCTGCAGCTTGTGCTCAAGCGGGCGATGGATATCGCCATCTCCGGCTGCGCGCTTGCCGTGATCTGGCCGGTGCTGCTGCTCATCGCGCTGGCGATCAAGATTGATGATCCGGGTCCCGTGTTTTACCGGCAGGTGCGCGTGGGCAGGGGCGGAAAGGAATTCCGCATATTCAAGTTCCGCACGATGGTCGTCGACGCCGACAAGAAGGGTCTTTCGATCACCGTCGGCCGGGACAACCGCATCACGCGCATGGGACGACTGCTTCGCAAGACGAAGCTGGACGAGCTGGCGCAGCTCATCAATGTCTTCACCGGCGAAATGAGCTTTGTGGGCCCGCGCCCTGAGGTGCCCAGATACGTGAATATGTATACCCCTTACCAGCGTCAGGTGCTGCTGGTGCGCCCGGGCATTACGGATTATGCGTCCATCGCCTACCGCAACGAAAACGATCTGCTTGCGGGTGCGGAGGATCCGGAGAAGATGTACATCGACGTGATCATGCCCGATAAGATCGAGCTGAATATGAAATATCTGCGCGAGATTTCGCCGCTGGCGGATATCCGGCTGATTCTTTCCACGATTGTTGCTGTCATCAGAGACTAAGTCAAGGAGGTTTGCTATGCTTTCTCCATACAGGGTTTACCGTTACGATCAGATGCAGACCAGCGCTGTGACTGCAGGCACGCATGCTGTGCTCATCGGTGCGCAGAACGGCCTTTTTCCGGATCTGGGCTTCAATGTTGAGGGCGAGATGGGCGGCCTGTGGGCCGGCGAAAAGAAGGTGTGCGACGGATTCTTCTTTGCCATCGACGATGTGCCGCTGACGCAGGCAGACGCCTGCGAGATCGATCCGGCTGCGACGGCGTTCCATTACCGCATGCAGGAACAGGAATTGCACGTCGTGCGCCGTCAGTGTATTCCCGATGGCGTGAACGGCTGCGTGATCGAACTGACGATTGAAAACAGCAGAAACGCGCCGCGTATGGTGGAGGTGTCCTTCACCGTGCGCACGGATATTCTGACCGTGGCTGCGGCGCGCGGCGAGGACAGCATGGAGCTGGGCCGCGACGTGGGCGAGTATGACGAGAAGACGCAGGCATTCTATGCGCGCGACAGCCGCAATCCGTGGCATGCCGTGTGGGGCGCGGAGCTGAAAAACCGCGTGCTTCAGGCGGATCTTCCGCATTCTGTCTATGGCTTTGGCAATACGCTGGGAAAGGGCGTCAACGGCAGGCTGTTTTACCGCATCCGCGTGAACGCGGGCGCGCAGGCGACGATGCGCCTGTTTGTCGCCGGCGGCTATGCTTCCCGCTCCAGAGCGGAGGATGCGCTGGCGTATCTGCGAGAAAACGCGCTTGAGCTCATTGAGCAGAAACAGGCCCGGCTGGCAAAGCTGATGCACAGCAGCAGCGCGGCGCTGCCGGAGGATTCGCTTGAGCGCAGCTGGAACTGGACGAAGATTTATGGCGAGTGGCTGACGCGCGAACTGCCGCGCGGCGGCGTGGGCCTTTGCACCGATCTGCCGGAGCATCCGTCGCTGTTTGGCGAGGGCTTTGCGCAGGCGATGAGCGCGCTGCTGCCCCTTGGCGGCGGCATGCGTGTGCAGGAGATGCTGCGCACGCTGGTTCGCGTGAGCGAGGAAGCGCAGCTTGCGCCGGGCCGTCTGGCCAAGCGCATCTCGCGCAGCGGCCGTATCCGCCAGATCGGCGGCGTGAAGGAAAGCGCGCTGTTTGTGTCGCTGGTGCATCATGTGCTGCGCTGGACGGGCGATGAGCAGTTTGCCGGGGACATGCTGCCGATGACTGGCCTTTGCATCAGCTATCTGCGCCGTGCGACGCGCAATTTTGATGATATCCGCGAGGACATCGTGCGCGAGACGGCGCTGGCGCTCAGGGGGCAGGCGTATATCCTGCGCATGACCGGCGAGGATGACAGCATGTGCCTGAAGGAGCTGGAAAAGGTGCATGTGCCGGAGCAGGAGAAGCCGGGCGAGCATGCGCCGCTTGCGCAGCTGGCCCACTGGCATGGCACGCAGGATCACGTCGAGCAGATGATCGGCTGTCTGTGCATGATGGCCAAGGCTGGCGCGCCGGGTATGCCGGGCGCGATGAAGGCGGAGGAAAACGGCGTGCTGCTCAGCGCGCGCAGCGCGGCGGGATTCGTCTGGCCGATGACGCAGAGCCTGTTCGGCTTTGAGCCGGATGCGGCGAAGAAGATGATCGCCTTCAGGCCGCATACGCCCATTGGCTGGGACGGCTGGAAGCTGGAAAACGTGGCCATCGGCAGCGCTGTGCTCAGCTTTGAGAGCGAGCGCATCTCTCCGAGCCAGTGCCGCTACACGATCCGCTGCAGCGAGCCGGGCTGGAAGGTGACGCTGCGTGAAAAGGGCGAAGAGAAGACGATTGAACTGGGATGCGAAATGACGCTGACCATGGGCGACTGAGCGCTGTGCTGCTTAAAGCCGCCGCGAAGAGAAGAAGGGTCAAGGGGTTCGGTTTTCCGAACTGGGGCAGAAGTGAATGACAGCCCCAGTGGGCTGTCAGAGCTGCCCTGACCGACGAGCGAGAAGATGAAATCCCTTGCGGGATCCGGGGGCGGAGCCCACGGGAAAGGTTTATCGATGAGAAGATTTTTGATGACGCTGCTCGCCTGCATGCTGATGGCTGCAGGCGCAATGGCGGATACAGCACCGGCGAATATGGATGTGCCGCCTGCGGCGATTGCCACGCAGGCGGAGGGGGAGCTTGAGACGTATGATCTTGCGTTCCCGGAGGATATGCCGCCTGCGGCGAGGAATTTTGTGCTTTTTGCGCGCGCACAGTTTGAAAAGCATCCCTTTGAAAAGCTGCCCAAGGCAAACGAGTACACCAAGTGGTATTATCAGGATAAGCGCGAGATCGGCTGGTGCTCGGTGTTCCAGATTTACTGCGCGCAGCACAGCGGCGTGCAGCTCATCCGGCATAAGCAGGACGTCAGCGTTGCGCCAGAGGACGTCATCTCTGCGATGGAGGGACGCGTGGGCAACGTATATTATGTCTTTGACGCGCACGGACGCTGGCAGCAGGCTGACAAGATGGAAGCGATTCCCAAGCCCGGATATATCGTGATCTACGGCAAGCGCGGTTCCACGCCCTATACGCATGTGGGCATTGTGGAGAGCGTGAAGGAGCTGGGCGAGGGTATGTACGAGCTGACGACGGTTGAGGGCAATGTGAACTCGACGATCAAGCGCATGAACTTCCGTTACGACGCCACGCCCAAAAAGAAATACTACAACATGTTCGTGATCCCCGAGGAAGAGATCACGCGCGAGAACTGCCAGTACACCCTGCACAACAAGGAATGGTACATCACGGGATTCGGTGCGACGTGGTGAAAGAAAAAAGGACTGTCGAAAGGCAGTCCTTTTTGTGTGAATCAGGGAGATAAAGATCAGTAACGACGATAGGCGCGAAGCGAAGAAGGGAGTTTGAGGGATGAAATCCCTCAAGCGGGTTTGGGACCGGAGCCTGCCGCGCCCAGTGGGCGAAACAGGCAGGCGGAGCGTCGGAAACGGCAAGGAGCGCTTGCGCGACTATGCGAGTTTCCTGTGCCGAAGGTGACAATTGAGATTCCTGTATACTTTGATAGAATTTCTGCGTTCAGCCAACAGGCTGCGCGCTGCGCTGGGCCCAAAGGGATGAGGGGAAACCCGGGTTTTCTCGGGGAACTCGCATAGTCGCGCAAGCGCTC
>JAFWXL010000032.1 GCA_017545905.1 Clostridia bacterium | reverse complement strand
CTGATGGGCGCTTCGCGCATGGGAACGTTGGGCTGCCGATCCGGGAAGCCGGCATAGTCGCGCAAGCGCTCCTTGCCGTTTCCGACGCTCCGCCTGCCTGTTTCGCCCACTGGGCGCGGCAGGCTCCGGTCCCAAACCCGCTTGAGGGATTATCCCTCAAACTCCCTTCTTCGCTTCGCGCGCTCTTACGCAGCTTTATCTCCCTTTTGCTTACGAAAAAGAGGTTCGCATCTGCGAACCTCTTTGTTTTAGAATTCTTTATTCTCATACCTGCGGCAGTGCGTGTACTTGGAGATTGCGCTGCGTTGTGCTGTGATGCCGCTGAGAATTGCCTGAATGTGAGCAGGGAGGAACTCGTCGTACTTGACCTCAAGAATCTCCACCGGGTCGTCAAAGACAGGGTAGGTGGGGATATGCTTGTTGAACATGTCGTTGGAGAACAAACCCGTGCGCAGCGTCTTGTCGAACGTGACGCGTACCTCCTCGGCGGGATGAATGTACGCCTCGCGCACATAATCCACGATGACCGCGGGACGCAGCAGATTGATGCGCATCTCGCGGAACATGTCATGGAAAAGCGGATGGCGCATGCGCTGAAGGCCCTCGGGATCGCCGGCGATCAGCTGGTCAGCCAGTTCGCGCGGGATAGTGACGGATTGCTTGGAAATCAGGTCGCCGTATTTGCTCTTACATTCGAGCTTGATGACCTTGTCGGAATGATTGTAGATGCGGATGCGGTACTTTTTGCGGTTGCCGACGCCCGCGATCTTCTCTTCCAGCGCGTCATCATTGATTGTATCGAAGTACAGCGAGCGGATATGGTACTCGTTGTGCTCGTCGCCGTTGGGGTCGAGCTGCATCACCGGCGTCAGAACGCTGCGAAGAACGTTCATCTCAGCCGGGGTGATGAAATACTTGAGCTCGTGCCGCAGCGGAATGTTGCGTGTGATCATAGGGGTGCTCCTTGCTTACCGAATAATCTGTTCTGCAGATTCGGAGGGCCCTCTGCCCGAACGAATCGGGTTCAAGCCGCCGCGAAGCGAACATGGTCCAGCGGAACGCTGGTTAGTTGCCGGCTTCAGACTGGCAGGCGATCAGGGTCGCATTGTGCACACCCTGAGTATCCAGCAGCTTGTTGACAATGTCAAAGCGCTCGCGCAGCTGCACTTCGACAGTCAGCTCCACGCCGCCGGGGGTTACGGTCTTGCTGCGCAGGCGCTGCACCTTGATGCGGCGGATGAACTCCATCACAGCCTCCTCGGCTGCGGCGTCATAGTGCGCAACGAGCAGGAAGGTATTCGGGGAGCGCAGGCGGAAGAACGCCATGGCCAGCATCGCAATGGAGATGCCGGCAACGACAACCAGCGCGATGGTGTAGAGCTCGGCGCCCAGCAGGATGCCCATGGTCAGGCTCCAGAACATGTAAGCGGTATCCATCGGATCCTTGATCGCAGTACGGAAGCGGACGATGGACAGCGCGCCGACCATACCCATGGAAAGCGCGATATTGGACTTGATACACATGACGACCGGGGTGGTGATCATGCACAGCATGATCAGCGTGGTGCCGAAGGACGGGGAATAGAGCACGCCGCGGAAAGCCTTGCGATAGACCAAAGAGATGATCAGGCCGACCACGAAGCCCATGGCGAGCGCCAGAACCATTTTCATCGGCGTGAGGCTGGCCATTTGCTGTGCAAACCATTCGTTTACGCTTGCATCGTTGATGATGTTGTTCATGGGATGAATCCTCCTAAATCAAATTGATGGGGTACAATGTATCAGATGAAGGGAGCGTCGCTCCGATCATTTGTCGGGATTTGCGGGACACGGCCCGAAATAGGCGACCATCTGTTCCTCGGTCAGATCGAAGTAATCGATGATCTCCTGCCAGATGTAATAGGGGCGGCGGGGGAAGATGCGCTCAAGCATGCGCTCGCAGCGGGATACCCAGTAGTTGTAGCCGCCCTCGGGATTCTTGGGCTGGTCAAAGCTGATCTTGGGATGAACCTCTGCAGCCCAGCGCTGCATGTGCATCGTCATTTCCGGCTTGATCTCCAGAATCATCTGGTTAAACTGATCCGTCAGATACTGCGTCGTAAACACAGTCTGGAAAAGCTCGCCGTAGCGCCTGAGGAATTTATCCTGAATCTCAGGCACCTTGATGAGCCTGCGCATGAAGAGATTGGACACGATGTTCGCATGGCCCATGCCCTTTTCATCGAGCATGAATGCGACGCCGCCGGCCATCTTCTTGCCGTTGAGCACGCTGAAGAATCCCCAGTCCGAATCGTACCACAGGTAGCGCCATTTGCCGTCGCCGGACGTCGTGTTGCGGTAAAAGCGGATATTGCCGGGGTCGGTGTCGCCGAAGAAGGAGCGGAAGATAAAGTAGTCGATCATGTTGTCGATGTCGAACTGGGAAAGAACATACTCATACGCCGCCTGATCCTTGGTCAGATCGCGCTCTTTGACGTACTTGTACAGCTCCTGATAATCGTGGCGGCTGCCCTGATTAACCTGGCTGGAACTCAGACCATCGGATTCGAGCATATCCAGCTCGTCCGGGTTTTCCCAGCCCTCGTGCTGCGCAACGCTCTTGACGCCGGCGCGCTCGCGCAGGTTGTAGTGGCCCCAGTATTCGCCGTTAAGATAGACGATTACCGGACGCCATGCCTGCGTAACCACGCTTGAGCCTGCCTGATTGATGATGCGCGCCTGCATGCCGTCGATTACGCGCGTGTACAGGCCGTCCTGTCCGCCGTTTCGCAGCACAAAGCTGGCATATGATTCAAACGGGCGGTCCTCGAAGAGCGCGTAGTCAAAGCTGCTCTTGCCGTACTGGCCGTCAGCCTTGACATAGAGGCTCTTTTGCGGCATATCCAGCGAGTAGTTGCCCATCGCGCGGAAGGTCATGCCCTGATTGAGCTGCTGCACGCCAGCCTCGTCGTAGAATTCGACCCAGCCGCCGAATTCGTTTTTCTGCCAGTAGGTGGCGTTTTTCCATGCGGGAGATGTGTTCTCGCGGTCGATGTCCGGGCCGTCGGCAAACATGCCCGTTTCCGGGTTCCACAGGTTATCCGGATCGGTGGTGATGCAGACGACAGGCATCGTGTGATAAACGGAGATGAGATAGGTCTGGGAGATGACCTGCGACGGCTCAACGCCTTCGCGGAATGCCCGCGCGCGCACAACCGTATTCTTTCGGATTTCAAGCGGACCGGTATAGAGTGCGGACTGCTCGGTCGGGTCCGTGCCGTCGAGCGTGTAGCGCACAACGGAATTGGCGGGAACGGAAATCGTTACGGCGCCTTCGCCTTCAAGCGGACGCTCGTACAGGCCGCCGGCGACATTGAATGCCGGCTTTTCGGCAAATCCGATAAAGCCCTGACCATTTTCAGCGCCTGGCGTGGGGGAAGAATAATAGAACAGGCCGGCCTGACCGAGCGTTCGGCCGAAGGATACATTGTCGTAGAGCTGCGGCACGACGACCTTGTCCAGGATTTCGCCCGACGGCGTGGAGAGGGAGATGGTTTCACCCTCTTTGGCCAGATTGTAGTTCGTAAAATAATAAACGCCGTCTTTGGTCGTCTGCGTCGTATCGCAGTAAACGATCAGATAGCTGTTGTTTTCAAGCGTAATGTCGGGAAGCTGCCATTTGCGGGGTTTTTTGATGTTGTCGGACAGGCCGTAACCTTTGAGGTTGACGGCCTGTCCGCTCATGTTGTAGATCTCAATGTAGTCGTAGGGATTCTTGACGTTGGGACCGACAATGCTGCTGTTGCCGGACATCACTTCAGTGATGTAGAGGCCGGAGGTATTGGCCAGACACAGGTTTGCGTCCATGGCGACTTCGCCGGTGCGCGTGTTGGGCAGAGCGGGCGTGGGCTGGCTGAAACGCTTGAATCCGCTCGTGCCTTCCTCGTCGCGGCCCCAGGAGGTATCCGCTTCAAGCAGGTCATAGGTGACCAGATCGAGCATGCGGCCCTGAATGTCGGAGAGAATGACGGTCTCGCCGTCGCTGCGCAGCTTGAAGCTGGCATGCGGCCAGCCGCCGTCTGCGCCGACGCGGTCCTTGCCGGAGGCGAAAACCACGTAGTATCCGCCGGGCTGGATGACGGCGCCCTGGGGAAAGCGCCACTTGACCAGCGAATCCGGGTCGTCGCTCAGCGCGTAATTGGACAGGTCGATGGCCTTGCCTGAGTTGTTGCGCAGCTCAATCCAGTCCGGATACTCGCCGTCCTCGTCCCTGAGGGTGGTGATGGAGGATGCACAGATCTCGTTGATCACCAGTGCGCCGGTTTCTAGGATGGTCGATGCGCGGAAAGCGGCGAAGCCCTCCTGCGTGTTTTCGTATCCGGGGGTGTACTGCTCGGTGATGATGTAATCATCCTTGCCGATCCAGCAGTAGCTCATGTTGTGGTCCATCGCCGGGAGGGTCAGCTCTTCAAAGGCGATGCCGTCGCTGCCGAAGAGGAAGAGCGTATCGCCGGTGGAGGAAAGCTTGAATTTGGCGTGCAGCGTCTGTCCGGCCGTATTCTTGTTTTCATCCGATGCAAAGACGACGATGTTTTCGCCCGGCGCGAGGGTGATATCCGGGAAGATGAATGTGATCTTGTCTGCGCGGTCGCTCAGGCCGTATCCCTTGAGGGGGATCGGGTTTTCGCCGGCATTGGTCAGCTCGATCCAGTCTGGAAATGAGCCGACTTCGTCGGGAAATGCGGTGCGATTGGAGGACATCGCCTCCGAAATGCGCAGGTTTCTGTCGCCGGTGGATACATCCGCAGAGAGCACCTCTGTGCCGGAGATATTGGCGGCAGGCATAAGGGTGAGTCCCGGAGCGAAAATGATCAGCACGATCACCAGGGCGATCAGGCCGAGGAGGAACGGGAGCGTTCCCTTGCGCGGCTTCACGCGCCGCAGTGTGCGGCGTTTTCTCCTTGGCGGGCTGGGTTTTCTGGTCCGATTGGAACGCATGGAAGACTTCCTTTCAAAATTCGACAAATTGCCTGAATCATTATAGCATAAAAAGTGTCTGAGGAAAAGGGAAAGAAAAACTTTCTATACAGGGTTGAACACGAATTTTTTATGATGATATCAAAAGAGACGGACAAAAGCGCTATAGAAAAGCAAGATGCGGCATACACTACGCAGCATAGGGAAAAAGGGGGGAATTGCGTTGCGCCTTGGCGTTGTCATGACAGGCATGGGTGCGCATGCGGCTGCGTGTGTGGGCGTACTGCGGGAACTGGAAAGGCGGGCGGTGACGCCGCATGCCGTATGCGGCCTTCGGGCGGGCGCATGGCCCGCTGCGCTCTTTGCAGCGGGCATGTCCGTTCAGAGCATGGAAAAGGCGCTTCATCAGGCGGCCAAGGCTGGTCCGCGGCTGATCGCGCCTGTATGGTATGAATGTCTGCGTGCAATGCCCATGCGCGTGCCGGCAGGGATGCGGCTTAACCGCCTTCTGGATATGCAGACAGGCCGGCGGATTCTATCCATGTGCCATGGCGAGGCAATGTTTCCATGCCGTATGATGCGCACGGGGCAGCGGGTGGTTTTTTCTACGCGATCCTATATGCCTGACGGCGGTGCGACGCTGGTCATGCAGGCAAGCGTCGGCTTTGCGGCGCGCGCAGCGATGGGGCTTGCGCCGTTTCTTCTGCCGATGCAGTATATGGGATCTGCGCTGCTGGGTGAGGCGGACACGGCCTTTGCCTGCCGCCAGCTGATGCTGATGGGGGCTGACCGCGTGCTGCTGATTGAGCCGTGCCCATCGCCAAGGCGCATGCCGGATGCGCTGGATATGGCGGGCGCTGCGCTCAGCTTTGCCGCGCAGCAGCCGCCTGTTCCGGAAACGGGCGTGCTGCGCATCGTGATGCCTGATGACGCTGGCGCGCTGTCGCTTGGGCGGCTGGAAGAATGTGCCGCTGCGGGAGAATGCGCAGCCCGCGAACAGCTTGATGCGATTTTTGAGCGCATGGGCATGGCGCATTGCCGCGTGCTTGCCTTCAGGCGCAGGCTTATTTAGCGCTGTTTGCTTCGCCGACTGTGATCTCTGCGGTTGCTTTGTGCCGCTTTGCGCCGATACGCGCTTCGGCGGTGATGGTATATTGACCGCTGCTGACGGGCTTACCCTGCATGTCGCGTCCATCCCAGTAGAGATGGGTGACATTGTCGGGAGAGGGACGGGTCAGCTGGCTGGCAGTCAGGCGGTTGACGAGCGCGCCGGACGGATCAAAGACCGACACAGTCAGTTCTGCCGGCACGCTGAGCTTTACGGCAATGGGCAGCTCCTGCCGGCCGGGCTTTTGCAGACCGCTGCGGCATTTGATAGACAGATCGGAAACGCCGGCTGCCGGCTGAACGGCGATGAGCCGCTCGGAGCACAGGAGGACTTCGTTTTCACGGACGGAGAAGACCTGAAGCATCAGATAGCCGCCTTCATCCGGCGCAATATCTTCCAGCGAGAGCAGGCGCATTTTGCGTCCGGCGCTCAGCAGCGCATCGCCTTCGTCACCCTCATCCAGGAATGTTTTGGCATTGTCCCAGTTCCAGCTGCCGTCGATAAAATCGATTACCCGATATTGCACGCTGGTCGCGTCGTGCGTCACCGTAAAGGAAAAGTCCAGCACGGGATCATTCGCCGGGAGCAGCGATGTGCCGTAGGAGAAACCCATCAGCGGCCGGGAGAGCATGGCGCCCTGTGCAACAGGCAGGTTCAGCCCGGAGGCGCGGGTGGAAAGCAGCTGGCAGGAAGAGGAGGGGACGGCAACGCTCAGATAGCGGTGCAGTTCGGAGAGCGTCACAGCCCCGTCGCCGCTCAGGTCGGCCTCCGCAGAGCCATACAGGCCCAAACCGCTGGAGAGCGCCGATGCAAAATAGGACACGGCGCCAGAGGAGAGTCCCTCGCTGTCGTAATACCAGCTTGATTCGCTGCCGCTGGCGGAGGTCAGCACATGAATACTGGAATCCTGCAGAAACGGGGAGAAGAAACCGGGCTGAGGCGGACGGCTGTCGGAAGGCGGATCGGTCTTCGGCTGTCCGCGCCCGATGAGCGCGCCGGAGTAGCAGGCATCCAGAATCAGCAGCTTTTCGCCCTGAATCTCCTTGATCAGCGCATAGAGCTGCGCGCCGGAAAGCGGACTTTCCGTCTGTCCGTCGCCAAGAAGCAGATAAACCTGCCCGTCGTCCGAAGAGGAAAGCACACCGTGCGTACAGAGATAGAGGATGGACAGATCGTCCTCGTCGGCGTCGCAGAAAGCGTCCGTCACGGCGTGCCCAAGCGCATCTGCCGTGCCGATGGTGCCATCCTCGATGGACAGATTGCCAAGGGCGATGCTGGCGCTGATGAGCGCGGAACCGACCATGTGCAGATTGCCGGACGTCGCTGCGCCCAGATCATCCTGCGTCTCAAAATCGGAGCAGGCGACAAGCAGCGCGCGCGTCGTGCTTTCGGCGAGGGAAGGCGCGCACAGCAGCATCAGCATGATGAATAGGGCAGATATACGGGAGATGATCTGCATGTGCCGTCCTCCTTTCGCGTCATTTGTGCTTTCGTGCCTGATTCACGTATACAGACGTCCTGTGCGCCGATCGTTTCATATATCCTGAAATTTCGTTTGTTTTTCTGAAAAGATACCGATATTGTATCGCCTTTCATCCGCTGTTGCAAGGGGCTGGAATACATTCCCGCCCAAAGGTATGCATAGTCAGTCATATTCTGACGAATATATTATCTCACAGAAAGATGAAGAAAAGATGAAAGAATCGCAAACATGCTGTAAACGGCACAAAAAAAGCTCCCCTGTCAGGGTGAGCTTTCTTTGTGCTATAACTGGATGCGATTAGTACATGCCGCCCATGTCGCCGCCCGCAGCAGCCGGAGCCGGATTCTTCTCCGGAATATCGGCCACGAGGGACTCGGTGGTCAGCACGGTCGCCGCGACAGAAGCCGCATTCTGCAGCGCGCTGCGGGTGACCTTGGTCGGATCGATGATGCCGCACTCGACCATGTCGACAAACTTGTCGTTGAGCGCGTCATAGCCGAAGGAGGCCTTCTTGGTGCGCTTGATCTTCTCGACGATCACGGAGCCTTCGACGCCCGCGTTTGCAGCGATCTGGCGAACCGGCTCTTCAAGCGCGCGCAGCACGATCTGCACGCCGGTCTTCTTGTCGCCGGTGTACTTGGGCAGCAGGGCCTGTACATTCGGCAGAACGTCCAGCAGCGCGGTGCCGCCGCCCGGAACGATGCCCTCTTCAACGGCAGCGCGGGTTGCGGCGAGCGCATCCTCGATGCGCAGCTTGCGCTCCTTCATCTCGATCTCGGTGGCAGCGCCGACCTGGATAACGGCCACACCACCCGCCAGCTTCGCCAGACGCTCCTGGAGCTTCTCGCGGTCATAATCGGAAGAGGTCTCGCCGATCTGCGCACGGATGGACGCGACGCGGGCAGAGATCTCAGCCGGGTTGCCGGCGCCTTCTACGATCACGGTGTTGTCCTTGTCAACCTTGACCTGACGGGCGGAGCCCAGCATGTCGATGGTCGCGGTCTTGAGCTCGTAGCCCAGCTCCTCGGTGATCACCTGGCCGCCAGTCAGGATCGCGATGTCCTGCAGCATGGCCTTGCGGCGGTCGCCGAAGCCCGGCGCCTTGACGGCAACGCAGGTGAAGGTGCCGCGCAGCTTGTTGACAACCAGGGTCGCCATGGCCTCGCCCTCAACATCCTCGGCGATGATGAGCATCT
>JAFWXL010000031.1 GCA_017545905.1 Clostridia bacterium | reverse complement strand
GTGCGATGGTCTTTTTCATTGGGGTCAACTCCTTTCATTTTTGCGCTTGTCTGATATTGACCATTATAACTGATTTTCTCTTATAACGCAAGGAAAAGAAGGTGAAAACTTATGGCCGAAACCCTGCGCGAACTGGTGGTCGCGCTGTGGCTGGACTCCAGCAATTTCTCGTGCAATATGCGCACCATCAACCAGCAGATCAAGGAAGCCGAGTCCACCTTCCGTCTGGCTGGAGCTGGCGTACAGAACTATGAAAAGACCATCGCGGGCACGGAAGCCAAGCTGTCCATGCTGGGACAGAAGCTCACCCAGCAGCAGCGAGCCGTGGAGCAGTACAGCTGGGCGCTGGTGGCGGCGAACGATAAGCTGAAGGAAAACTACGACCGCCATCAGGACTACACCCAGCGGCTGGAGCAGGCCAAGGCCCGTCAGGAAGACCTGCGCTTCGAGGTGGAAGCAGCTACCTACGCCTATGAGAATTATCGTGATTCCCTGGGCGAAACGGACTCCGCCACCATTGCCGCCAAGCAAAATCTGGAGCGGTACCAGGAAGAATATGCGGATGCCACCGCCGAGGTCACCAAGCTGGAGGGTCAGGTCAAGGCTCTGCAGAAGACCATGCTATATCGTAGTCGGCGGTAACTTCAGCACAAGCCGTAACGTTGACTGGTTTGCTTTCGGTGTATGACCATGAACAGATATCATTCCAGGGATCAGCCCGCTTCCAACACGGAGGCGGGTTTTTCAATATCAAAATGATTGGAGGAAACAACAATGCTTTCATCCTGACGCACAATCGCTTCTTCCGGCCCGATGGACGGGTCTTGAAGCGGTAGCGCGTCATCAATCGGCTGATCCTTCCTTTTCCGTTGCTCTGAAAGCCATAGTTTTTTGGCAATGGCACAGAGCCAGCTTTTCAGGCTGCTCTTTCCCTGAAACTGATCCAGAGTACGCATTGCCTTAAAGAAGGTTTCCTGGGCGATCTCTTCAGCAGTCTGCGGATTTCCGGAGAGTGAGAGCGCATAACGATAAACCGAGTCGAAGTAGTCTTGATAGATCTGATCAAAAGAACCAGGCTGCATAGAGCTCTCAACCCCCTTTCACTTTATTAGACGCAGAACTTGAAGAAATCTTACAAATAAATTTTTGATGTGGCTTTTTCGATGCCACCTCATTGTTATACACGATTTCCGGCCCTTAAGCCACACCGATTTCTATCACATCGTTCACCTCGACACAAAGTGCCTGTCACTTGAGCCACACCGACGCATGTATCTCAAGAGGCAGGCGCTTTGTTATGCAGGACGGTGAACACCCCGGATTTTGAACACCCCTCCGGGCAGGGGAGAAGAATACATCGTTCGGAAATCATCTGTTTTTCGATGTGAACGGCATGATGGATTCCGCTCATTTTGGACTCTCCAAAATGAACATATCAGCTTCCGGAGAAAATGAAAAACCCTCGAAAACGTAGTGTTTTCAAGGGTTTGTGGTGGTGCTTACTGGACTCGAACCAGTGACCCCATCGATGTGAACGATGTGCTCTACCAACTGAGCCAAAGCACCGGGAACAAAATGTATTATAGCACCGAAGAGGTGGATTGTCAATACTGAATTTCAGATTTTCTTTTTTCCTCATATACAGGAATCGGATTGACTTTAGCGCGCTAACGTGGTAATATAATAGCGTAATGAAAAGGCGGGGTGAAATCGATGAGCTTGCGAAAAGACAAACAGACAGATGAACTGTTCAGATCGATTCTTTCGCTGGGCAGCGTGGAGGAGTGCTATCAGTACTTTGAAGACCTTTGCACCGTGAAGGAGATCCGCGATCTGGGCCAGCGGCTGGAGGTGGCGCGCCTGCTGGAGGGCGGCAGCTCCTATCTGCAGGCCGGAGAGAAGACCGGCGCAAGCTCGGCGACGATCGGACGCGTGAAGCGATGCCTGAATTACGGTTCAGGCGGATACGCCATGATCCTTGGCCGGATGAAGGAAGGCGGGAATGCAGATGCGTAACCTCAGGGCGGATGAGCGGATCTCCATGGAGCTCAGAAAGCTGTACAGGCAGTATGGATACCTGCCTTACAAGGTCAATCAGTTTGAGGAATATGACCTGTATATGCGCAATAAGCGCTTTCTGACGAGCGAACATGTGCTGGCTTTTTCCGATATGGACGGCAAGCTCATGGCGCTCAAGCCGGACGTGACGCTCTCTATCATCAAAAACACCTGCGACAGCGCCGATACCACGAAGGTCAGCTATGCAGAGCGCGTTTACCGCGTGCCGCGCGGAGCCAAGGGCTTCAAAGAGATCATGCAGACGGGTCTTGAGGTGATCGGCCGGGTGGACGCCTATGCAATGGGCGAGGTACTCATGCTGGCGAGCAGAAGCCTTGCGATGATCAGCGAGGACTATGCGCTGGATGTGGCGGATCTGGGGATTGTCTCCGGCATCCTTGGTGAAACCGGTCTTGGCGATGCGCAGCGCGCCCGGCTGCTTTCGCTCATCAGCGACAAGAATCTGCATGGGCTCAAAGAAACCTGCGCACAGCTGGGCGTGGATGACAGGACGGCAGCCCGGCTTTGCAGCCTTGTGACGGTGTATGGTCCGTTTGACAGGACGCTGCCCGTATACGAGCAGATGGATCTGCCGCCGGCATGCGCACAGGCGCTGCGCGACCTGCGCGCCGTGCTGGATATGATGACGGCCTGCGGCGTGAAGAATATCAATCTGGATTTCTCCGTTGTCAACGACATGAATTATTACAACGGACTGATCTTTTCCGGCTTCGTGTGCGGCGTGCCGCAGAGTGTGCTTTCCGGCGGCCGCTACGATTACCTGATGCAGAAGATGGGCAGAAAGAGCCAGGCGATGGGCTTTGCAGTGTATCTGGATCAGCTTGAACGCCTGTTTGGTCAGCAGCGCGATTACGATGTGGACCTGCTGATCCTTTATGATGCGGATGCTGCGCAGGAGCAGATCCTTGCCGCGGCCAATGCGGCTGTGACGGCGGGCAGGAGCGTACGCGTGCAGCGAGCAGGCGAAACGCAGCTGCGCGCGAGGGAAACCGTGACGATTTCCGGGGAGGATACATGATGGACAGATTGATCAACGTGGCGCTTCCCAAGGGCCGTCTGGGCGACAAGGCCTATGGAATTCTGGAAAAATCCGGTTATCCCTGTCCTGAGATGAAGGAGGACAACCGCAAGCTCACCTTTGAAAACGAGGAAATCGGCGTTCGCTATTTTCTGGTGAAGCCCTCCGACGTTGCGGTGTATGTCGAGCGCGGCGCGGCGGATATCGGCATTGCCGGCAAGGATATCCTGCTGGAGTACAAACCGGACGTCTATGAGCTGCTGGACCTGAAGATGGGCTGCTGCCGCATGTGCGTGGCGGGGCCGAAGGATTTCCGCGACGATCCGGCGAAGACGCTGCGCGTGGCGACCAAGTTTCCGAATATCGCCAGGTCGTATTACAGCGCTCTGAGCCGCGAAATCGAGCTCATTCATCTCAATGGATCCATCGAGCTGGCGCCGCTGGTGGGGCTTTCCGATGTGATCGTGGATATTGTGGAGACGGGCAAGACGCTCTATGAAAACGGTCTTGCGCCGCTCACGGAGATCGTGCCGATCTCCGCAAGGCTGATCGCCAATAAGGCGAGCTTCAAATTCAAGGGAGATGCGCTTCGCAGGCTGTGCGCGCAGATGGAAAGGACGATGAATCTGTGAAGATTATCAGATACAGCGAGATGGACAGCATGCTCATGCGCTGCATGGAGACCTCCGGCGTGGGCGATGCGGTGCGTGTGATCGTCAGCGATGTTGCCCGCAACGGAGACGCAGCTTTGCTGGCTTACGCCGAGAAATTTGACGGCGCGAAGCTGGAGAGCCTTGCTGTGACCGATGCCGAGATCGATGCGGCCGTGGCGGCAATTTCTGAGCCGCTGAAAAAGGCTATGGAAACGGCTGCCGAGAATATCCGCACCTTCCACGGTGCGCAGAAGCGCGAGGGATTCTGTCTGAGGAATCCGGACGGCACGTACATGGGCCAGAAGGTGACGCCGATTGAGAAGGTCGGCCTGTATATCCCCGGCGGCACGGCAAGCTATCCGTCTACGGTATTCATGAATGCGATTCCGGCGAAGATCGCCGGATGCCGCGAGATCGTGATGGTCTCCCCGCCGAACAAAGAAGGAAAGATTGCCGCGCCGATCCTTGCGGCGGCGAAGATGGCGGGCGTGACGAAGGTATTCAAGGCAGGCGGCGCACAGGCGATTGCCGCGCTGGCCTACGGCACCGAGTCTGTGCCGAAGGTGGATAAGATCGTCGGACCGGGCAATGCGTACGTCGCTGAGGCGAAGCGGCAGGTTTTCGGCCGGGTGAATATCGATATGATCGCCGGCCCGAGCGAGATTCTCGTCGTGGCCGACGGCACATGCAATCCGGCGTATGTCGCGGCGGATCTGCTCTCACAGGCGGAGCACGATGCGCTGGCCTGTGCTGTGCTGGTGACCGACAGCATGGAATTGGCCGAAAAGGTATCGATTGAAGTGGAGCGCCAGCTTGCGCGCCTTCCGCGCGAGGCGATTGCCCGCAGGGCCATCGAGGGCAACAGCCAGATCATCGTGACTGACGATCTGCTCGCCGCCGTGGAGGCGGCCAACGAGCTTGCGCCTGAGCACCTTGAGCTGTGCATGGATGATCCGGAAAACTATCTGCCGTATGTGCGCAATGCGGGTTCAGTTTTCATGGGCAAGTATTGCCCGGAATCGCTGGGCGATTACATCGCCGGCCCGAATCACACGCTGCCGACCTCCGGCACAGCGCGCTTCTCCAGCCCCTTGAGCGTGGATGATTTCATCAAGAAGACGCAGTACACCTATTACACCCGAGAAGCCCTTGCCAAAGTGGCGGACGACATCGCCGTCTTCGCCCGTGCGGAAGGCCTCGAGGCGCACGCCCGCGCAGCTTTGATCCGCATGGAGTGACCGAGGAGAACGGGGGGAGACGTTGGGGCCGCGGGCCCCAAGCCCCGCCTGGGGATTTCATCCCCAGACCCCATTATCGCTGCGCATACGCGCAGCGAGGAAATAAGAAATAGAATCTTAAAACCGCCGCGAAGCGAAGAAGGGAGTTTGAGGGATGAAATCCCTCAAGCAGGTCTGGGCGGCAGCCCAGCGTCTCACAGAGAGGATAAGCTTATGTTTTTGCTTGAAAAGCACCGCAGCCTTCCAGCCTATACGCCCGGTGATCATGAGGAGGGCGACGGCTTCATCCGGCTGAACACAAACGAATCGCCGTATCCGCCGTCGCCGGGCGTGAAAGCCGCCATAGCAGGCGAGGCTGGGAAGCTCGGCTATTATAATGATCCGGACTGCACGGCGCTGAGGGAGGCGCTGGCCGGGCTGTACGGCGTGAAGCCCGCGCAGGTGATCGCAACCAATGGCTCGGACGAGCTGCTGTATTTCGCGTTTCTGGCCTTTGCTGATGAAACGCATCCTATCGCGCTGCCGGATATCACGTACGGATATTACGATTTGTTTGCTGCGGCGCACGGCATCCCGCTGGTAAAGGTGCCGCTGAAGGCGGACTTTACGATCGATTACCGGGATTATCTGGGCATCGGAAAGACGATCGTCTTCCCCAATCCCAATGCGCCGACGGGCTACGTAATGCCTGCAGAGCAGGTGGCCGAGATCGCCAAGAGCAATCCGGAGAACGTGATCATCGTCGACGAGGCCTATGTCGATTTCGGTGCGGAAACCTGTCTGCCGCTGATTGAGGAGTATCCCAATGTGCTGATCGTGCGCACGTTCTCCAAATCCCGCTCGATGGCGGGCGCGCGTCTGGGCTATGGCTTCGCCTGCGAGAGCCTGATCGCGGAGATTGAGACGATCCGCAATGCGATCAATCTTTACAGCGTCAATCGTATGACGCAGGCGGCAGGCGTGGCGGCTGTGAAGGAAAACGATTATTACATGGCCAATTGCCGCAGGATCATCGAGGCGAGGGAATATACCACGCGGATGCTTCACGAGCAGGGCTTCGAGGTGCTCGATTCCAAGGCCAATTTTGTATTCGCCAAACCGAAGGCGATGGCTGCCGGTGTGCTGGCGGCGCAGCTGCGTGAGCGGGGCATCCTCGTGCGGCACTGGGAGAAGGACAGAATCCGTGATTACCTGCGCATCACCATCGGCTCCATGCAGGAGATGCAGGCGCTGGAATGCGCGATTGAAATGATATTCGGGAGGGCGTAAGCATGCGCAGCGCACAGATCAAACGGACGACATCGGAGACGGATATCGAACTGAAGCTGAATCTGGACGGCACCGGCGCGGGAAAAATCGCAACCGGCGTGGGCTTCATGGATCACATGCTGACGCTCTTTGCCCGGCATGCGCGGATGGATCTGACCGTTGTGTGCAAGGGCGATACATATGTCGATGATCATCACAGCACGGAGGATATCGGCATCTGTCTGGGCGCGGCAATCGCCAAGGCTGTGGGCGATAAGCGCGGCATCCGCCGCTATGGCAGCATGCTGCTGCCGATGGACGAGGCGCTGGTGCTGTGTGCGCTGGATCTTTCCGGGCGCAGCTGTCTGCGCTATACAGCGCAGATTCCTTCGCAGAAGATCGGTACGTTTGATACCGAGCTGGTGGAGGAATTCCTGCTCGCGCTGACCAGAAGCGCTGGAATGACGCTGCACATCCGCCAGATGGACGGCACGAACAGCCACCACATCGTCGAGGCGATGTTCAAGGCGCTGGGCCGCGCGCTGCGCGAGGCTGTATCCATTGACGAAAGCCTCGGCGGAGAAATCCCGTCGACCAAAGGGGTACTCGTATGATCGCAATCATTGACTACGGCGTGGGCAATCTCTTTTCGCTCAAAAGCTCGCTGGCCATGATCGGCGCGGATGCTGTTGTGACCGGTGATGCGGATGTGATCCGCACGGCGGAGAGGATCATTCTGCCGGGCGTGGGCGCGTTCGGCGATGCGAGAAGGAAACTTGCTGATACCGGGCTGGATAAGATCCTGCTGGAGGAGGCAGCCCAAGGCAAATGCGTGATGGGCATCTGTCTGGGCATGCAGATGCTCTTTGACAGGAGCTTAGAATACGGCGAGCATGCGGGGCTTGGCCTGATTCCGGGCGAGGTCGTGCCGATGGCAGGAAAGCTGCCTGCGGGGCTCAAGGTGCCGCATATCGGCTGGAACGCGCTGGACATTCAAAGGCAGGATCATCCGCTGATGAAATACACAAAGGAAGGCGACTGCGTATACTTTGTGCACAGCTTCTATGCGGAAAATTGTAAGGCGCATACGCTCGCCACAGCAGAATATGGCATCGATGTGACCGCCGCTGTTGCGAAAGACAATGTGATGGGCTGCCAGTTCCATCCGGAGAAGAGCGGAACGGTGGGATTGAATATTCTGAAAGCTTTTTGTGAGGTGTGAGTGATGGAGCTGTTTCCTGCTATTGATCTGTATGAAGGCAAGGCGGTACGCCTGCTCCATGGCAACTATGCCGACATGACGATATACTCAGAAAACCCGCTTCTTATCGCGCAGGATTTTATCGCCTGCGGCGCAAGGAATATCCATATCGTCGATCTTCAGGGCGCCAAGGACGGCACAACGCCCAATCTGGAATTGATCAAGCGAATCGCTGCCTGCGGGCTGCTTGCCGAGGTTGGCGGCGGTATCCGCAGCGAGGACGTGGCAAGCCGGTATCTGGATGCAGGCGTGGGCAGGGTGATTCTGGGCACGGCAGCGGTGACAAATCCGGAATTGCTTGAGCGTCTGGTTGCCCGCTTTGGCGAGAAGATCGCTGTGAGCGTGGACGTGAAGGACGGCTATGCGGCGATTTGCGGCTGGCAGGAGCAAAGCCGGCTGACCTGCGACGCGCTCTGCCAGAGGCTGCAGGATACGGGCGTAAAAACCGTGATCTGCACCGATATCAGCCGGGACGGCGCGATGCGCGGCACGAACCGCCAGCTCTATGCCGACCTGAGCAAACGATATAATATGGATTTTATCGCTTCCGGCGGCGTATCGAGCATGGATGATGTAATCGCTCTGCGGGATATGAACGTGTACGGCGCGATCATCGGCAAGGCATATTATACCGGCGCAATCGATTTGAAGAAGGCCATCGAGGTGACAGCATGATCACAAAGCGCATCATTCCCTGCCTGGATGTGAAAAATGGCCGCGTGGTCAAGGGCGTGAATTTCCAGGGCCTGAGCGATGTGAACGACCCCGTGGAGCTGGGAAAATACTATAGCGAAAACGGCGCGGACGAGCTGGTTTTCTATGATATCACTGCATCCAGCGAGGGCAGAAAGCTCTTTACCGATATCCTGAAAAAGGTCGCTTCCACCATCTTCATTCCGCTGACTGTGGGCGGCGGCATCAATACGCTCGATGATTTTGAACGCGTGCTTGCCAGCGGCGCGGATAAGGTGAGCGTCAATTCCGGCGCGATCAAGAATCCAAGGCTCATCGAAGAGGCTGCCAAGCGCTACGGCGATCAGTGCGTGGTGCTCTCGGCGGACGTCAAGCGCGTGGACGGCAGTTATCATGTGTTCGCCAAGGGCGGACGCGAGGACACCGGTATGGACGCACTCGAATGGATCAAGCGCGGCGCAGATATGGGCGCGGGCGAAATCGTGCTCAATTCCATCGATACTGACGGCGTGAAGCGCGGCTTTGATCTGGAGATGCTGCGCGACGTGAGCGAGATCGTGAATATTCCGATCATCGCCTCCGGCGGCGCAGGCTGCATGGCGGATTTTGTAACGCTGTTCAAGTCCCTTCCCAAGGTGGATGCAGGCCTTGCCGCTTCGATCTTCCACTTTGGCGAGGTGCAGATCCGTGATCTCAAGGAAGAGCTCCAGCGTAATAACATTACGGTTCGACGTATTTAAGCAGACCACTTGATAAATACCGCGAAGCGAAGAAGGGGTCTGGGGATTGCATCCCAGCCAGGGGTTTGGGGACGGCGTCCCCAAACATTTCCCCCGAAAGGAGAAGAATATGATTGATATTTCTACCCTCAAGTTCGATGAAAAGGGCCTGATTCCGGCCGTTGTTGTGGACACGGAAAGCAAGAAAGTGCTCACCGTGGCCTATATGAACGAGGAAAGCTTGCGGATCTCCATGGAGAAGGAGCTCACGTGTTTCTTCTCCCGTTCCCGCCAGAAGCTCTGGCTCAAGGGCGAGACCAGCGGCAACGTGCAGCATATCGTCTCCATCACCGCGGACTGCGACCGCGACGCGCTGGTGGTCGAGGTGCGCAAGGAGGGCCCTGCCTGCCATCTGGGCACAGATTCCTGCTTCAATGAGGTGATCTTCGAGGGTGAGGAGCCGCCGGCATTCCAGTATCAGGATCTGATGGAGATGCTCGTGGGCCGCAAGGAAAACCCCAAGGAAGGCTCCTATACGACGTATCTGTTTAACAAGGGCATTGATAAGATGCTCAAGAAGGTCGGCGAGGAGACGACGGAGGTCATCATCTCTGCCAAGGACGGCGACAAGGCGAATACCATTTACGAAATCGGCGATCTGATGTATCATGTGATGGTGCTGATGATCGAGATGGGCATCAGCATGGAGGATATCAAGCGCGAAATGGCTTCCCGCCATGTCATCGATAAAAAGGTGAAGCAGGAGAAGATGGTCAAATGATCACGCAGAATCTGCACATGCATTCCACATGGGACGACGGCCAATGCTCCATCGAGGAAATGATTCTCGCCAGCAAGGCGGCTGGGCTGGCAAGCGTTGGCTTTAGCGTGCACTGTCCCATGCCGTTCGAAAATACATGGGAATGTCCGAAGGAGCGCCTGCCGGAATACATCGCCGAGGTGCGCGCGATGCAGAAAAAATATGCAGGAAGCATCGATGTGTACCTTGGTATCGAGTGGGATGCGACGGCAGAGGATCTGGATATTTCCTCCTATGATTACGTGATTGGCTCCGTGCATGAGATTCCCGTTCCCGGCGGCACGCGCTCGGCAGATGCTAATCCGGAAACAACGCGGGCATATATCCACGATTGCTTCGGCGGCGACGCGGACGCAGCGGCAGAGGCGTACTTTGCGGAGCTTGCCAAGGTGGCCCGGAAGAAGGAAGCGGATATCGTCGGTCACTTCGACCTGATCACCAAATTCGACGAGATGCATCACTTCTTTGATGAAAACAGCCCGCGCTATCAAAGGGCTGCGCGAGCCGCGATGGAAAAGCTGGTAAAGGCCGGAAAGATCTTCGAGGTAAACACCGGCGCGATCAGCCGCGGATACCGGACAACGCCGTATCCGTCGATGCAGTGGCTCAAACTTCTTCGTGAACTGGGCGGCAAAGTGACCGTCAGCGCCGATGCGCACCATATATCCGGCGTGACCTGTGCGTTTGACCTTGCGGAGCAGATGGTTAAAGAAGCGGGTTTTGAGGAGATCTGGGTGCTGGAGGGAAGGGAATTCGTTCCAGTGAAAATCTGAATATGAAAAAGGCGGACAACTCACAAGCTGTGAATTGTCCGCCTTTTGTGCTGCAATATGAGACGTGCGGGCGGATATTATCCGCCCTATATATCGGCTTTAAGCCGCCGCGAAGCGAAGAAGGGTCAAGGGATGAAATCCCTTGCAGGGGATTGGGGACAGCGTCCCCAATCGTTCTCTTCTTATTCGTCTGCGAGTCTTTCGACCATCGCGACCATCGCGTCCACAGAATTGAAGTTCTGCGGGATGATCTCGGTTGCCGGGATAGAGATGTCGAATTCGTCGTTGAGCGCGCCGATGAGCTGGATGATATCCAGAGAAGAGAGCACGCCGTCGTCGATCAGGGTCGTGCAGGATTCCACGTCATCGTCCACGATGTCGGAAAGGATGTCAAGAATCTGGTCTTTCATGGTGATTGTCTCCTTTTATTTGTTGATATTGCTTTGATTGATGGCAGAGGAATGGATGACGTCGCGCACAAGGCGCGCGCCGTCGTCGTTTGCGAGGATGATGCGCGGCATATTGCGGCTCAGGAAGAGCGCCGGGCCTTCCGTGACGGAATAGGCGCCGATATTGTGGAAGGCGAGCACGTCGCCCATGGCAAGGCCGGAAAGGGTGATCTTGCGCACCAGCACGTCAGCCGTGGTGCACAGGCTGCCGCACAGCGACCAGTCTGCCTCGGTTTCGTCGGCATGCTGCAATCCGGCGATATGCGTGATGACCGGCACGCGCATGCCCATCATGCCGCCGAGGTAGTTGACGTGGTGCATGCCGCCGTCGAGGATCGCGAAGCGGCTTCCGCAGTTGACCTTGGTATCGATGACCTCGGTCAGATACGTGCCGCATTCGCTGGCGAAGAATCTTCCCATCTCGATGGTCAGCTCGCAGCGCTCGGCCAGCCTCTGAAGGTCCGGCGCAAGAGAGCGGATCGGCGCGAGCGTGTCGCTGTGATCCTCGTGCGTAAAGTAGGGGAAGAACAGGCCGGGGCCGTACTCAATCTTTTCGCAGACGAAGCCATAATCGCGCTCGAGCCTGTCCATGAACTCGCCCAGCATCGCAAGCTCCTTGCGCTGATCCTTGTCCAGCTTGGCGCGCTGCGTGCCGGAGAAATAATGGATGCCCTCAAAGCGAAGGTGCGGATAGGCGTCACGATGGGCGATTGCGTCCAGCAGATCGCGCTCGTCCATGCCGAACTGCGTGCCAGCCGTCAGGCGCAGCACCACGGGATAGACGGTATCGCGCGCGGCGGCCGCCTGCTCCAGCAGACGGATGTGCAGCGGAGATTCCGCCGTGAAGCGGACAACGCCCGCATCCATGGCATGCTCGATATCGGCAAGCGTCTTGTTCACGCCGGAGAAGAGGATGGTCTTGGGATCGACATTCAGGCTCTGGCAGATCTCCAGCTCGCCCGGGGAGCAGACCTCGAGCAGCTCGACCAGATCCTGCATGGCGGGAATCAGAAACGGATTGGCCTTGATGGAATAGCACAGATGCACGCTTTCGCCCACGATGCGCTTGATCTCGCGCATGCGCAGCGCAAGCGTGCTCTCGTCAAAGACGAAGGACGGCGTGCCGAATTCCTGAGCGATGCCGGCAAGCTGCTTTTTATCCATTTCGCGCACCCCGTTTCTTGTTTTTATAAAGCTCCATGAGCGCATTGCGGTCGATCTTGCCGTTCTTGGTCATGGGCATCTCGTCCACCTGCATGAAGATGTTGGGGATCATGTAGGACGGCAGCGCCACATGCAGGTGCTCCGTGATGGCGGCCTTGTCGGCTTCGCCTGTGGTGAAGGCGAGGATCTTGCCTTTGTCGTGCAGATACATGCACAGCGCGCGCTCCACGCCGGGGACGGCGGAAAGCGCAGTCTCGATCTCGCCCAGCTCGATGCGGTGGCCCATGTGCTTGATCTGGAAATCCTTGCGCGAGACGTAGACGAGCTCATTATCTTCGGTCAGGCGCACCAGATCGCCCGTTCGATAGATGATTTCGTTGTGGGTTTTGTTCAGCGGATTCTGCACGAAGGCGGCCTTCGTGCGCTCGCTGTCGCCGAAGTAGCCCAGCGCCACGGCCGTGCCGGAGACGCACAGCTCGCCCACGCCGCCGGGGGCGACGATCTTGTCGTTTTCATCCAGCAGCAGGATGCGCTCGTTGGGGAAGGGAATGCCGATGGGCAGGTTCTCGCCGATCTCGAATTCGCGGTCCACGATGTAGTAGGTGCAGTTGCAGGTGATCTCCGTCGGGCCATAGAGGTTGACGTAGGTGACGTCCGGCAGGTATTTCTGCAGCTTTTTGAGATGCTTGATGGGCATCACTTCGCCGGAGAACATGATCGTGCGCAGGGTCTCGGGGGTCTTGTAGTCCAGCGCGTTCATCGTGGTGATGAAGCACAGCGCGGAAACCGCCCAGACGAGCACCGTCGCTCTCTGATCGCACAGGAAATCCATGAGCTTTGTCGGCTGGGTGAAATAGCTCGTCGGGATGATCGCCACGCACGCGCCGGTGAAGATGCCGGAGTAGATATCTTTGACGGAAACGTCGAAATCAAACGGAGCCTGATTGGCCAGCACGTCGCGCTCGGAGATCCCGAAGATTTCGGTGAAGCACGGAATGAAATCGCAGACGTTGCGATGGCAGATGATCACGCCCTTGGGCGTGCCGGTGGAGCCGGAGGTAAAATTGACATAGAGCGGGTCGATGTCCAGCATCTGGCGGCGGACGAGACTGAGCGACTGTTCGTCGATTTCGCTTTCGAGCAGATCCTCAAGGATCAGAATCTCGCCCGGCACGTCCATCCCGCGCAGCGCCTGCGCATGCGCCCTGTCGGTGATGACAACGGGGCAGGCAAGCGTATCGAGGATCGCGCGGATGCGCACGGCGGGGTGGCGCAGATTCAGCAGAGAATAGGCGCAGCCGGCATAGACGGCGCCGAAGAAGCCGGCGACGGTCTGCACGGATTTGTCCATGTAGAAGCCGACGGTTGTTCGCGGGGCGACATATCTGCACAGCGCAGAGCCGACGGCACGGGAAAGACGCACCAGATCGCTGAAGGCGATGGAGGAATCGGCGTCGGTAAAGGCGATCTTTTCCGGCAGGCGCGCACAGGTGGCCTCCAGATAATCCAGAATCAGGTATTTCATTGCTGTTCTCCTGACAGGCAGATAGAATAAAAGGGTGCAGACATACGTCTACACCCTATATTATACAGCATTACATTCGGGCAATCAAGGGAGGATTATTCGGCGACCAGGTCATACCAGTGTTCCTCTGGGTTTTCCTGGCCCTGTACGCGTGCGTACAGGCGCAGCGTCTTGCCGCTCAGGGCGCCGGGCTCGCAGGTATAGTATGCATCGGCTGAGTAATCCTGCAGCAGCGTTTCCGTGCCGTCCTCATGGCGGATGACAAAGCGGTACTGAGGCACGACATGCATGCCGCGGTTGCAGTCGAAGAGGAAGACGTCGCTTTCTCCGGCGAGCGCGCGGATCTGTGCCTCTTTATGGTAAATCAGCGCCTTGTCCCATTCCTCGTCGGGATCAAACTGCACGGCCCATGTGTTGGTGATGAAATCGATTGCTTCATGGAGGTTCCATGTATTGTAATAGAACAGATCGCTCAGATCCTCGCCGCGCCTGTGGGCATTGAATACGTCGCAGAATGTGCTGCTGAGAATGTCCGCGCCCTCGCCGACCATGTGATACAGATCGTAGAAATAGCCGCGCAGATCGGGCATGAGTTCAGGCTTGGCAAAGGAGAAATTGTAGCAGGGAATACCGGTTTCACGGCTGAAGCGCATCAGATCGTCATTGTACGGGGCGAAATTTGGTTCTGCCAGAGAATGCGCGACATGATTGGGATAGGCGATAATCAGGAACTTTGCGCCGTGATCCTCGCAGAGCTGCTTGAGCTCCAGAATCTGCTGCTTGGAACGATCGAAGATGTAGTAATAATAGTCGGAATGCTCGCGGATCACAGTTCTGAATTCTGCATCTGCGCGGTAGTCGGTTTCGTGGCGCAGGAAGCCGCTGCCCTGATAGTCGACCGTGGGATCCATGTCCGGCTTCAGGCGCGCATAGGCGGCCTCAGGGAAATAACGCAGTGAAACCGTCTTGAGCACATCACGCATGGACTGCGCGCCAAAGCCGCGCAGCGGCAGCAGACGCTCCAGATAGGCGTTGTCATCTCTGGCGGTGCGCAGATAGTAGTCCAGCAGATTGGCGGGATCGGAGAGATAAGGCGCGAGCTTGTAGAAGGCCTCTGTGGATTCCTTGACGGTCTGGAAGTTGTACGGCTCAGTGACCAGAACGATCCATTCGGGCGAGTTGGTGCGAAGCAGCTCCTTGACCAGCGCGATGGATGTGGGTGTGGATGCCGTGGGGATGGACGCGCAGAAGGTTTCCAGTCCCGTTTGCTCGGTGATGAGCTGCGCATTGAAGTGATCGCGCACGATCGAAGAGCCGACCAGCGCCAGTTCGATGTCATCGCGCTGCTGCATTTCGTAAATGGTCATCCGGGCGACGGTGTCCGTCTGGATGAGATGCATATTGCCAAAGGCGATCAGGAGCGCAAAGCCCAGAAAGAAGAGGACGAGCGCGAGGAAGCGCCGGATATTCGGATGTTTTTTCACAGCTTTCCTCCCTTAGAAAATAGCATACATGAATCCGGAAGTGCCTGCGCCGGCGTAATGCGCCAGCGTGAAATACATAAAGGCATAGAGCAGGATGACACGCGGAACCACCGGCAGCTGGAGCACGCGCTCGCGCACATGCATGCCGCGCTCCTTGAGCACAGATACGATCATCAGCAGCAGCGTCGCCCATGCGAGGATGGTGAAATCAAACGCCGTCAGGCCGAGGGCAAGCAGCGTGCCGTCGGTCAGCTGCACGGTCATCGGGGCAAAGAGCGTCTTGCCGAGCATGGCAAAGGCGTCCATGCCGCGCAGCGCACGGTCAAAATACCAGCCGATGTTCACGATGACAAACGTGCGCAGGATTCTGAATACGTAGAATGCGCGGGAATCGACGATGCGCCTGCCGAGGCGTTCGTTTGTCCGCTTGTAAAGCGGCTCCAGCAGCGCGCTTATGGCCAGAATCAGGCCGTTGTACAGGCCCCAGAGCACGTAGTTCGCAGAAAGACCGTGCCAGATGCCCACCAGCAGAAACACCAGAATATTGCCCAGCGCCGCCGGCAGCGCGCGGCCGAAATCTGCGCCGAAGCGCGCCTTGGCTGCCTTGGACAGGCGGCTGACAGGTCTGGTCAGCGCGAAGGGATAGAATACGTAGTCGCGCATCCATGCGCCCAGCGAGATATGCCATCTGCGCCAGAAATCGCCCAGCGATATGGAGAAATACGGCTGGCGGAAGTTGGGCGCAAGACGAATACCGAAGAGCTCGGCAATGCCCGTGACCAGATCGATGCCGCCGGAGAAATCGCAGTATTGCTGCAGGGAGTAGAAGAGCACGGCGATGACGATCACTGCGCCGCCGTAGGGCTCATGCCCGTCAAACACGGCGCTGACCAGCGGCAGCGCGCGGTCGGCGATCACCTTCTTCTTGAAAAAACCCCAGAGGATCAGCAGCGCGCCGCGCGTGATGCTGTCAAATTCAAAGCGGCGCGGCTCGGTGAGCTGATGGGCCAGCTGGTCATGCCTTGCAATCGGGCCCTGAATGAGCTGCGGGAAGAAGGAGACAAACAGCGCGAACTTTGCAGGATTTCGTTCGGGCGCGTATTTGCCGTTGGAGACGTCGATGAGATAGCCCATCGACTGGAACGTATAAAACGAAATGCCCAGCGGCAAAAGCAGATCAAGCGGCTGCCGGCCCAGCATCTCCAGCACGGGAGACGTGTATTTGACCAGTGCCAGCACGCCGAAATTGAGCAGCAGCACCGCCCAGAAGACGATGCGCTGGCGCGACTTCGCCTGCGCTTTGAGCGCTTTTTTGCCGGCAGCGTCCAGCTCAGCCTTGCGGGCCTTGAGCTCGGCTTTGCTCTTTTCGCCGATGTGCCCGATGACCAGCGCGCCTGCCCATGTGGACAGCGTGGTCAGCAGCATGAACGGCAGCGCACCCACGCCGCACCAGGCATAATAGAAATAGCTGACGAGCAGCAGAATCATCCATTTGAAGCGGCCGGGGGTCAGATAATACACGCCGGCGCACAGGAATGAAAAGAAAATCAGGGTATGCAGAGACATGATGAATCCTCAACAGTGATGAAAACAACGGGGACAACGATAGCATGCTTTTTACGGCCTGTCAAGAGGAAGCTTGACGACCCATTTGTGCAGCGGCGCGGCGCAGCCGGGAACGGCCTGACCGCCGACCATGTGCGCTTCGCCCGGATAGATCGCCGCAAACGTGCCGGGGAGAAGCCTGACGGCATGCCCCTGCGGCGCGCCGTTCATCTTCATGCCGTCGGCGCCATTTGGAAGCGGCTCTGCCGGTTCAAGATCCGCCTGATCGCAGATATGAATGACCTCGCAGCCCTCAAAGCCGATCATCAGATCGACCGTGTGGGCGTGAACCTCATAGCGGCGCTTTTCGTCGGGCTTGGTGTTATAACGCTTGTCGCGGATCTCCACAGACGCGCCCTCGGCAGAGCGCGCCTGCCACAGCGCAGCAATTTCCTTGGCATGGGGCAGAATGCCCTCGTAAAGCGCAATGCGCTCCATCGTATCGATAATCATATGTATCTCTCCCAACACAAGAGCTGCCTGAAGCAGCCGCGAAGCGAAGAAGGGGTCCGGGGCGGCGGCCCCGGCGTAACCCCTTAGTGATGAATGACGTTGCCGCTCGCCTTGATGCGCGCGACGGCCTGCGCGCCCTCGGGGCCGGTGAGATAGGCGTAGGTGGTATCGGGCACAAGCGCGCGGATTTCTTCGATTCTGCCGTCGTGGATCAGCTGACGTACATGAGAGGCGCTGATGGCGGTGCCGGCCTCTTCCTTGCGCGGAATGACGCGCAGTTCAACGCCGTGCGCCGGCAGAACAGAGGCGAGCGCTTCGTTATAGGAACTGGTCGCCGCGGAGAATGGCTCTTCGCCGACATAGCGGCAGGTGAGGTTGAGCGCCTTGGCAATGCGGGTGAAGAGCGTGGCGTCCAGATCCGCATGTGTGCGGGTGACCAGCGCATCGTCCTTGAGGAAATAGGACGGGAAGGTCGCCGAGGAGATCATGTAGCTGCCGGAGGTGACGACGGTTACGTTGTCGTATTTTGCGGCGGCAGCCCTGACCATGGCAAGGCGGTCCCTGAAGGGAACGAGGCTCTTGTCCTCGCTGAGGACAAAGAGCACGACGCGCTCGTTGCTTTTTGCTGCCTGCTCAAGCAGATAGGCGTGACCGTTGGTGAAGGGATTGCAGTTCATCACCAGCGCTGCACCCGGCTTTTCGATGCTGCCTTCGGGCATTTGCTGGAGGAGCTGCTTCACATAGCGGTCAAAGCCGTCGCGGCGGTTTTCCATAAAGACGAGCCTGCCGTCCACGCGGGCAATCTCATAAAAGCCGCAGGGGCCGAAGAACTTCGCGCTGTCGCACTTGGTATACAGGAAAAGATGCGAATTGCCGCGCTGCATCTGCACCTCGACCAGATGCGCGACGATATCCGCCATCAGACCCTCGCCCTGATGGTCACTGGAGACGGCCATGCAGCGCAGCGTGTTTTCGAAGATTGAGCCGGTGGCGATCATCTGCCCGCAGTCGTCGAAGATGCCGGCAGAATAGGTGAGGTTTTTATCGCGCATAATGCCCTCGCGTTCCAGCAGCGCATCCATCTGCTGCTGGTGGCGGCGGTTCGAGGGGGAAATGGCACATGCAAAGTATTCGCTCATGACGGCCTCCTGATGGTCAAACAAATTCAATATACATTATAACATGAAAGCATACCAAGCGCGCATCCAATTTTGATTATATGGCGCATCATAAAAGCCTGCCTTGCGCCCGGCTGCGGATTCTGATACAATGATGCGCAGAGAATACAGACGGGAGATCGGGCGATGAGCGAATATATCGAGGTGACGGTTCCGGATATGATGCAGGCGCGCGAGGCGCGTTTTTTCATGCAGCAGGCGATGCTGGCGCGCTATCCGGGCGCAGCGCTTGTCTGCCTGACGATGAACGTGGCGGGCGCGGTGAAAACCACGCCCGCAATTGAGCGCGCCTTTGCGTGGGGCATGGCGCAGATTCACGCGGTGCTCGCCGGGTCGAAGATACTCTTTGAGGCGGATATCCACGAGAAGACCGGCCCGGAGGCCGTGTTTGTGTTCAGCGGCGACGCCCGGGAGAGCAAACGCAGGCTTTGCCTGCTGGAGGACGGCTGCGCAATGGGGCGTCTGCTGGATATCGACGTCATCGGAGCCGATGGAAACAAGATATCCCGGACACAGATCGGCCTGCCGCCAAGGAAATGCCTGCTGTGCGGTCAGGATGCGCCGGTATGCGCGCGCAGCCGCACGCACACGGCGGCGGAGCTGTTTGCAAGGACGCATGAGATCATCGGCGCGCATTTTGCATCGGAGTTTGCTGAAAGGGCAGCGCAGCAGGCGCAGCGTGCGCTGCTCTATGAGGTGGCTATCACGCCCAAGCCGGGTCTTGTGGATAGACAGAATGCCGGCGCGCATGATGACATGGATATCTTTACATTTATAGACAGCGCCTGCGCGCTTCGCGGCTATTTCGAAACCTGCGCGCGCACCGGCCTTGATTTCCGCGGGAAGAACCCGCAGGCCTGTTTTGATGCGCTGCGCACGCCGGGGCTGCTTGCTGAAAGGCAGATGATGCGCGCGACCGGCGCCGTGAACACGCACAAGGGCGCGATCTTTTCACTGGGCATTTACTGCGCGGCGCTTGGCATGGTCTTTGACGGCGAGGGCAGCGATGTGCAGGCGGCGCTTACGCGCTGCGGCGAAATGACCTGCGCACGGATGCAGGAGGAGCTTGCAGCGCTTTCCGGCGGTCAGACGACGACGTTCGGCGGGGAGATCTATGCCGCATGCGGCGTGGGCGGCGTGCGTGCGGAGGCGGCCGGCGGCTATCCGTCCGCCCGGAAATATGCGCTGGCGCGGCTTGAGGCTGCGCTTGAGGCCGGACTGAACCTGAATGATGCAGGCCTGTGCGTGCTGACGGCCCTGATGGCCTGCACGGAGGATACCAACGTGATCCGGCGCGGCGGCATGGAGGCCGCTCAGGCGCTGAGCGCACAGGCACGGCAGCTGGATGGCCGGATTCAATCGGCGATCGCGGCCGGGACAATCTGCGCGGAAATGGAAGCGGTCAAAAAGACGCTTGCCGTATGGGATGAACGGATGAGCGAAGCGCGCGTCAGCCCCGGCGGCTGCGCAGATCTGCTGGCGCTGACGCTGCTGGCGCATTTTATGCGCTGATGACCGTACGAATTGAGAATCCAGAAAACGCCGCTTGCTCAAGCGGCGTTTTTGCATAGGGGGAAAGCGTTCGGCCTTTCGGTTGCAGCAAAGCGAAGGAGAGAGCTGGCGGGCTCGCAGTCTCCCGATTCATCTTCATGATCACGCGCGACGATGCACTAGCTTTTTTTCATGGCATCCTGTATAATATACTCAGACCCATCTGCGCCGGTCGGGCGCAGCGGTACTTCCATGCGCATATGCGTAAATTGAAATGGAGGAAATAGATATGAAACTGATTGTGGCAATCGTTCAGGACGAGGATTCCGGACGTGTGGTTACCGCCCTGATGGATAATGGATTCGGCGTCACAAAGCTGGCGACCACCGGCGGATTCCTGCGCGCAGGCAATACCACGCTCATCAGCGGCGTGGAGGATGACAAGCTCGACAGCGCGCTGGGCATCATCGAGAAGATCTGCAAGAGCCGGGAGCAGATCACGGCGTCCACGGCGCCCATGGGCTCCAGCGCAGCCGGCGGCGTGTTTGTGCCGTATCCGATCCGCGTGACTGTCGGCGGCGCGACCATCTTTGTGCTGGAGGTCAGCCAGTTCCTGAAGGTGTAATATGCTTTCGTTTGAGGATTTTAAGGGGCAGAGCGCGCATATCGGGCAGCTGAAGGCGGATTTTTCGTCCCATGCCTTTGTTCATGCGTATCTGCTGTGCGGTCCCCGGGGAACAGGCAAACGCTCTGTTGCACGGCTGTGCGCAATGGCAGCCCTGTGCCGCGGCGAGGGGGATAAGCCCTGCGGGCAGTGCGGCCCGTGCCGGCGGATTCTTAGCGATACGCACCCGGACGTGCATACCGTGCTGCCGGAAAAGAGCAAACAGACTATTGGCGTCAGCGTGCTTCGCGACGTGCTCGCCGAGGTCGGCGTCAAGTCCTTTGAGGCGGCTGCCAAGGCGCTTGTCTTTCCCGAGGCTGAACGCATGACGCCCGCCGCGCAGAATTGCCTGCTCAAGACGCTGGAAGAGCCGCCGCAGGACACGGTGTTTTTCCTCATCACCGAGCAGCCGGGCGCGCTGCTGCCCACGATCGTATCGCGCTGCCGCGTGATCCGCTTTCATCCGCTGAGCCAGCAGGACTGCGAAAGGCGGCTGATCGCGCTGGGACTTTCTGCGCAGGACGCGAGACGGCGCGCGCATATGGCGGAGGGCTGCGTGGGACAGGCGCTTGCCATCGATGAAGAACGCCTTGCACTGATGGAAAAGGTGACGGGCGACGTGTTTTCCGTGCATCGCAGCAGCGATGTGCTTTCTGTTGTCAATCTTTACAAGGACGATAAGGAACGCCAGAAACTGGTGATGGATCTGCTGGAGACGGCCGTACGGGATATCATGCTCGAAATGGCCGGCAAAGCGTCCATGGAGGAGGGCTGCTATGCGCAGCAGGCGAGAAGCTATGCGCGTACAGTTCCGCTTTCGGGCGCACTCGCGCTCGCTGCCAAGATTACCAGAGCGCGCATGATGCTTGCCAGCAATGTATCCTTTGCTTCTGCGTTTGAAAGCGTCCTGCTGAAAATATCGGAGGAATATGCCAGATGGCCATGGTAATCAGGGTGCGCTTCAAGCGCGCCAGCAAGCTTTATGATTTTGATCCGGCGGGGCTGGATCTGCACAACGGCATGCATGTTGTCACAGAAACCGCGCGCGGCGTGGAACTGGGCGAGTGTATGTCCGGCATTCTGGAGGTGCCCGATGAGCACATTCCTGCACCGCTCAAGCCGATCATCCGCATCGCGACCGAGCAGGATATGATCACCCAGAAGCGCAACGAGGAATACGAAAAGGAAGCGTTTGACATTGCCATCGAGCGCATTGCCGAGCATAACCTTGAGATGAAGCTGGTGGACGTGGAATACGCGTTCGACCATTCGAAGATTATCTTCTATTTTACGGCGAACGGCCGCGTGGACTTCCGCATGCTAGTCAAGAATCTGGCCAGTATATTCAAGACCCGCATCGAGCTGCGCCAGATCGGTGTGCGCGACGAGGCGAAGATGATCGGCGGCATCGGCCCGTGCGGAAGATCGATCTGCTGCCGCACGTTCCTGGGCGATTTCACGCCGGTATCCATCAAGATGGCAAAGGAGCAGAATCTGTCGCTCAATCCGACCAAGATTTCCGGCCTGTGTGACAGGCTGATGTGCTGTCTCAAGTACGAACAGGATCAGTACGAGGCGACCCGCAAGCGCATGCCGCGCGTGGGTCGTGAGATCGTCACGCCGGACGGCGTGGGCACGATCAATGCTATCAACGTGCTTGAGGAGACCGTGCGCGTGCGCATTGCCGTGGGGGATTCGTTTGAGCTGCGCGAATATCCTATCGACGACTGCCAGCGTCTGGAGCAGCACGGCGCGCCTGCGCAGGAGAAGCAGGAACGCCGCGAAAAGGCTGATAAGCAGGAAAAGCCGGAAAAGACAGAGAAGGCTGAAAAAGCGGACAGGGGCGAAAAGCCTGAGAAGGGAGAGCGCCGCGAAAAGCCGGACAGGGGCGAAAAGCCCGAGAAGGGCGAGCGCCGCGAAAAGCCGGACAGAGGCGAAAAGTCCGAGAAGGGCGAGCGCCGCGAAAAGCCGGACAGACAGGACAAGGGCGAGCGCGCCCCCAGGCAGAAGCACAATGATCGGCCGGACAAGGGAGAACGCCGCGAAAACCAGGAAGAAAAGGGCGAAAAGGCAGAATACAGGGAAAAGCCGCGCGAGGAAAAGCGCATGAAGCCGCCGCGTCCGCAGGCGGAAAATTCCGTGCAGACTGCGCCGCAGGCGGAAATCAAGCCGGCTGCGCCCGTGGAAGACGTGCTGGAAATCGTGGAAGAAAGCGCTGTCGAAGATCTGCTGTAATTTAAAATGTTTGTTGCATATAACAAGTCGGCGGAGGCTTCCGACCTTGAAAATTGATGGAAATTGACAAAACGTCTTGCAATCCGGAAACCTTCGTGATAGAATAAACACACTACAAAACCACAATAAATTTGGAGGTACACTGTTATGGCATACGTTATCAATGATGATTGCATCTCCTGCGGCGTCTGCGCCGGCAATTGCCCGGTTAGCGCCATCTCCGAGGGCGAAGGCAAGTACGTGATCGACGCTGATTCCTGCATCGACTGCGGCGCTTGCGCCGAGAACTGCCCGGTGGCGGCTCCGGTTCAGGGCTAATCTCTTGATCATCTGACATCCCGGCTTGCCGGGGTGTCTTTTTTTAGCTTATAGGGATTTGCGAACACGAGCGTGCAGCGAGCACCGGATCACTTGAGATTGTCAAGCTGTTCGGAAGCGGGAGCGGTACTGACCGCTTTTAATATCACGTGGAGCCGACAAAACAGTATGCGGCGCTGTCGGATCACGGCTGCCTTTACAATCCATGTGCTTTTGATTATAATGTAAAAATGAAAGGATGGGTGATGACAATGGCCGGACGCAGAAGACGCGGGATATCCGCGGGCACGATATTCATGCTGCTGCTGACTGCGCTGGTGATTGCCGGCTGCATCCTTTTTTTCGTGCTTCTTGTGGGGGATGACCTGCAGGAGCGCACCGGGGACTTCATCCGTTCGCTCTCCGAACAGGGGCTCTTTGACGTATCGCTTGATTACGAGCTTCCGGAGCCGACGGCAGTGCCTGCGTATCTGTGGCTGGACGATACGCCTGTGCCGACGTCGCCGCCGGTTACGCCCACGCCCATGCCGGTACCCTCGACGATCACCATCGCCGCAGCCGGGACAATTTATGCGCCGAAGGCAGTGCGCGAGAGTGCGCTGACAGGTACGCAGTATGATTTTCATGCCGTATTCGCCGGTCTTGGCGATACGCTGTCCGGGGCAGATCTGGCCATTGCGACGCTGGAGACGACCACGGCCGGCCGGGACAAGGGCTTTGACAACTACAATACCGCGCCGGAGATCCTGGACGCGCTGCGCGCAAGCGGCGTTGATCTGCTGGCGCTGGCAACCGAGCGGGCGCTGGATAAGGGATACGAAGGGCTTGAGCTGACGGTCAGCGAGCTGACGACAAGGGGCATCGCCTATGCCGGGGTGCAGATGGATGAAAGCGCGGACCGGGCGACCATGATGCGCATCGGCGGCGTGCAGGTGGCGGTTCTGGCCTATACATACGGCCTGAGCGACGACGGCGACAAGCTGACGAAGAGCGACCGGCGCGGGGCCGTGGCGCTGATGAATCAGCAGAAGATGATTGAGGACGTACGGCAGGCGCGCGTAAACGGCGCGAATGTCGTGATTGTGCTGCCGCACTGGGGCACAAAGAATATCGACGAGACGCCGGTGAATGTAAAGCGGCTTGCGGGAGAACTGGCGCTTGCGGGCGCGGATATCATTCTGGGCACGCATCCCAATGTGGCGCAGGGCGTGGAGCGTATCCGTACCACGCGCGCAGACGGGCTGGAATACGAGACGGTCGTGTGCTATTCGCTGGGCAATCTGCTTACCGATGCGCCCACGGCGCAGAATACGGCGGGTATGGTCGCGCATGTGAGCGTGAGCTATGATCCCGTGACGCGCAGGACGGCAATTGGCGAGATGTACTGCACGCCGGTGTATATCGCCAGACAGCGCGAAGATGAAGATACGGTTTACCGCGTCGTGGATGCGGAGAGCGCGGCAGCGCTTGAGGGGCTGACGGAGCAGGAACGCGAGGCGGCGCGCAGTGCGGTTGAAATGATCCGCAGGGCGACGCAGGCAGACGAGCAGGAGGGACAGGGCTGATGAGAATCGCAGATTACGGCGTGCAGGTGGGCAGCCTGACGCGTGGAAGGCTCAATAAGATCACGGATGTGCCGGGCGTACGTGTGGGCCATGCGACGATCCATGACGAGATGCATCACACGGGCGTGACGGTGATCATGCCGTGTGAGGACAATATGTTTAAAAACAAGCTCACGGCGGCGGCGTTCGTGCTCAATGGCTTTGGCAAGACGCAGGGGCTTGTGCAGGTCGATGAGCTGGGCACGCTGGAAACGCCCATCGCGCTGACCAATACGCTCAACGTCGGCAAGGTGCATGATGCGCTGGTGGCGTATATGGCACAGCGCTGCGAGGCAGATAAGTTCCCGATGCGCTCGATCAATCCGGTTGTGGGCGAGTGCAACGACGCGTCGTTCAATGAGATCACAGACAGGCCTGTGAATGAAGCGCATGTCATGGCGGCGATTGACGCCCTCTGCGAGGATTTTGAGGAGGGCTGCGTCGGCGCCGGCGCGGGTACCGTTTGCCATCAGCTCAAGGGCGGTATCGGCTCGGCTTCCCGCCTGCTGGATATCGCAGGAAAGACGTATACGCTGGGCGTGCTGGTGCAGAGCAACCACGGCACGCTGGAGGAGCTGCACGTGATGGAGCGTGCGCTGGGCCGCGAGATCATCGAAAAGCAGAATGCGCAGCCTGCGCAGGAGCCGCAGGACCGCGGCTCGATCATGATGGTGCTGGCGACGGATCTGCCTGTTTCCGACAGGCAGCTGCGCCGCATTCTCAAGCGCTGCGCCGTGGGCCTTGCGCGCAATGGCTCGTACTTCGGCCACGGCAGCGGCGACGTGATGATCGGCTTCACGACGGCGAACCGCGTGCCCCATGGCGGCATGCACCGCGTGATCAGCCATCAGATTCTGACCGAGCATACGCTGGAGCTGGCCTTCCGCGCGGCCGCGGAGAGCACACAGGAAGCCGTGCTCAATTCCATGACGGCGGCGAAGACCATGACCGCGCTGGACGGCACAGTCTACGAATCCATCGCCAACTATCTTTAAGCCGCGCGAAGCGAAGAAGGGGTCTGGGGTTCGGCCTTGCCGAACTGGGGCAGGAGTGAATGACAGCCCTGTGGGCTGTCAGAGCTGCCCTGACCGACAAGCGTCGAGCGAGGAGATGGATGTCCCCAGGCAGGGGTATGGGGATGCAATCCCCATCGTTCCCATGCGCGGAGCGTAATAAAATGGCAAGAATCGGAGAGGAGCCGAAGGCGACAATTGCGATCCTGAAATGGCCGCTTTAAGCAAACAGACTGACATTGCTGTCAGTCTGTTTTTTGCTGGTTAAACTCTTTCCTCGATAAAATCCGCCGCTTCCTTCGCTCCGCCGCAGCACGAAAAATCTTCTGCGACAGCTTCTGCTGCAGCCTTGTATCTGCTGTCTGCGAGCACGGCTTCCAGTGCCCTGCGGATGCTGCGAACGTTCGCGTGCTTCAGCCGCAGACCAGCGCCAAGCTCTTCTGCGCGGGAACAGACGGCCTCCTGCTCGCTGTGCTGGGGAAAGAGCACCATCGGCACGCCGCAGAGCAGGCTTTCGGATACGGAATTCATGCCGCAGTGCGTGAGGAACACGTCGGCGCTGGCGAGCACCTCAAGCTGATTGACGCGCGGAAAAATCTGAACGTTTGCGGGAATATCGCCCAGAGAAGAAGGATCGACCTTTCCTCCGACGGAGATGATCGCATCGCAGTCCATGCCGCAGAGCGCACGGATGCAGCTGCGATAGAATCGCGGCGCATTGTGCAGCACCGTGCCCAGCGAAATATACACCAGCGGCTTTGCATGCGATTTGCGCGGATATTTCGCCATGACCGACGGACCGACGAATGCATAGTTTGCGCCGAAGGTTTCATTTTCCGGCTGGAAAAGGCGGGAGGTATAGACGATGGTGTCGGTTTTTGCGTCGTTCTGGATCACGTCCACAAAGCTCTCAGCGGCGTATCCGTGGTCGCGCAGGCGCTGCATGCTCTTTTCGATGCGCGGCATGCCGAAAACCATGCGCAGGATCTCTGGAAGCTGCGGCTTCATACGGGCGGACGAGCGTTCGTTGAAGGCGAACGTCGTCGTGGAGCAGATGAAGGGGACAGCGTGTTTCTTTGCCAGCAGCTTTCCCCAGAAGCACACGGAATCGCCGATGATGAGATCTGGCTCTTGCTGCGCAACATCCTGCGCGATTCTTTCATCCAGCGAGATCGTTGTATCGGTCACCATCTCAATCAGCGAGGCAAAGTCCCTGCCGGCAATCCGGTCGATATTCTCCGGAACGGGCGGCATATACGGCTCGATGGAGACGAATTCTGCGCCGGCAGCTTCGATCTTTTCGCGGAACTCCTCCGTTTCATAGTAGATCACGCGGTGCCTGCGCGCGGTCAGCTCGCGCACGAGCGCCAGCGTGGGATTGACATGCCCGTGCGCCGGGATAGAGAAAAAGAAGATGCATGCCAAAGTCCGTCACTTTCCTTTCCTGCGGCTGCGCACGGCCTCGGTCAGCAGGTATTCAATCTGGCTGTTGATGGAGCGGAAATCATCCTCGGCCCATGCGGCGATTTCGTCCCAGAGGGATGGCGCAAGGCGCAGAAGCACCTGCTTCTTCGCCTTTTCCTTTTCCTTGAGCGCCTTTTCCTTTTTGATGACCTGCGCTTCGAGCGCTTCGATGCGCCTGATGCGCTCGGCGAGCTGTTCTTCCTTCAGCTGAAGCTGTTCCTCGTTCATGGGGAACCTCCAAGTTAATAAATGCTGGAGCTGTTGACAACGGGCTGCGCATCCTTATTGCCGCACAGCACCACCAGCAGGTTGGAGACCATGGCAGCCTTGCGCTCCTCGTCGAGCACCACGACATCTTCCTCGCCCAGCTGGTCGATGGCCATCTTCACCATGCCGACAGCGCCCTCGACGATCTTCTGTCGGGCGGCGATGATGGCGGTCGCCTGCTGGCGCTGGAGCATGGCGGCGGCAATTTCGTCGGAATAGGCGAGGGTGGTGATGCGCACATCCTCGATGACGATGCCCGCGTCTTTCACGCGCTGGGCAAGCTCCTGCTGCATGATCTCGGAGACCTCGCTGCTCGAGCCGCGCAGCGTCTTCTCGTCCGCGTCGTCTTCCATCGTATCGTAGGGATACAGGCGGGCGATGTTGCGGATGGTGGAATCGCACTGGATGGAGAGGTATTCCTCAAAGTTCTCCACGGCGAAGACAGCTGCGGTCGGATCGGCGACGCGCCAGATGACGACGGAGCCGATGATGATCGGGTTGCCCATGGCGTCGTTGACCTTCTGGGTGTGATTGTCCAGCGTGCGGGTTTTCAGCGAGATCTTTTTGGACAGATTGAGAGAGATGGAGGTTTCCGTGCTGTTGGCAGGATTCTTTTTCTGAACAGCGCCGATCGCCGCGCCGTTCATCACAGCGGGCGCGTTCGCAGTCACAAAGGGATTCAGATAGAAAAAGCCGGGCGTTTTGAGCGTACCGTAGTATTTGCCAAAGAGCGTGAAGACATAGGCCTGATTCGGCGCAAGCACCTTGAGGCCGGCCAGCAGGATGCAGAAGGCGACAACGCCCGCAATGCCGACGCCCAGCAGGGTGCCGCCGTAGAGATAGAAGCCACTGTCCAGCCGGATGCCGCCAAAGATGATGCAGCAGATGGAGGAAATCATGCCAATGAGATTGATCAGCAGGCCGAAATAGCCGCTGCGATGCGGTGCGGTTTTCTCCTGCGGAACAGCAGAGGCCATGGGATTGTTTTTCATAAAGCAGGTCTCCTTTCAGGTATTGATATCAAACTGATATCATCATGATAATTCGGTCGGGAAGAATTGTCAAGAGGAAGAAATGAAGAAAGTACGAAAACATGCGAAATCCGGCCGATGCGTTGATTTGAAAAGCGACGGGTGCTATAATAAATCCAAATGTGACAAATTTCGAAGGATGAGGGGAAAGCATGCTGACCAGGAGATTCAGACGCGGACAGGATACGGAAAAAGAAAAGACGGTGGCGCAGGATGGCTTCAGCGCGACGCTTGACGCGCCGGTGCTGCCCGTTTCGCCGCGTCCCTGGCATGACGATACGACGCCGTTCAAGCCAATCTCCGAGGAGATGCTGCGGAAAATGACGTGCGGCGATCAGCAGTCTGCGGCGCAGCCGGCGTCTGCTGCGCAGATGCGCGGCGCATATCGCGCGCCGGCCGGTTTTGCGATGGTGGGCAGGCATGTGCTGGATTTTGCCGACAATGGCGACGGCACGCTGACGGTGGTTCGCTGTGTGGATTCCCAGGCCGACGATCTGGATATTCAGTTTGAGGCGGGCGCGTGTCCGGTTACGGCGATTGCGCCCAAAGCCTTTGAGGGATGCACGGCGCTGCGGCGCGTGGTGCTGCCACAGAGCCTCAGGCAGATTGGAGAAAAGGCATTTACCGGCTGTGCGCATCTTGCACAGATGATCATCCCCGGCGAAGTGACGCGCGTGGGCACGCTGGCATTTGCCAATTGCGCGGGCCTTGCGCGCGTGCGCATCGAGCCGGGCGTGCAGGCGCTGGGTCCGTCGTGCTTCTCCCGATGCACGAGCCTTGCCCGGGTGGATGTGCCGTCCAGCCTTGCGTCCTTCGGCAGCGGCGCATTCTTCGGCTGCGGCAGGCAGCTGTGCCTGTACGGCGCGGAAGGCGCGCCGGCGCAGCAGTATGCAAAGCTCAACGGCATTGCATTCGATTCCCAGAGCTGGAAGGAAGACGAGCAGCTGGTCCTTGAAGAACAGGAGGACGGAACGCTGATCGTCACCGGGCCGCGGCAGAGCGCGCCTGATCGCATTGAGATCCCGGCGGAAATATGCGGAAGAAGGATCACGGCCATCGCGCCGAAGGCATTTTTTGCCTGCGGCACGCTGTATCAGCTTTACATCGGCGCCAATGTGCGAAGTATCGGCGAGAGTGCATTCTTCGGCTGCCGGAGCCTGACGGCGGTGAGCTTTGAGCGCGGGCTGGAGTATGTGGGCGACAGCGCGTTTGCCGGCTGCGAGAGCCTGACGCAGGCGACGCTGCCGTGGGGAACGGCAGCGGTCGGGCGCATGGCGTTCTTCGGCTGCACGCGGCTTTCGTTTGTCAAAATGCCTGCGACCACGCGGGTGTCCGACTTCGCCTTTGACGGCTGCGCACCGAATCTGCGCGTGTTCGGCGGGGTGAATGCCGGACGCATACAGGGTGTGCCGCGCGGCTAAAATATGGCGGCGCATCTTGAAAAGAAGCGCAGGTTTTGCTATACTTGATCAGTATTTTTTCCATGCTGAGCGGTTTGTAGAGAATGGGAGATAGCATATGAAGAGAATCGGCTTTGACAGCGCGAAGTATATTCGTCTGCAGTCTGAACGCATCCGCGAGAGAATTGAGCAGTTTGGCGGCAAACTGTATCTGGAGTTTGGCGGCAAGCTCTTTGACGATTACCATGCGTCGCGCGTGCTGCCCGGATTCGAGCCGGACAACAAAATCAAGATGCTTCTGGAGCTCAAGGATCATGCGGAGATCGTCATCGCCATCAGCGCGGGCGACATCGAAAAGAACAAGCGCCGCGGCGATCTGGGCATCACCTACGATACGGACGTCATGCGTCTGATCGATATCTTCCGCAGCTTCGGGCTGTATGTCGGCTCCATCGTGCTTACGCAGTATGCCGAGCAGCCGTCCGCGGTCACATTTGAAAAGAGAATGACTGCGCTGGGCATGAAGGTCTACAGGCATTACTATATTCCGAATTATCCGTCCGATATCAAGCTGGTCGTCAGCGAAGAAGGCTTTGGCCGCAACGATTATGTGGAGACCAACCGCTCGCTGATCGTGGTCACCGCGCCCGGTCCGGGCAGCGGAAAGATGGCGGTGTGCCTTTCCCAGCTGTATCACGAGCATATGCGCGGCGTGAAGGCGGGTTATGCGAAGTTTGAAACGTTCCCGATCTGGAATCTGCCGCTCAAGCATCCGGTGAATCTCGCTTATGAAGCGGCGACCGCGGATCTGAACGACGTGAACATGATCGATCCGTTCCATCTGGAAGCCTACGGTGAAACGACGGTCAACTACAACCGCGACGTGGAGATCTTTCCGGTGCTGCGCACGATCTTTGAGCGCATCTATGGCGAATGCCCTTACAAGAGCCCGACGGACATGGGCGTGAATATGGTGGGCAATTCGATTGTCGACGATGAGGTCTGCCGAGAGGCTTCCTGTCAGGAGATCCTGCGCCGCTATTTCAAGGCGGCCTGCCAGGTTCGTCAGGGCCTGTCCTCCGGCGAGGAGCGCAGCAAGATCGAGCTGCTGATGAGCACGCTGAAGATTGAGCCTGAGCACCGCGCTGTTGTGCCGGCTGCGCTGGGCATTGCGGATAAGACCGGAAAGCCCGCTGCGGCGATCGAACTGGCAGACGGGCGTATCGTCACCGGCAAGACGACGGACCTGTTCGGTCCGGTATCAGCGGCGCTGCTCAACGCGCTCAAGGCGCTTGCGGATATCGATGATGAAATCAAGCTGATTTCGCCGGAGGTTCTCACCACGATCCAGACGCTCAAAACCGATTACATGAAGAGCCAGAATCCGCGCCTGCATTCGGACGAGATGCTCGTCGCGCTGGCCATCAGCGCGGCCAGCGATCCCAATGCGATGAAGGCGATGCAGAAGATTGACGCGCTCGAGGGCTGCGACGTCCACTGCTCGGTGATCCTCTCCTCGGTCGATGACGGCGTATTCAAGCGGCTGAACATGCAGGTGACCTGCGAACCCACGTACGAGAAGAACAACCTCTATCACAAATAACAGGAACAGAATACACATGCAGACAAAAACCTCCGGCAGACTGGACTGTATCCTACTAAACGGACAATGAAATAAGAGACCTCCTGTTGTAGAATGAAAGAGAAACTACAACAGGAGGTTTTGTCATGCCAAGAGCATATACGAAGATGGAGAATTTAGCAGAAGAAGTATTCAGAAGAAAAGAAGAGGGTGAGACCAATCGTCAAATTGGAGAAAGCTATGGTCTGAGTAAAAAACAGATCAAACAGCTGGCTAGCCGTCAGAATCGAAAAAGGCGTATGATCGAAGCAGGGTATATGCCGCAGCCAAAAGGCAGGCCAAGGAAAGACGCCGGTACCGAAGAGGCGCGTCAGAATAATGAGTTAGTACAGTTGAGAATGACTGTGGATTTACTGCGAAATTTTCTGTCCGAAGCTGGGAGAAGGTGAAGTATCGGGTTATCGAGCGTTTCCGTGGGAAATACGATATTGGAGATATGTGCAAAGTATTTGAGGTATCTCGAAGTGGATATTATGCGTGGAGAAAGCGGCAGCAGCAGACTCCGAAAGATCAGTGGCTGATAGACCTGATTATGGAATGCCAGCAAAAGTGCAACTATACCTATGGCTGTAGACGCGTTAAACGGTGGCTGGCTCGTACAAAAAACAAGAAAGCAAATCTTAAAGCAGTTCTTCGGATTATGCGGAAGATGGATGTTCTTTCACAGATCCGGCGCAGGAGACCATATACGCATTACAAACAGGACGCATTTCAGTATAAGAATCTGCTTAACAGACAATTTCATCAGGAGAAGCCAAATCAGTTCTGGGTGACAGACATCACCTACATTCCCCTTCAAAGTCGAATGCTTTATATGTGCGCAGTATTGGATTTGTGTGGACGCACTGTATTGGCATGGCGTATTGGCGATGATATGACGTCTTCGCTAGTGACATCCACTGTCAGAGATGCCTTAATACAAGAAAAGGTCGCTGGTGGACTCGCACTCCACAGCGACCAGGGGTCTCAATACACATCCAAAGCATACTTTGACCTGACTCAAGAGTACCACGTTTCTCCGTCTATCTCCAGTCCTTAGTGTCCTTACGACAATGCTGCAATGGAAAACTTCTTCGGTACTCTCAAATCCGAATGCCTGTATAGGGCTCATTACTCAACCAAGCAACAAGTCGAACAACTGATTGCCGAATATATCCATTTCTACAATTACGAACGCATTAACTTAAAAGACGGCCTCACTCCGATTGAAATTCGGAGCTAGGCCGCGTAATGCCGTGTTATTCTACGACAGGCTCTTATTTTCGTGTCTTTTGAACCGGGAACAGTCCACTTCCTTCCTGTGCTACACCATGGAAAACAAGATGTCCAAGTATCCGGAGAAGTTCGGTACCGGCATCATCGATGGCATTGCGGCTTCCGAGGCTTCCAACAATGCTGCGACCGGCGGCGCGATGGTTCCGCTGCTGTCCTTGGGCATCCCGGGCGGCAATGCTGCGGCTGTTATGATGTCTGCGCTGACGCTTAAGGGCGTCCAGCTTGGACCGCTGCTGCTGACCAACCAGCCGGAGTACCTGTCTGCGACCTTCGCTTCCATGATCGTCACCAACATCCTGATGGTTATCGTTGCCATCGGCATTGCCAAGGTGTTTGCGCAGATCCTTGCGATCCCGTATTCCTACCTTGGACCGATCATCATCATGCTGGTGACCCCGGTCGTCATGCCGATGATCAAGAAGGCGAAGAAGTAATTCTGTACGAATCGGTGCAACAGTTTGCTTCATCAAAAAAAGTCCATGCGCCTGTCTTTGGACAGGTGCATGGACACATTGAGAAAATACGGTCTTAGGGCTGACCGGGCAGGTTGAACGGAACGTTCAGCTTATCGCAGACGATGCGCGCGAAATCTTCCATATATCGTGTCAGGTACATCCCTTTTCGGTAGCAGAGGTAGAAATGACGCTCATGGTTGCTGTTGAGGATTGGATGGCACTGAACACGGTACTGAAGATCGCGCGAATTGGTGACATAGACCTGAGGAATGAGCATGACGGCATTGGCATGCGCTGCAACGTTCTTGCCTGCTTCCATGTTGCTGGTTTCCATCAGGATGGTAGGATTGATGTGGTAGTGCTCAAAGAGCCTGTCCTGCACGACGCGCACGCTGTGGCCGCTGCGCATGGAGACGAATTTTTCGTTCTGTGCTTCGGTGATTTCAATAGGCTCTCCGGCAGCAAAACGATGCGCGAGATTGGTTGAACGGGCAGCCATGAGCACGACCTGTTCGTTTTCAATGAGTACATAGTTCAGTTTATTGGGTTTTTCGCTGGTGGCGACCAGTGCGATATCGCACTGACCTTCGGAGGTCATGCGCTCGAGCGTGTCGCTGCCGTGTTCAACGAGTTCAACCTTGACAAATGGATATCGCCGGGCAAAATCTGGAATGACATAGGGAAGCAGCTGAAGACCGCGCTGGACGGAAATGCCCACGCGGATTCTGCCGTGGATTTCATCTTTCATCTCGGCAATATGCGCGCGCAGATTGCGGTCAATATCCAGCATCTGCTGCGCGGCGTCCACATACTTCTGCCCTGCATAGGTCAGGGAAATGGGATCGGTCGTCCGATCAAAGATTTGCGCGCCGAGATCCTGTTCAATTTGCTTGATGGTCTGAGAGAGCGCGGGCTGGGAGACATAGAGCTTTTTGCTGGCACCGGTGATCGAGCCCTCGCGAAGGACGGTCAGGACGTACTGAATATGCTTCATGTTCATAATGGAACAACCTCCCTGAACGCAATGCTGCGCTGACATACAAGAATGCCACCACATAATTTCAAAATTATGAAAAACATATATAAAACGGTATTTGCATTATGGGTAATCTTATATTATCATGTTCTTAACAAAAGTGCAAGGAAATGGAATTTATAGATAAATTTTGTTTTCTTAGCGCTTGGTTTCCGCAACTTAAGCCGCGGAGAAACGGCTTAGGAAAATAAAAGGGAGGCTTAACACTATGAAGAAGCTCGTATGTCTCGTCCTCGCGATCGTGATGCTCGTGGCTGTTGCCGCTTGCGCCAGCGCCGAATTCAAGTTCGAGCGCAAGATCGACATCGTCTGCCCGTGGGGCGTCGGCGGCGGCGCTGACTCCACCCTGCGCCCGATGGCCAACCTGCTCCAGGAGATCCTGGGCGTGCCGGTCAACGTCGTGAACGTTGAAGGCGCTGCCGGCGTCAACGGCGTCGAGTACACCTACAAGCAGCCGGCCGACGGCTACACTTTCATGCTGGGCACCCAGTCCCTGTTCATGCAGGACATGGCCGGCACCACTTCCATGAGCTTTAAGGAAGAGTTCCAGCCGATCGACGTTCTGGTTCACTCCATCAACATCATCGTGGCTTCCAAGAAGAGCCTGGACAAGTACGGCGTTGCCAACTGGGAAGAGCTGGCTGCCTATGCCAACGACCATCCGTTCGAGGTTTCCGTCGGCATGCTGACCGCCACCGGCGTCGACGGCGCTTCTCTGGGCCAGGCCATCGGCGACATGATGCTCCTGGAGACCCCGTACTCCGGCGGCTCCGAGGTTAACTCCGCTCTGGTTGGCGGCCACTGCGACCTGGCCATCACCGGCACCGACGAGGTTGCGGGTCTGGTTGAGTCCGGCGACATCGTTCCGCTGCTGGCGCTGTGCGAGAACCGCATGAGCATCTACCCGGATATGCAGTGCTCCGGCGAGCTGGGCATCGAGTCCTACATGGGTCCGTGGCGCGCCATCTTTGCCAAGAAGGGCACCCCGCAGGAGGCTATCGACGCGATGGTTGCTGCCATCGAAGAAGCCCGCGTCCGTCCGGAATGGCAGGAGTTCCTGAAGATGGCCGCGTATGACGAGCGTACGGTTCCCACCGCTGAGGAACTGCCGGCGTTCGCCGAGGCCGAGTGGAAGGGTCTGCGCGACTACATGCTCGAGCAGGGCACCCTGACCAAGGACTATCCGGAGCTTCAGTAATTGTCGGTTAGAAAGCTTAACGCATTCTAAACGCTCCTGAATAGGGAAGAGGGGGCATATGCCTCCTCTTTCTCTATCAAAAAAGAGAGAGAAACATCCGCACAAAGGAGTTAAAGCATTATGTTTGAGCTCATTATGAACATTCTGCTTGTCGTGTTCCTGGGCTACAGCTACTTCACCCATGTTCTGGAAGCCCCGGTCCCCGTCAAGGTTCAGAAGAATCCCTATGCCTTCCAGCCGGATACCTGGCCGAAGGTCATCATCGTTCTGCTGCTGATCTGCCTGGTGATCAACATCATCCAGATCATCAAGCGCAACAAGGGCAAGGAAGAGTTCACCCTCAAGTACTTTGTTTCCACCATCCCGGGCTTCTTCAAGAGCAAGATGTTCCTGGGCATCATCATCCTGACTGCCGCGTCTCTGGTGCTGGAGACCCTGGGCTTCGTGGTCACTGCGGTTCTGGTGCTCTTTGCCTATGGCGCGCTGCTGGGCGAGAAGAAGCTGGGCCGCCTGGCGATCGCCTCCGTGCTGATCGCGCTGGTGCTCTATATCGTCTTCTCCGGCATGCTGAGCGTCAACCTGCCGCGCGGCACGATCGGTTTCCTGCGCGATTTCGCGCTCTTCCTTGAGTCCATCGTGGCGGGCGTCAAGGGCATCTTCGGTTAAGGAGGCGACGAATACATGAGCACTATGGAACTTCTTAAGATGGGCTTTGGCGTCGTTTTCGAGCCGTCCATGTTCATCATGGTCTGTATCGCGATCGTCCTTGGTACGGTGTTCGGCGCGCTGCCGGGCGTTTCCGCGACCATGGCCGTTGCGCTGGGCCTGACCTTCACCTACACCATGGAGCCGATCCCGGCGATCGTCTTCCTGGTTGCGATCTACTGCTCCTCCATCACCGGCGGCTCCATCACCGCGATCCTCTTCAAGATCCCGGGCGTGCCGTCCTCTGCGCCGACGACGTTTGACGGCTATCCGATGGCGCAGCGCGGCGAGGCCGGCAAGGCCCTGGGCGTTGCGCTGCTGGCCTCTGCGATCGGCGGTCTCGTTTCCGCGCTGGCGATGTTCCTGCTCTCCGGCCCGCTGACCAAGGCTGCGCTGCAGTTCGGTCCGGCGGACCTGTTTGCCGTCACCTTCATGGGTCTGTCCATCCTGACCTGCCTGGACGGCGATCACATCCTTACCACCATCATCTCCGGCCTCATCGGTCTGCTGCTCGCCTGCGTGGGCCAGGACAAGATGTACGCCGTGCAGCGCCTGACCTTCGGTTCCCAGCAGCTGCTGGCCGGCATCGAGATGATCCCGGTGCTGATCGGTCTGTTCGCTGTCACCGAGGTGCTCAAGCAGACCAACTCCAAGAAGAAGCGCATGACTGCTGAAGACGGCATCACCGGCGGCAAGGTCGATACCAAGATGCCGAGCCTGAAGGAACTCTGGTCCATCAAGTGGACGATGCTGCGCTGCTCCGTCGTGGGCACCGTGGTCGGCATTCTGCCGGGCGCCGGCGCGACCATCGCTTCCTTCCTGTGCTACACCATGGAAAACAAGATGTCCAAGTATCCGGAGAAGTTCGGTACCGGCATCATCGATGGCAT
>JAFWXL010000030.1 GCA_017545905.1 Clostridia bacterium | reverse complement strand
TTGTAGTTGAAGAAGGAGAAGCCGTTGCCCTCGTCGGTGAACTTGTTGTAGGAGAGCACGGTGTCGCGCAGGCCGCCGGTCTCGCGGACGATCGGCACGGAGCCATAGCGCAGGGCGATCATCTGGGACAGGCCGCACGGCTCGAACTGGCTGGGCATGAGGAACATATCGCAGCCGGCGTAGATGCGGTGCGCCAGCTGATGGTTCATCGCAAAGCGCGCAGCCAGACGGCCCGGATACTCGCTCTCCGCCCAGGAGAACAGGTTGGTGTACTTCGCCTCGCCCATGCCGAGCACGACCAGCTGGATGCCGGTGTCCATCAGCTCGCGGATGACGCACTCGATCAGATCCAGACCTTTCTGGTTGGACAGGCGGGAAATGATGCCCACAACCGGCGCGTTCGGATCGACGTTCAGGCCGAGTTCCTTCTGCAGCTCCTGCTTGCAGTATTCCTTGCCGCCAAGGTGATACGGATCGTAGTTCGCATAGATCATCGGATCCTTCGACGGATCGTAATCGTCGATGTCGATGCCGTTAAGGATGCCGGAGAGCTGCTCCTTGCGCGCGCGCAGCAGGCCGTCAAGGCGCTCGCCGTAGAACGCGGTCTGGATCTCGTCGGAATAGCTCGGAGAGACGGTGGTCAGCTCGTCAGCGTACACCAGACCGGCCTTCATGTAGTTCGCGCAGCCGTAGCACTCCAGCTTGTCGCTGGTGAACAGGTCATCGCCCAGGCCCAGGGTATCCTGAACGGCCTTGATCGGGAACACGCCCTGATACTGCAGGTTGTGGATGGTATACACGGTCTTCATGTTCTGATAGAACGGGAAGTGCGCGTACTGGATCTTCAGCAGGGCCGGAACCATGCCGGTCTGCCAGTCGTTGCAGTGGATGACGTCCGGCTGGAAGTTCAGGTGCGGCAGGGCGTCGATGACCGCGCGGCTGAAGAAGCCGAAGCGCTCATACTCGTCGCCGCCCAGACCGTAGATGTAGCTGCGGCCGAAGTAGAACTGATTGTCCACGAAGTAGAACTTTACGCCCTGATACTCCAGGGACTTGACGCCGCAGTACTGCTTGCGCCAGCCGAGCTCAACCTCGAACTCGCATTCGGTCTTCATCTGGGAGGTCCACTTTTCCGGGATGGACGCATACAGCGGCACCATGACGCGCACGTCGACGCCCTTCTGCGCGAGCACCGGAGAGAGCGCGCCCACAACGTCGGCCAGGCCGCCGGTCTTGATAAACGGCACGCATTCGGATGCGGCAAACAAAATCTTCATCTGGGAATATCCTCCTTGAAAAAAGGGAACTGCACACGAAAGATGCTTTCCCGATGTGCAGTCCCGCTGACGTTTGATGATGAATCGTGTTTCAGAATATCGGTTTCAGCCGTCAGACTGCCGGCTTGCAGGGCCTGACAGGCCATGGAGCCGGCATCATGCCGGTCAGATCACGACGTTCTTGGCGATCACGATCGGATACGCGGCAGGCGCGATCAGGCGGCCGTTGCGGCGGATGACACTGCTCTTGTCGAGGATGCAGTGATCAATCTCGGCGCCTTCCTGAATCTGCGCGTCCTGCATGATGATAGAATTCTTCACCACAGCGCCCCTGGCGACCTTGACGCCGCGGAAGAGGACGGAGTTGATGACGGTGCCTTCGATGATGCAGCCGTTGCCGATCAGGGAGTTGGAAGCCTTGCCTTCGCCATTGTAGCGGGCCGGCATATCGTCGCGGACCTTGGTGTAGATCGGCTGATTGACCGGGAACAGCTCGCGGCGGAACTCATCCTTCTGCAGCTCCATGTTGAAGTTGAAGTATGCCTGGATGGAGTCGATCTGCGCGGCGGCGCCGGTGTACTCATAGCCCATGATCTTGAGGCTCTTATCGTTGATGGCCGGCTGAAGAACGTCGCGGCTCCAGTCATGCTTGCCGTTGGCGAAGGCCTGCTCGACCAGCTGGCGCAGCAGCTCGCGCTTGGTGATGAACACCTTCAGGTAAGCGTTCTCGGTGTTGGGCACCATCGGGCCGATCTCCATACTGGTGATGGTCTTGTCCTCGGCGACGGTGAGGTAGGAAGCGCTCTCCACATCGGTGGTGGTCAGCTTCTTGGAGTAGATCATGGTCACGTCCGCACCGGAGGCGATGTGCTGATCGATCGCCTCGGAGAAGTCGGCGTTGTAGATCGTGTGGCTGTTGGTCACGACGATGTACTCCTGCGTGGACAGGCGCAGGAAATTGCGGTTGGAGTTGAGCGCGTCAACCAGACCGGCGTAAACGCCCATGTTCTCGCGGGTCAGGTACGGCGGCAGGATGTTCAGGCCGACCTTGCCGTGCAGATCCCACTCACGGCCGGAGCCGATGTGGTCCATCAGGGACTGATAGTTCTTCTGGGTGATGATGCCGACGTTCTTGATGCCGGTGTGCACCATGGAAGAGAGCTGGAAGTCGATCACGCGATAGCGGCCCGCGATCGGAAGCGCCGCCACAGCGCGCTGGCTGGTCAGTTCACCGAGATGAACGTCGTTTTCGCTGGTATAGATCAAACCCATGACGTCTTTCATGTTGGGGTACCTCCTTACTGCGCATCGGCGTCGATCTGAACGCCGGCGGCAACCTTTTCGCCGGAGGCGATTTCCGCCTTCGGGCCCACGACCGCGATCAGACCGGTTTCCTCACCGACGACCGCGCCCGCGCAGATGTGCGCGTTCTCGCCGACGATCGCCCTGCGGACGATGGCGCCGCGCTCGATGACCGCGCCCGGCATGATGACTGCATCGGTCAGCTCGGCGCCGGCTTCCACCGTGACGCCTGCGAACAGAACGCTGTGGTTGATGACGCCCTTGACCTGGCAGCCCTCGGTGATCAGGGAGTTGACGATCTTCGCACCGTCGGCAACGGCGTGCGGCGGCATGCCCGGGTTACGGGCGTAGATGCGCCAGCGCGGATCGTACAGATCGATCGGCATGGGCATCTCCAGCAGGTCCATGTTGGCCTCCCAGAGAGACTCGATGGTGCCCACGTCCTTCCAGTAGCCGTCGAAGGTGTAGGTGAAGAGCTTCTGGCCGTCGGCGAGCATATCCGGGATGATGTTCTTGCCGAAGTCGTTCTCGGAATTCGGGTTGAGCTCGTCCTGCTCCAGGTACTTGCGCATCTTGCTCCAGTTGAAGATGTACACGCCCATGGAAGCCTTGTTGCTCTTCGGGTTCTTCGGCTTCTCCTCGAACTCGGTAATCTGGTTGTTGGCGTCGGTGTTGAGGATGCCGAAACGCGGCGCCTCAGCCCACGGCACCTCGCGAACGGCGATGGTCAGATCCGCGCCGTTCTGGATGTGGGACTGCAGCATGGCGTTGTAATCCATCTTGTAGATGTGGTCGCCGGAGAGCACGAGCACGTACTCCGGATCCCACTGCGCGATGAACGGGATGTTCTGATAGATCGCGTTGGCCGTGCCCTTGTACCATTCGCCGGTCTTGCCGGAGTGATACGGCGGCAGGACGTAGACGCCGCCGTTGCTCAGATCCAGATCCCACGGGGAGCCGGAACCGATATAGGCATTGAGCTCCAGCGGACGATACTGGGTCAGAACGCCCACGACGTCGATACCGGAATTGGTGCAGTTGGAGAGCGGGAAATCGATGATTCGATACTTACCGCCGTAGGGGACCGCCGGCTTGGCCACATTCTTGGTCAGGATGCCCAGACGGCTGCCCTGGCCGCCAGCCAGCAGCATGGCAACGCATTGCTTCTTCCTCATCATAGTGAACACACTCCTGTGATATTGGGTTTTCTCGCCAAAGTTGGCGTACGAGCGACTGGGCAGGCTTGAGCATGCTACGCCGCTTCGCCTATCCACTTACACGCATTATATCATAAACTGCGCAAAAGGGAAAGCAAATTCATGTGACGTTTTAATCAAAGTAAAGAACATATAATCAGTTTGTGGGCGAAAAATGTCCCGAATATCAAAAAATGTCCCGAAATAAAATGCGGGAAATATGAAGGATGGTTTGACGGAAAAGAATCATATCTGAGCAAAGATAAACGGATTAAGCAGGATGAATAAATTGCAAAATAGGCACCGGTGCGCTATAATGTACAAAGACGAATTGGGTTCATCGGCAAGGAGGCGGCGACATGGCTGCAAAGAATACCATGCGGCTGGATAAGCTGCTGACCATGCTGGGCGAGGGCACGCGTGCGCAGGCCAAGGATTACGTGCGCGCGGGGCGCGTGACGGTAAACGGCGTACCCGCCCGCGACAGCGGTATGCAGGTGGATGCAGAAAACGCACGCGTATGCCTGAACGGACGCGCGCTTGAATACAAGGCGGTTCGCCACGTGATGATGAACAAGCCGCAGGGCACGCTTACTACAGCCAGAGATAAAAGGCAGAAGACCGTTATGGATCTGCTGCCGCCCCTGTATGCGGCGATGGACTGCATGCCGGCAGGCCGACTGGATAAGGATACCGAAGGCCTGCTGATCATCACATCCGACGGACAGCTGGCCCACAGGATCATCTCGCCGAAAAAGGACGTGACGAAGGTATACTTCGCGCGCGTGGATGGCGTGCTTGATGAAAGCGATATCGCCGCCTTTGCAGCGGGCCTGCATATCAAGGACAGCGACGGCGAATTCGACGCCAGGCCTGCGGGGCTGGAGATCGTGAGCACAGACGGGCAAACAAGCGAGGTGCGCGTGCGTGTTTCCGAGGGCAAGTATCATCAGGTGAAACGTATGCTTGCCTCTCGCGGTGCGCCGGTGGTGTATCTGAAGCGGCTTCAGATTGGCGCGCTGAAACTGGATCCGGCTCTGGAGCCAGGGCAGTGGCGTGAGATGACGGATGAAGAAGCAGAATTGCTGGAACAGGAGGCAAACGATGCCTGAGCATTATTACACTTCCGCCCCCACGAGCGAGCATGAAGCGCGCTCCTTCCGCACGGTGTTCGCAGGCCGTGTGCTCGCCTTTGACACTGATGCGGGCGTATTTTCCAAGCAGCATGTCGATCCGGGCAGCGAACTTTTGTGCAGGTCTCTGCCGGATACGATTTCCGGCCGCGTTCTGGATATGGGCTGCGGCTGGGGCGCGATGACGGTGATGACGCTGGCGCGCTTCCCCAAGGCGGAGGTCGTCATGGCGGACGTCAACGAGCGCGCGCTCGCGCTGGCTGTTTCCAATGTGGAGAAGAACCATATGCAGGCCGCCGCGGTCCTCTCCGACGGCTTTGAGAAAATCGAGGGCGAGTTTGACGCGGTGATCACCAATCCGCCCATCCGCGCAGGCAAGGCAGTCATCTACAAGATGTTTGAGGATGCAAAGGCGCATCTCAGGCCCGGCGGCGCGCTGTATCTGGTTATCCGCAAGCAGCAGGGCGCGCCCAGCGCGCTCAAGTTCCTCAAAGAGCTCTATGGCAAAGCTGAAGTCATCGAGCGCGACGGCGGATACTGGATTATCGAATGCATCCGTGATTAAGCTGCATACGGAGGAAAGAAAAATGACCGAATCTGCTTCGGGCAGAATCAGGCGGCGTGCAGTGCTGATTTTGGCTGCGTGTATCTATGCGCTGCTGTTTTCACTGGGATCACAGATAGATGCTGTCGGAACAGTTGACGCCGGAAAGGCGATTGTGCGCTTTGCGCTGGCGCTGCCGGTATCCCTGGGTGTGCTGTGGGCGCTGTTTGTATATGGGATGCCGTGCCTTGAGAGGGGAAAGCCGGGGGGCGGACAGGCGAGGCTGACGTTTTGCGTTTTTGCGTTTTTGCTGTTCTGTTATGGCGCCATGTTCCTGATCCATTATCCCGGCTCATTCATGTATGATACGCAGCGGCAGGTTTTTCAGATTGCGCGCAATGAGTATGAAATGTTTCATCCTTTGGTGCATACGCTGCTGATCCGGGCGTGTCTGTCTTTTGTGAATGTGTTCGATTCGTTTGAAAAGTGTGCTGCGCTCTACAGTGTCATTACCCTGACAATCGCTGCGTTGTGCTTTTCACAGGTGTGTGCCTCTATAGGCAGGATGTATGGAAAGCGGGCGGCGGTGATCAGTGCTGCATTTTTCGGCCTCTATCCCTCGCATATGGCGTTTGCGGCTAATTGCACCAAAGACGGATTGTTTGCTGCGTTTTTTGCGTTGTTCTTTGCGCTGTGTTTTGAGGAGACGAACCTTGGCTGCCTGAGTAAGGGTCGCCGTGCGCTGCGGCTTGCAGCGGGCACGCTGGCCTGCCTGCTGCGCAACAATATGATCTATGCGCTGGTGGTCTGGGCGGCGCTGCTGCTTGTGTGCGGCAGGGTGTATCTGCGTCGGGCGTTGTGCTGCGTGCTGGCGGTGATCCTGTGCATCGGAGCAAATGGCATCATGCAGCGCATGACCCATGCCGGAAGCGGCAGTAAAATCGAAATGATGTCCGTGCCGATTCAGCAGCTTTCCCGTGCCCGCCTTGAGCGGTCGGACTGCTTCACACAGGAAGAAAAGGAACTGATGGATCTTGTTTTTGTGGATGCGCTCTACCATACGCCTGAACCGCTGTATGAACACTATGAGCCGACACTGGCAGATCCGGTGAAGAATTATTTGGATGAAGCGCTGGTGCTGGAGCGCATGGACGATCTGGCGCGGATGTGGCTGAGTGTGGGGTCAAAGTGCCCGGGCGTGTATCTGGATGCATTTTTGAATCTGGCGCTGCCGAGTCTGTATCCCTATTCGCAATACAAAGTGGCACAGCCGTATATCGAAACCGGACTGCAGCCCGGCGTGGTGACCGCGCCGTTTGGCCAGCCGCCGATGACGCAGCCGGGACGCTTTGCAGGCATACGCGCGTGGATGTATGAGCATATTTACAGCACCGGTGCGGACGATATTCCGCTGATCCGCTATCTGTTCAATACGGGCTTTATTTATTGGATTCTGCTGATGATCATGCTCTTTGAGCTTTACAGTGGCAGATATGACCGCTTTATGCTGTTGCTTTTGCCGGCGCTGCTTTGGGGCACATATCTGCTGGGTCCTGTGATGCAGGGCCGCTATCTGTATCCATTCATCTGTGTGCTGCCGCTGTTTGTGTGCAGGCAGGTTAAAGACAAATGATATCCCGATTCAGGGATAAAGGAGGCCATAATCATGGTGTTTGACAAAGCGTATTTCGACGCGGGCGTTTGCCGCATAGGCACCGACTGCGAAAAATGGGACGGCATGATTGCCGCCACCGGCGACCCGGACATGATCCCTATGTGGGTAGCGGATATGGATTTTCCCTCTCCGCCGGCGATCAAGGAAGCAATGGCGAAGGTGCTGGAATGGAATACCTGGGGCTATACCATCGCCGGAAAGAAGGACGCCGAGGCGCTCAGCGCTTACTGGGCGCGCCGCCACAACGTGCATTTCAGCGCGGAAGATGTGCTCATGAGCCCGTGCGTGGTCACCGGACTGCGCCTTGCTGTGCGCGCGCTGACCAATCCGGGCGACGGCGTGCTGATCACCACGCCGGTTTACGGCCCGTTCTTTGCAGCAGTCAAGGGTAACGAGCATCCGCTCGTCGAAAGTTCGATGATCATGGATGGGAATAACCGTTTCACGCTTGATCTGGCAGATATTGAGGGCAAGCTTGCCGCAGGCAGCGCGAAGCTGGTGCTCTTCTGTTCGCCGCACAATCCCTGCGGCCGTGCGTGGAGCAAGGAAGAGCTCAAGGCCGTGCTGGATCTCTGCGCGAAGTACAATGTTCCGATGGTGTGCGACGAGATCCATGCGGACTTCGTCTATGCCCCGGGCGAGCACCACAGCATCATGGCCATCGACGGCGCGGCAGAGCGCGCGGTGATGCTCTGTGCGGCGAGCAAAACATTCAATGTTGCGGGTCTGCAGCAGAGCGCCATCGTCTGCAAGAACGAGACGATGCGCAGCGCGATTGCCAATGAAATGGAAAACGGCGGCGTACGCTCCGGCAATGCATTTGCCCTTGCAGCGACCCGTGCGGCCTATACATCCTGCGACGCGTGGCTTGACGGCCTGAAGGCGTATCTCGTTGACAACCGTGATTTTACAGTGGAATACATCAAAGCAAACATGCCGAAAATCAAGGTGACTCCGCTGGAGGCGACGTATCTCATGTGGCTGGACTGCCGCGCGCTTGGGATGCCCCAGAAGGAGCTGATCGACGCGCTGCTTGCGCAGCATGTCAAGGTGAACGACGGTACGATCTTCGGCAAGGAAGGCGACGGCTTCATCCGCCTGAATATCGCCTGTCCGCGCGCGCAGCTCGAGCGTGCGCTGGAGGCGATGGCGAAGGTGCTGGGGTAACGTTAGGGCTGCCGCCCTAAAACCCGCTTGAGGGACGTTGTCCCTCCCGGGGAACTCGCATAGTCGCGCAAGCGCTCCTTGTGATTCCCGACGTTCCGCCTGCCTGCTTCCGCCACTGGCGGCGGCAGGCTTCAGTCCACTTCGCGCCGGTTTAAAGCAAGTTAATCTTATTTCCTTCACTGCGCGCATGCGCGCAGTGAAGAAGGGTCAAGGGATGAAATCCCTTGCAGGGGCATGGGGACAGCGTCCCCATACGTATCCTATACGGAATTATAGTACGATTAACATAAGGGGGATTTACCGATGGAATTCAAGGCTAATCCGAAGCTCGATGCAGCGCTTGCCGCGCTGGAAAACGACATGATCGAAACCCTGCAGCGCTGGATTCGCGTGCCGAGCGTGCGTGCCGAGCGCAGCGCGGACAACGCGCCCTTCGGCGCGGAGGTTCGCCGTGCGCTGGATGTGGCAATGGCGGATATCGCGCGTCTTGGCATGAAGCCGCGCGACATCGACGGCTATGCCTGTGATGCGGAGATTGGCGAGGGTACAGATCCGCTGGCGGTGCTGGCGCATCTGGATGTCGTGCCTGAGGGCGATGGCTGGGATCACGATCCCTACGGCGGCGAAATTGTGGACGGCAAGATGTATGGCCGCGGCACGGGCGACGACAAGGGCCCGGGCGTGGCGGCGCTCTTTGCGATGAAGGCGATTCTGGATGCTGGCATCGAGCTCAGACGCCCGTGCCGCCTGATCCTGGGCTGCGACGAGGAGTGCGGCATGCAGGATCTGGAATACTATGAGGAGAAGATCGGCCTGCCGGATATGGGCTTCAGCCCGGACGCCGAATTCCCGCTGATCAACACCGAAAAGGGCATCATGCAGATGAAGCTCTGCGGCGAGGTGACCGACGAGCGCCTCATTTCCATCGCCAGCGGCACCCGCCCGAACGTCGTGCCGGGCACAGCGGTGGCTGTGATCGCCGGCGACTGGCGCGAACAGGCAGCCGACGCCTTCGAGATCGAGGACGAGGACTGCTCCATCGAGACCGAGCTGGTCGACGGTAACACGAAGATCGTTGTCACTGGCGTGCCGGCGCATGCGTCCACTCCGGATCAGGGCAAGAATGCTGCGAAGATGCTCGTCGCTGTGCTGAATAAGCTGGGCATCGGCGGCGCGCCGGTCAGCCTGCTTGACGAGGCTGCGGGCGAGGGTGCATACGGTGTGAATCTGGGCATTGCGGGCAGCGACCATGTTTCCGGCCCGCTGACCATCAATCTCGGCCTGCTGTTTGTGGAAAACGGAAAGCTCTCCGTGACCTTCGACTGTCGCTATCCGGTCTTCTTTGATGATAAGACCATCTCCTCCACCGTTGCCAAGCGCCTTGCTCCGGCGGGCCTTGTGATGGAGCCGTGCCATGCGAGCCATCCGCATCATGTGCCGGAGAGCAGCGAGCTGGTCACCAGGCTGATGGCCGTTTACAACGGCATCACCGGCACGCAGGCAAAGCCCTTTGCTATCGGCGGCGGCACCTATGCCCGCCACCTCAAGGAGGGCGTGGCGTTCGGCATGATGTTCCCGGGCGAGCCGGAGCTGGCGCATCAGGCGAACGAGTGCATCGATGTGGCCAATTATGTCAAGGCCGCGCGCATTTACGCTTACGCGATTGTGGCGCTGTGCGCGTAAGCCCTCTCAGTCAGCTTCGCTGACAGCTCTCCCTGAAGGGCGAGCTTGAGGATTTGCAAATAAAGCTCCCCTTTTAAGGGAAGATGGCACGGCGTAAGCCGTGACTGAGAGGTGTGCTGCGCCGTCTCAGGAATATGAATGATAACGAGAGGATGAACTGCCATGACGCATGAACAGGTTCTTGAGCGCATCAAAAAAGAAAAGCTCGTCGCGATTCTCCGCGGCGTGCCGATGGACCGCATTGACGGCGTGGTCGGCGCGCTTGTGCGCGGCGGCGTGCGTATTCTGGAATTCACGTTTGACCATGCCGAGCCGGACTGTGTGAAGGCGAATGCCGAGAAGATCCGCCGCACGGTGGAGAAGTTCGGCGATCAGGTGCTGGTGGGCTGCGGCACGACGCTGACCATCGAAGAGGTTGAGGCTGCGCACGAAGCAGGCTCCTGCCTGATGATTTCTCCCAATGTAAACGAGGCGGTCATCCGCCGTGCCAGAGAGCTGGACATGGTGGCCATGCCCGGCGCGCTGACCCCGACTGAGATTGTGTCGGCATATGACATGGGCGCAGATATCGTCAAGCTCTTCCCGGCGGGCGAACTGGGTCTGGGCTATATCAAGGCTGTCCGCGGCCCGCTGAAGCATATTCCGATGAGCGCTGTGGGCGGCGTGAAGCCGGAAAACGTGAATGAGTATCTGAATGCCGGCGTATGCGGCTTCGGCGTGGGCGGCCCGCTGGTGCTCTCCGCTGCCGTCAAGAGCGGCGACGATGCGGCGATTGAGACGCGTGCGAAGGAATTTACCGATGCGATCAAGGCATGGGAGGCGGCAAAATGAGCAAATGTTTCCTCGTCGTCGACTGCGGCACGACCAACCTGCGCGTGACCCTGCTGGATGAAAACAAGCGGAAGCTCGACGCCGTCAAGGCGGAGGGCGGCGTTCGTCATACCTCCATCGACGGTCATAACGGCCGCCTGCGCATGCTGCTGCGCGAGAGCATGGAAACCGTGCTCGGCCGCAATGGCTATACCATGGCAGACGTCGAAAAGTGCGTTGCTTCCGGCATGATCACCAGCGCTCTGGGTCTTCTGGAGATCCCGCATGTGCCGGCGCCGGCCGGCGCGGCGGAGCTGCGCGGGAAGATGCAGGAGAAGGTGTTTGAGGATATCGCGCCCTTCCCGATCGCGTTCATCCCTGGCGTGCGCAATTTTGCCGGTCCGGTCGATCTGGAGAATTTCTCCGGCATGGATATGATGCGCGGCGAGGAGGTCGAGGCTGTCGGCCTGTATAAGCTTCTTAAGCCGCGCGGCGCGGCGATGTTCGTGCTCCCGGGCACGCACAATAAGTTTGTCGCCATGGATGCGCAGGGCAGGATGCTCGGCTGCATGACCTCAATTTCCGGCGAGCTGCTTGACGCGCTTACCCATCATACGATCATCGCCGAGGCTGTGGGCCACAGCTTTGTCGATGCCGGTGAATATGATTCCGAGTATGCCAAGGCCGGCGCACGCGAGTGCGCGGTCAGCGGTCTGGGCCGTGCGGCGTTTGCGGGCCGCATTCTGAGCACGCTGGGCGGCAAGGACAAAGCGAAGCTGCAGTCCTATCTGCTGGGCGCGACGCTGGCGCTGGATGTGCAGGCGATGCAGTCCTTTGTGGGCGATCAGGAGAATGTGGAGGCGTATATCGCCGGCAAGGCGCCGCTGCAGCAGTGTTTCTGCGATGTGATGGAAGCGCTTGCCGCCGGCGAGGCACATCAGGTGCCTGCCGAGGTTTCTGCGAAGATGGGCCTTGAGGGCGTGCTGGAGATCGCCTTCTGATTCCATGAAAACAAGAGGTTCCCTCCCGGAGAAACGGGAGGGAACCTCTTTGCATGTATGGATTTCGCCGCCCGGCGCATATAGATGGGCGAGGTGGGAAGATGCGCTATACATTGCTGATTGAGAGCGGAACGGAAGGACTGCTTTATGTGAATGGACAGTTCTGCGGGCCGATGGAGCGCGGGGGACAGGCGTTTCCGGCAGGGGAAAACACCGAGATGTATATACAGCTCTTTCCGTTCGGGGAAGGGGCGCCGCTGACGGCAGCGCTGGAGATGCGCGAAGGGAGGATTGTGCGGCTTGAACCAGAGAACTGCGCCTTTGCGCTTGTCTGGCCGGACGGGGTGATTCAGCTTGAGCTGCACATGGCTGCGCAGACAGACGGAGAGCCGGCGCAGCCTGCTGCGGTATCCGGAGCGCTTATGCGCTATCTGACGCTGCGCCTCGCCTCTGATCCGCAGGCGGATCGCCTGTGGCTGAGGACGCAGGATGAGCATGCCGCGCCGGATCTGTCGGCGTATCAGGCTGTTGTGCCGCTGCGCTTTGCGCCCCTTCACGTGCGGGAAGGATTTGACGACCGGGCGGGGCTTGTGCGCCGCGTATTGCCCAATGCCGCTGTGATCGATGCGGCGATGGCTGTGACGTCGCCTGCCGGGCAGGGCTGCCGCCTGCTTGAGCGCATCGAAATCTTTCTGACCTGAACGCGCTTGAAACTGTCGCAAAGCTTACATGGGGTCAAGGGGTTCGGCTTTGCCGAACCGGGGCAGGAGTGAATGACAGCCCTGCGGGCTGTCAGATCTGCCCTGACCGACGAGCGTCGGGCGAGGAGATAAAGTTCCTTGTCAGGGTTTGGGGATGAAATCCCCAAGAAGCATTCTCTCAAATCTCCACATCCCAGATGTAGTACCCGAATCCGTTGATCGCAAGCGTATTGCCGCGCTGGCGGATGCGCTTGAATTCATGCGTGTAGCTCTGGTGCACATGACCATGCACGATTGCCTTGGGATGGTATTTATCGATGAGCTCGTTGAACACCTGAAAGCCGGTGTGCGCCAGATCGTCGCTGTCGCCGAGCTGATAGGCGGGCGAATGGGCCAGAAGGATGTCGAATCCCTTGCGCCGCCAGAGCTTGAAGCGCAGTTTTTTCACCCGCTTGACCATTTCGCGCTCAGTGTACATGTGCGGCGCCTTGCGATAGCGCATGCTGCCGCCCAGACCCAGGATGCGCACGCCCTCGTGCACGTAAATCTGATCTTCGATACAGGTGCATCCTTCGGGCGGATTTCGGTCATAGCGCGCGTCGTGATTGCCGTGCACATAGAGGATCGGCGCATGGGTGAAGCAGGTGAGAAATGATAAATAGCTTGCCGGCAGATCGCCGCAGGAGAGGATCAGATCCACACCTTCGAGCTTGCGCCGGTCGAGAAATTCCCACAGTGTCGGCTCGGGCTGATCCGCCAGTATCATGATCCTCATACCGGCTCACCCGCCTGCCTGCCTTCGGCAGCCTCCGGGGTGCGCACGCCCTGCATGGAGACGAGCGCCTTGGCTACGTCGCTCAGCTCATCAATCCTGGGGATACGTCCGACGACGTTTTCAACCAGATAATCCATGCGGATGATCTCCTCGGGGGTCAGCACCACGTCCTGCGCGACGTGCTGCGTGCCGACCTGATCGGCGATTGGCCCGACGAACGGCAGGAACGCGCCTGCGCGGATTCGTTCGTGCAGCAGATCGACCAGACGGCGCACGCGCGGGGGCAGCCGCTTGGAGCAGATCAGGTCGATTGCGTCGGTGGACATGCCCATGAAGTAGCTCAGCGCGCGGTCGGAATGGCTGCTTGCGTCCTCTTCCCATGCGCCGGAGAGGATGCTGCGGGCGATGCCCTCATAGACCTTCTCCCAGTTCCACACGGGCATGGCCAGATTCTGAATGGCGCCGTTTTCAGTGCGGTACAGGCCGAATTCACGGGATTCCATGCGCGGCGCGCTGATGTCGCGATTGGAGATGATGTGAACGCCGCAGGCAGCGAGTTCGTCCTCGGGAGAGGAGCCCACCAGAGAGGACCATTTGAGATAGACGCGCGCACGCGGATTGGTCATCTGTGCGCCGAGGGCAAAGGCATTGATTGAGGCGGGAACGCCGTAGATCGGATAGTCGGCGATGTAGCCGATGAGATCATTCTCGCTCATGGCGCCGGCGATGGCGCCAAGAATATACTTCGCTTCAAAGATGCGCAGGTAGTACGAGCGTACATTATGATAGCTGGCCAGCAGCGAGCAGTTGAGGATCTTGACCTCCGGGTGCGCGACGGACTGCTTGATGCAGGCATCCAGCAGCACGGGCGAGGCGGTGAAGATCACGTGATAGCCCTCGCGCGCCAGCTCATCGATGACGCGCGAAGCATCCTGCGGCGACACGTTCTCGCGGGTCGTGGTCTGAACCCGGGAGCCGAACGTGTTTTCCAGCGCCTTGCGGCCCAGCTCGTGACCGTATGTCCAGCCGCCCGCGAGCGGATTGTGATTATACACGAAGGCGCAGCGCAGCGGATTGGGTACGCGGCGCAGCATGGAATTGAGCAGCGTGGGCTGCTTTTCTGCGGGCTGATTGAGCAGCGCGGCGGGTTTGCCTGCGGCCGCAACGACAAACTCCGGCCAGATTTTGACGATCTTCTGCGTAAACTGTGTGGGCGTATAATCCACGCTCTCGGCATAGCCGAACATCTCGATGTATTTGAGAAAAGCGTCGGCGGTGGACAGCGGATTCTTCGGGTGACCGTAAGCCTGCTCAAAACGATGATAGCAGGAATGCAGATCAGTGATTTCGTCAGCAGTCCATTTCTCTCCGGGATTTTTGCCGAGTGCGGTATAAAAGCGCATGTAGCTTCCCTCATGCGTGAAGTGAATAAAGTTGATTTTGCTGTCTGCATAGAACTGCAGGAACTCCTGATAGACGCGATAACGCACGGAATCCTCGGGCTCGGGCAGCACGCGGGTGACGTTGCCCTCGATGCTTACCGCATCAAGTGTGCGCATAACGCTTACGCGCTTATTGCCCTCAATAATATAGAAGCGGTTGTAGTATTCAAATGCAATGATCGGATCGCGAAGGCCGTTGACGAGAACGTCGTCATAAAGCGTGTACCATTTGTAGGCAAACTCGGACGTCGCGTCCAGCAGGGGCAGGAAGTTGCGTGCGAACGCAGTGGTACGCCCGCGTGTGGCGGTGCCTTCGATCTGATCCAGAGGGATCTGCACCAGCCCGAGCGGAACCTGCGTGAGACGATTGAGCTCGGGCACGATTTCGCTGAGTACAGGCAGGCTGACATCCTCGCCTCTGGCTGCGAGGGCGTGGGTGTATTTCTGCGCCTTCTTCAGCGCATGGAGATAATGATCAACGGCCATATGCAACACACCTTTCGGTACTGGGATATTGAATAAATGCAGATACAATTTCATTATAGCATCGACCTGTTGATTGCGCAATTGCGCATGATTGGCACAGAGAAAAAAGAAATTAAAAAAATCTGAAAAAAGATGAAAAAAGGTGTTGACAGGGAAGTGGTATGCGTGTATAATACATCAAGTCGTCACGAGCAAGGCACTTGCAAAGCGCACTTGAGTGAACGACATGATCCTTGAAAACGATACAGAATCAAGAAGAACGCGAACTGCGATTTTCACGAGTCGCAGTTGTACAAAGACAGTCAATTCGAAAATGAGTTTTGAACCTTGAAGGTAAAACTTCAAGGATTCGATACAGAATCAAACACGAGAGTTTGATCCTGGCTCAGGACGAACGCTGGCGGCGTGCCTAACACATGCAAGTCGAGCGGGGAGGAGGGAGCTTGCTTCCGAATCCCAGCGGCGGACGGGTGAGTAACGCGTGAGCAACCTGCCTCAAACAGGGGGATAACGCATCGAAAGATGTGCTAATACCGCGTAAGACCACGGCACCGCATGGTACAGAGGTCAAAGGAGCAATCCGGTTTGAGATGGGCTCGCGTCCGATTAGCTAGT
>JAFWXL010000029.1 GCA_017545905.1 Clostridia bacterium | reverse complement strand
TGTACGTTTATCGCATGAGCACGGTAGAAAAGTATGCGGGTTCGTATGGATACGAGGTGCCGGAGGACAAGGCAAAGCTCTATGAAGAATCCATGATTCCCAATGAGGGCGTATTGGATTACGTTGGAATAAACTGAAATAAGTAAGCGGAATGAGGGGTGTCAGGCTAAGCCCTGAGAATGAAAAAAGATGCGGGAAGGACTTTCCAACCCGCATTTTTTTGTTATGTAAATCTTTTTGAAAAGTATCGGCCTCGTGTGCAAAGCTTCAAGATTTACGGCATTTTGTCGGTGATGCCGCCGGCAGCATGCCGGTTTGTTATGTTCATCTGAAAACATTCGGCCTCGTGCGGCGAAGCGTGAGATTTACAATGCTTTGCCGGCATCGGAGCCTGCCGCGCCCGACGGGCGAAACAGACGGGCGAGCATGGGAAACTGCAAGTAACAATGGTATATTGCGACTATGCAGGCTTCCCGGGGATGCCGCCGGCAGCATGCCGGTTTGACGTATCTTCTTAAAATGATCTGCACATACAAAAGGAGTTGTCAAGCGTCAGTTTGACAACTCCTTCTTCTCATTTATTCCAATTCTTCCTTCAGCGCTGCGACGAACGCATCCATCTCCTCATAGGAGATGACCAGCGGCGGCGCAAGGCGCAGCACATTGCCCGATGCCGTGCCCGGGATAAAGCCGCGCGCGAGCATCTTGCCCATCAGCTTGCCGGCCGGGAAATCCTGCGGCAGCTGAATGCCGATGAGCATGCCCAGACCGCGAACCTCAAGAATCTTGTCGCTCTTGATCGCCTTGAGCGCATCCATCAGATACGCGCCCTTTTCCCTGGCGACGGCACTGTAATCGTTCTCGATCATAAAGCGCATGGCGGAAAGCGCCACGGCGCAGGCAAACGTATTGCCGCCGAATGTCGAGCCGTGATCGCCCTTGGAGATCTTCGAGGCAACTTTCTCACTGGCGAGGATTGCGCCGATCGGGAAGCCGCAGCCAAGGCCCTTGGCGCTGGTCATGATGTCCGGGACCACGCCGTAGAGCTGATAGCAGTACAGCGCGCCCGTGCGGCATACACCGGTTTGCACCTCGTCAAAGATCAGCAGGATGCCGAGTTCATCGCACAGCGCGCGCACGGCCTTGAGGTATTCGAGATTAGCCGGCGTCACGCCTCCCTCGCCCTGCATGGGCTCGAGCATGATCGCGGCAGTTTCGTCATCGATGGCGGCCTTGAGCGCATCCAGATCATTATAGGGCACCTGCGTGAACCCCTTGGGCAGCAGCGCGCGGAACGGCTCCTGATAGTAGTCATGGCCCGTTGCCGCGACAGTTGCCAGCGTGCGGCCATGGAAGGAATGATCAGCGGAGATGATCTTATAGCGCTTGCTGCCCTGTGCATAGAAATACTTGCAGGCCAGCTTCATTGCGCCTTCGTTGGCTTCTGCGCCGGAATTGGAGAAGAACACGCGGTCGGCAAACGTGTGCCGGCAAAGCAGCGCAGCGAGCTCCGCCTGCGGCTGGACGTAGTAGATATTGGATGTATGCAGCACGCCGGCGTTGGCCTGCGAAATAATCGCATCGGTGATTGCCGGGTGATGATAGCCCAGCGAGTTGACCGCAATGCCCGCGAACAGATCGGTATAGGCCTTGCCGTCCTGGTCATAGAGCGTGGCGCCCTCGCCGCGCACAAAGCACACCGGCGCGCGCTCGCCGAAGACCTGAAGGAAATACTGGCTGTCGAGAGATTTGATATCGGAAAGGTTCATAGGAAGAGACCTCCGTGGTTGATGATGATGGGGCGTTTGGGGACGCTGGGCTGCCGCCCAGACCTGCTCGGGGACATTGTCCCCGAACCCCTTCTCCGCTTCGCGGTAATTTTAAGAAAGGTTAGAGGTTGAGGCCGGTGGCTTCGTCGCAGCCGAGCATGATATTCATGGACTGTACGGCGGCGCCGGATGCGCCCTTGCCGAGGTTATCAAAGCGCGCGCAGACCATCATGCGCTCGTCATTGCCGGTGACATAGATCTCCAGCCCGTCCCATCCGGCGCAGCCGTTGGAGGCGAGGAAGCCGCCGACGTCCGCCTGCGCAGACAGCGGCATGACCTTCACCATCTTCTGTCCGGCATAGCTGTCGGCGTAGCATTCATGCAGCTGGGCGAGGGAGGAGATGCCCCTGAGCTGGCTGGCCATCAGCGGTACGGAAACCAGCATGCCTGCGTAGTAATCCGCCACGATCGGCGTGAACAGCGGCGCGCTGTCAAGACCGCAGACCTTCTGCATCTCCGGCAGATGCTTATGCATGTGCGTCAGACCGTAAATACGCGGGGAATCCAGCGCGGTGTCGCGGTTTTCATCGCCGTACTGCGCAATCATCTTCTTGCCGCCGCCGCTGTAACCGGTCAGGGAGAAGCAGGTCAGCGCGGTCTGCGCCGGCAGCACGCCGCCGGAAACCAGCGGATGAACCAGAGAGACAAAGCCCGTCGCATGGCAGCCGGGATTGGCGATGCGCTTGCCGCAAGCGATGGCTTCGCGATGCGCAGAAGAAAGCTCCGGGAAACCATAGGCCCAGCCGGGGTTCACGCGGTGCGCGGTCGATGCGTCGATGATGCGCACATTCTCGTTTTCAACCAGTGAGACGGCTTCCTTCGCCGCCGCGTCCGGAAGGCACAGGAATGTGATATCTGAGGCATTGATCAGCTTTTTGCGCTCGTCCGCGTCCTTGCGCAGCGCAGGATCGATCGTGAGAATCTCGATGTCATCACGCCCGGCGAAGCGCTCAAAGATGCGCAGACCCGTCGTGCCTTCCTGTCCGTCGATGTAAATCTTGGGCTTCATGGGATGCCCTCCTTATAACCAGAATATTCAGGTAGTATTCGAGCGCCCTCTGCGCGAAGAATACGGGGTTTAGAAATGCCTAAGCAGCAATACCTGATGAGTAAGGCATCAGAGGGCCTTCTGCCCGAATGATGCCGTTAGGACCGGAGCCTGCCGCGTCCAGTGGACGAAACAGGCAGGCGGAGCGTCGGAAACCGCAAGGAGCGCTTGCGCGACTATGCGGGCTTCCCGTAAAGGCGAAGCTCAGACAGAGGCGGGCATTGCCCGCTCGAACATGGTTCCAATGCCTTTATCCGTAAAGATTTCCAGCAGGATCGGATGCGGGATCGTGCCGTTGATGATGTGGACGCGCTTGACGCCCTTTTCAATCGCGTCCACACAGGCCGTGACCTTGGGGATCATGCCGCCGGAGATCGTGCCGTCGGCAATCAGGTTCATTGCCTGCTCGGTGGAGAGCACGGCGAACAGAGAAGCCGGGTCCTCCGGATCGCTGCGCACGCCGTCAATGTCCGTCAGGAAGATCAGTTTCTCCGCCTTGAGCGCGGTTGCCACGGCGGCGGCGGCGGTGTCGGCATTGATGTTGTAGCTCTGGCCGTTTTCATCCGTGCCGACGGAAGAAATCACGGGGATGTATTCATCGGCGCAAAGGGCGTTGAGCAGCTTTGTGTTGATCGATACGATATCGCCCACGTGGCCCAGATCCACGCCGTCGGCCAGCGGCGGCTTTTTCTTCACCTTGATCAGCTCGGCATCCTTGCCGCACAGGCCGATCGCCTTGCCGCCCAGACGGCCGATGTCCGAGGCGATATTTTTGTTCAGTTTGCCCGCCAGCACCATCTGCACGATCTCCATCGTCGCATCGTCGGTGATGCGCAGGCCGTTGTGGAAGCTGCTCTCCACGCCGACACGCTTGAGCATGCTGTTGATCTCCGGGCCGCCGCCATGCACGAGGATCGGATTGATGCCCACGTACTTGAGCAGCGTCACGTCCTCGAGGATCTTGTGCGTCAGCTCCGGATTCTTCATCGCGTTGCCGCCGTATTTGATGACGATGGTTTTGCCCCACAGGCGCTGAATATAGGGCAGCGCTTCGATGAGAATATTTGCTTTATTGATGAATCCCATGTCGAGCTTTTCGTTTGTTTCGTGATTGGCCATGGAATTGTCCCTCTTTTCTGTATGGAAGTGAATGGTTGATGCCGATTATACCATGAATATGCAGTCTTATGCAATATAATCCGAATAAATTGCATGAATATTCAATCAATACTTCGGCTCAATTCCTTTGGGAATCGGGCAGACATAGGGAGAAGCTGCCGTGCGCGCAGCAAACTCTTCCTGCGCTGCACAGAGCAGATCGCCATCTGCCATCAGCTGTGCGCCGGCGATGCCCAGCACCTTGGCGGCGAAGAGCATGGCCTTGTGGGCGATGGAGCTCTTGCCGATGGCGACGACCTGCCAGGTGTGCGCGGGCGTATCGGCGGCCCATGCGGCGGCAGAGATCTGGCTCGTGGGCGCGCACCAGCTGGCGTCGCCGGAATCGGTCGATACCGTGATCAGCGGAGAATCTGTAGGCGTGTGCGGTGCGATGAACGCATAGATCGGCTCGCCCTGATGGGCCAGCACCTGTGCACGCTCCTTTGCGCCGCACAGGCGGGAGATCTTCACGAGCGTCTTCTCCGGTGATTCCAGCGCATCGTGCAGGGATTGCGCCAGCTCAAGCTCCTCTTTGGTGTACTGCGGCACGCCGATTGCATGCATCGTTTTGACGAGCAGCTCTTCCATGGTGGTATTGGGCAGGATATTGGAGCAGCCCTTGACAAATTCCATCTCCATGGCCGTGCCTGTCATGATCGCTGCGCCGCGCGCGCAGTCGATCACGCGCTGCTTGATCCCTTCCAGATCACTAAGGCGGGGAGAACGCACCAGATATACAGCCTCTGCGTTGGCCTGCACGACATTGGGCGACGCGCCGCCGGAATTTATGATCGCATAGTGTATGCGCGTGTCCTCCGGGACATGCTCGCGCAGGAACTGCACGCCCACGTTCATCAGCTCCAGCGCATCCAGCGCGCTGCGGCCCAGCTCCGGGCTGCCGGCAGCGTGTGCGCTCTGCCCCTTGAAGCGGAAGATCATCTTCACATTGGCCAGCGAACCGCCCGGCCAGATGCCCGTGTAATCCCACGGGTGCCAGGTGAGCATGGCGTCAACGCCCTCAAAGAATCCATCGCGGGCGAGGAATGTCTTCGCGCTGCCGGTTTCCTCGGCGGGCGTGCCGAAATAGACGACCGTGCCAGACAGCTTTCCACGCTCAATCATTTCCTTCACAGCAATTGCCGCGCCCAGCGCGCCCACGCCCAGCAGGTTGTGGCCGCAGCCATGCCCCGGCGCGCCCGGCGTGACGGGATCCTTCACGGCGCAGCCGGCCTTCTGGCTCAGGCTGCTCAGCGCGTCGAATTCACCCAGATAGGCGATCACGGGTTTTCCGCTGCCGTATTCGGCGCGGAAGGCATTGGGCATGCCGCCCAGATTGTCCGTGAGGGAAAAACCGTGATCAAGCAGCGCATTGCGGATCACACCTGCAGAATAATCCTCGTGAAAGTTCATCTCAGGATGATCCCAGATGGTGTCGCTGAGACTTGTATAATTTTCTGCGTGCGCATCAACGCTGGCGCATGCAGCGGTGACGATCATATTCATGTCCATGGGGCAAAGCCTCCTTATAGCATGCAATGCATTGAGTATATCTTAATATTGCATTTTTGTCAATTGTGACGCTGCGTTTGAAAGAAAAAAGCCTATCCTGATCGGATAGGCATGCAAAATTGATATTCAGATAGCAAAACGATTGTCAGTATTGACGTTTTTCCGGCAGGCTTACCGTTCGTTGAGATACAGCGAAGAGATGAGCATGACCGGCGCGAGGCAGAACAGGGGCAGCATGTAGCGCGGCAGCGTGCAGGGACCGAACTGATACGAGATCCACAGCGCGAGTACACCGGCAAAAGCAGCAAGATATTTTGTCTGTTTGCGCGAGACCAGCAGGGCGCCTGCAAACACAAGCACCCAGACTGGCGTTGCAGTGCAAAGCAATACAGACAGCAGCGGAAGCTTCTGATACGTATTGTCCCTGCAGATGCGCTCGACCCAGAGCTTCACCTTGGGCAGGAAGCTGGTGAAGGTGACTCCGTATTCGCTGAAATCATATTCGTTCGTTTGCAGATAGCCCATATGCCACCAGGACGAATCGTAGATAACAGAGTGGGTGAGATCGTCGGGATACCAGGATCCGGTGTTGAGCATCAGGAATGCTTCGGCGTAAATTCTTGGGCATTGCCTGCCGATTCTCGCCCAGAGCGACATGAATTCGTCGGCATGTTCGCGCAGGAGGTCCTGCCTGATATAACCTTTGGCGGAGTCGGCGATGTACGGACGCAGCGTCAGCCCCAGATCATCGATGTACCAGCTGCGGATTTCTTCCCTGTCCGCTTCGCTGAGATTGCCATTGTTGTAGGCGCGCACCAGCTGCTGCGCAGGCAGACTGTATAGCTGGAAGGATGGCTGATCAAACGGCTTGAATACGGCGTTCATACCAGCGCCGAGCAGCAGCGAGGCAGCCGTGCCCACGGCGCAGAGCCTGAGCATGGGCTTACGCCAGCCGCGCATGACGAACAGCAGCGCCGGAAAGAGCAGGAGAATCGCCGCACCGTTTTTGCGCAGATGGAAGGAGAGGACGGTCATCAGCACAAAGGCAACTATGCGTCTGCGGCTGGCGAAGAAAGCCTGCGGGTCTTCGATGGCTTCGTATGCGAGCAGCGACAGCGTGAGTACGGCGGCGGCAAAAGGCGTATCCTTCGCGGTGGACACGGACATCACTGAGAAAATGGGCAGCAGCGCATAGGCGGCGGTCAGCAGCGCAAGGAGCCACAGCGGCGCGCGGCGCTTCTGGACAAATGTGCAGCTGTAGGCCAGCGCGGCGGCGAATGTGGTCATGCGGATAAGCGTGACCACCGCGATGGCGAAAGTGGGCTGTTCCAGCAGGCGGCCGATGGAAAAGACGCCATAGCACAGCACGATGTAAAGCAGGGGATGGCGGCCGTCCCATTCGCGATAATAGAACTGACGGTACTCCGTGTTGAAATCGTAATTGAGCATCGCTGGATAATGCGCAAGAAACAGAGGGAGCCAGCACAGCAGAATGATGAGCATGTATCCCCACAGGGGCATGGCAAACGCTTTTTCCCGCTGACGGACCCGACAGGCCATTATCAGCCTGGCAGCAAGCCCGCCCAAGAGCGGCGTGGCCATGCATGGCACGGCCATGCGGCGGATCATGCTGCCCATGCCGGGTAGAAGCCCCTGATACACGCTCAGCTCTGCGCCGATGCTCAGCGCCAGAGCATATAAAAAACCGATGCACAGGCCGCACAGCAGTTGGCGCACTTCGGCCTTTTCAAAGGCATCGCGCAGCGGAAATATACTCAAAAGCAGCAGCGCGATACCCAGCGTGCCGTTGCGCCATACCTCGCTGTCCGGGTTTTCCGGAACAAGATAGGGTGCGGCGGTCAGGCCTAGCAGCGCGCAGGCGAGCGCGAGCAAGAGGGCATGTTTTCGGATGAGCGCAATAATCCTCATGAATGACTCCTTTAAAGATGATCGATCAAAAATATTGCCCCGACCGCTTCCCGCGGACGGGGCAGTATATGCTTTTATTCGTTACTCAGCCGGAGTTTCCTTCTTTTTGCGCGGAGCGCGCTTCTTGGGCGCTTCAGCCGGAGTTTCAGCAGCGGTCTCTTCGGCCTTCTTCTTGCGCGGAGCACGCTTCTTGGGCGCCTCGGCCGGAGCCTCAGCGGCGACCTCCTCGGTCTTCTTCTTGCGCGGCGCGCGCTTCTTGGGGGCTTCTTCCTTTGCCTCGACCGCTTCTTCGGCCTTCGGGGCAGCCTTCTTGCGCGGCGCGCGCTTCTTGGGCGCGGGCTCTGCAGCAGGGGCTTCCTCTACGACCGGGGCAGCCTCTGCAACCGGCGCTTCGACAGGAGCTTCCGGTGCGGCCGGGGCCTCATTAGGGTTTTCGGGCACCTCGGCCGGCGCTTCCTCAACCTGCGCAACCAGACGGTCATACATCTCCATGTACTTCGCCGCAGAAGCATACCAGCTGTAGTCGCCGGTCATGCCGCGAACGATCAGCTTGTACCAGACCTCACGGTTGTTCTTGTAGTAGTGCACAGCGCGGCGGACGGTATGGAGCATGTCGTGTGCGTTGTAGTTGAAGAAGGAGAAGCCGTTGCCCTCGTCGGTGAACTTGTTGTAGGAGAGCACGGTGTCGCGCAGGCCGCCGGTCTCGCGCACGATCGGCACAGTGCCGTAACGCAGGGAGATCAGCTGGCTCAGGCCGCACGGCTCAAACTGGCTGGGCATGAGGAACATGTCCGCGCCGGCGTAGATGCGGTGCGCAAGCTGGTGGTTCATCGCAAAGCGGGCAGCCAGACGGCCCGGATACTCGCTCTCCGCCCAGGAGAACAGGTTGGTGTACTTCGCCTCGCCCATGCCGAGCACGACCAGCTGGATGCCGGTGTCCATCAGCTCGCGGATG
>JAFWXL010000028.1 GCA_017545905.1 Clostridia bacterium | reverse complement strand
TTTCACCACCAGGCGCATTCGCTGATCAGGTCGGAAATCGCATTCACCGTGTTCTCCACGCCGACTGCAACGTTATCCACCAGGCCGCTCACGTCTACCTCAAAATAGCCGCTCACGCCCAGGCCCACTGCAACGCCCACGTCCACCGACAGCACGCCGTCCTTGTAGCCGCCCTTTGCATGCGCGCCCACGCCGAACGATACGCTGCCGCCGACCTTGCCTTCCACGCCCGCAAGGTTCCCTCGGACGCTTCCTTCCGCCTTCGCCGCGATCGCTTCCAGCTTCGCCTCGCCGTATGCCGCCACACTGCCGCCTACGACGCCGATGCTTCCCTTCGCCTTCGCGCCGACCTCGCCTATCGTGACTTCTCCCTGCGTACCGACCTCGATAAAATCGCAGAGCTCAAATTCCAGCGATCCCTTCGTCTGCGCTACGCACGCCGACGCACCGACCTCGCCCGTTCCGCCGAAGTAATACTCCAACTCGCCCTTCTCGTTGGGTATATATACGCCGAATCCCGCATTCGCCGACGCGCTCGCCTCGGCATGCAGCAGATGTACGCTTCCCTCGGTATCCACCCATTTCCCGTCGCGCGCGCCCTCTCTGGCAAAATAGCTCGCTGACTTTTTTGCCGATACGCCCACGCTTGCAAGCCCGACCGCAAGACCCGACTTCGGGTTCTCTACCTCTTTGCCGTTCTTGTCATAGGACTTCTTGTGCGACAGGCCCTCCACCGGATTCTGCTTGACAAAGCTCTTCTTGGTGCTTCTTCCGATATAGTTCGCGCCTGCCTGCGTCTCCGTTTCAGACCAGCCGTGCTCTCCATACTGCCGGTAGGTCTGCTTCTTCCCCGTGAATGTATCCTTGATCTCGCAGGACGCCAGCAGCCCGTCGTTTCCAAACAGGAATCCCTGCGCGCCTGCGATCATCATCGTGAATCCGCCGTCCACGATAATCTCTGCCTTCTCCAGCAGCTTCTGGTATTTCTCGTGCATCTCCGGCGTCCACTTCGTGCTGTCCGTGCCATAGCCCAGCGCCTGGCACACGCCGGCAAACATGCTCTCCTCTGACAGTAGCCCTTCAAAGCTGCGGATGATTCTCTCCTCATTCGTGCGGAACAGCTCCGACGCCTGATTCACCTTCTTCACCAGGCTGTCTCCGTATCCGCCGATATCCTGTGCCGCCGATGCGATATCCCCCAGACACTCCTGCACCTCGCCTGAGCGCAGCCCGCGTCCGATGCTTCCGATTACCCGGGACGGAAGTGCGATCTTCAGATTCGCTCCGCTGGATTTATCCATGCGCACCGCTCGGATTTCGCTCTTTACAGCGTCCAAGTCCGTTGCCAGCGCTCTGATCTGCATCGCCAGATTCTCCAGCGCTTCCGTACTGACGCGAATCCGATCTGCCATTCCGTCCTCCTTTCTTCTTTTTGGGGAAACACTGGTAAGCAACCCTGTTGCTTACCAGTGCCTTATCCTCCTTATACGCCGCTGAACGGGCTCACTTCCGCCATGTTCGACAGCAGCGAGGTCGTCATGTTCTCCGCCTCGCGGAACGTCTCCAGCGCCGTCTGCAGACCCTGCACCGCCTGCTCGATCGTCGCGTCGCTCGTCCTGATGTTCGCGATCAGCTCAGACATACGGTTCATGAAGGCCTGGCTCGCCGGGCTCTTCCACGTGTTGCACAGCGCCATCGCTTCGGTGGACATCTTCATATACGCGTCTGCCAGCTCCGCCTTGCACGTATTGAACTTCGAAATGCCGGACTCCAGTGCGGCATAATTAACCTTCGTTACAGTAAAACCAGCCATATTCTATCCTCCGTTACTTGACGTTCTGAATGGGCTTAGCCCTTCTTCACGGCATTCGCCGCGGCAGTGTCGGTCTCCTCATAGTCCGCGGCGGTCTGCTGCATCGCTGCGATGTAGCCGTCCACCACTTCCGCCATCGTCGCGTACCACGCGTCGATCTGCTCTTCCTCTGCCACAAACGCGTCGCGCGCATCGCCGCTCCACTCTTCCGCCAGCGCGTTCGCCGCCTGCTTCATCGCGTTCGCCGCCTGACGGAACGCGTCGTTCGCCTGCTTGATGCTGTTCGTTGCGCCGACCAGCTCGGACATCGTCAATTCAATATTCATAAATCTGGTTTCCTTTCTTTCCGATCTCTTTCCAGTCGTCTTTTACGCGCCGAACGGAGACTTCGTGCCCGCGTCAAGCGCATTGTACAGCTTCTGCTGCTTCTGCTCGTTCTCCTCGAAGATCTTCTCCGCCTGCTGCAGCTCATCCACCGCGTCGTTCGCTCGGGACACCGCCGTCATGATGGAGGAAATCAGCTGGAACGCCTTCAGCGCCATCGCTGCGTACGCGCGGCCCGTCCAGTCCTGCTGCAGGGTCGCGATCGCCTGCTGGTAGATCTGGATCGCGCTGGTGAGCACATCCAGGGAATTTCTGAAATTGGAGATGCACTCCTCAAAAGCTTCACTGCTTACCTTGATTCTCTCAGCCATAACTATTTCCTTTCTGCCTTCCTATGCGGCGATTAACCCTTGCTCTTGATCGCGTTGGTCGCGGTCTGCTCCGCCTGCTCGTACACCTGGCGAACCTTCTCCACAATCTCAAGCGCCTGATTGCCAACATCCAGCAGCTCGCTGCACCAGTTGGACAGAACTCCCTGCTCCTGGCCAAACGCCTCGGCCGCGCTGCCTTCCCAGATGCCCAGCAGTGCTTCCGCCGCGCTCTTCATGTTCTTGGTGGCTTCCTCCACCTTCTGCTGCGCCTGACGCGCCTTGACCAGGTACTCCGCAATTTTGATTGCTGTAACAATCCAATCGAACATTTTTGCACCTTCCTTTTTTTGTTGTGGGGTGATTTCTAAATCCTTGATTGCATTATATACAACCATTGATTCCAAGAAAAGTAATCCTGACGAAATGCATGATTTTAGGGTTAAATGAACTTCTGACCCCATTTATCATACCAAACGTCCCGTTTTCCAGCTGCATACATTCCCCGGTTCGCTCCGGTTTCCAGGTTCATGACCCGCTCAAGAATGGTCGTTTCGCAGCGATCGAAGAGCTCTATGCCCTGACGGACGCGCCTGGAAAGCCTGTCGGCGCGCTCAGTCGCATCCAGCATCCGGCCGCGCTCGTGCGCCATCTCAAGCTGCACAAGCCTCTCTGCGGCGTCGGGCATGCTGTAGCGAAGCCTGTTTAGCTCCTTTTCCAGCTGCGAGGCTTCGCTGGAAAGCCTCTTGAGCTGAAACTCAATCTGTTCAAGCAGCGCCAGATCCACCCTGATATGCTCTCTCATTTGTCCGCACCCTTACTGTTTTACAAATCGAAGATGACAGCCGCCGACATTGATTTGGGCGCCATGCGCCAGAATGTATTGGGTAAACGGTTCCAGCTTATGGGTTCCCAGAAACGTGCCATTCTCGCTCCTGAGATCCTCAATGTAGTATTCCTGACTGTACTTGCGGTAGACGATGCGGCAGTGCTTCCTTCCCACCGTGTTATAGCCCTTGATCTGGCAGTCAGCCTCCGCAGACCGGCCAATCACAAAGATATCCTTGCTGATCGGCGTCTCGATACCATCCTTGGCCCGGGCGCCCACCAGCTTGAAGCGGGGCCTTTCGTCAAAGTTGCGGACATACGTATCTTCCGGCACGTCGTTCATTTTCTTTTTGACCTTGTTGACCCTGCGCCTGATGCGCTTGATCTCCACGTTCCAGATTTCCGGACGCACGATACGGATGACCACACAGAACAGCAGAAAGAGCAGCAGCCACAGCACGCTGAACATCGGCTCAAGAAGACCCAGCACGGCAATGCACATCACATTGAAGATGAGCACAATCAGAATCAGACGATGCACTTTTGCTTCATCCATGCGATTTCACCTTCCATTACCAGGTAATCGTGATCCGGTGGTTGCCGACGCTGATCACATCGCCGTTGGCAACCATCGCGCCCATGCCGCGATGTTCGCTTCCGTGCACCTCCAGACCATTGAGTCGGGTACTGCGGTACGTACTGACGTCAAGCAGATACACCTGATCATCCTCGTAGAGCAGCTTCGCATGCGTGCGCGAAGCCTTTTTATCCTGCGAGCTGAGCACGAGGTCGCAGTCCGTCTGGCGGCCGATGACAAACGGCCTTCCTTCAAAGAGCTCCACCGACTGCGTATCCACATTGCCCTCGAATTCAATACGAAGATCCACAGGCTTGCCGAAATAGCCGGACTGCGTGCGTTCGCTGTCGTTGAAATCGTCGGGGATCGTCTCCTCGCTCACGGGCGATTCCACAGAATCCGGCGCGGGGTCCGGCGTGACGACGGTGACAACCCTGCGGTCCTCTTCCTCAACGTCATAATCCTGCGCGCTTTCCCTGCGGTCCCTGTTATTCTTCTTTTCCTTCTTTTCGCGCTTTTCAGGCTTGTCCTTGCCGCCGCCGGCAAAGAGCACGATCAGCACCAGAATGACGAACAAAAGTACCACACAGATCAGCGCCGGGATCCACGTCTTGATCTGGTAGCCGAATACGCTCAGATCACGCATCAGGAATTCGCGCATCTTTTCCTGGCTGGTCGGCTCCGGCGTCGTTCTCGGCACGAGGTTGGGGCCGCTGGTAAGGATCTCCTGGCACAGCGTCTTGGTGATGCCGTCCACGCGGTCATTACGCCAGTTGTACGTCGTGCAATAGAGATTGATCGCATCGATGGTCGCCTGATCCATGCGGCCCACGTCAGCGTTCACGCCCTCTTCATAGCAGTTCAGGCTCTTGAGAACCGACTGAATCTGCGCGATGAATGCGCCGCTGTGCTCGGTATCCGCATCGTTGATGTGATAGCCATCCGGCGGGATCGTCGGTTCGGGAGTCGGCGTCGGTTCCGGCGTCGCACGCACGATGCCGATTGCATTGTCGCTCATCAGCGCGCCGTAGCCCTTTTCATAGATGCCGTCTCGCGGATCAATGCCGTTCATCTCGCAGAACTCCATGTACGCGATAAAGCATTCATTGTCGAACTTGCTGAAGCTGGTATCTTCCAGATAATTCAGCTTGAAGAGCGCGTGAACCGCCTTCATCGCAGTCGCATCCTCCTGGCCGACGGCAACGATCGGCGTCGGCGCGGGCGTGGGCGTGGGTTCCGGCGTAGGATCGACAACGGCGACCGCATCGCCGCTGAGCAGCTTGTTATACGTGCTGGTATAAATACCGTCGCGCGGGTCGATGCCATTGTTCTCGCAGAACTTCACGTAGGCAATGTAGCACTCGTTGTCAAAGGCTTCGTAATCCGTCTTGTGCAGATAATTCAGCTTGGTGAGCGCGTAGATCGCCTGCATTGCCAGCGTATCAGACTGGCCCGGACGCACAACCGGCGTGGGTTCCGGCGTGGGGGTGGGCTTAGGCTCGACGGTGGGCGTCGCCGGCGGCGCGGGCAGGAGATCCGTATTGATCAGCACGGTCACCGTGCTCTCGTTGCCCTTGTAGGAAACGTTCACATCAAGGAGCTGATAGGGATCCTCTTTTACCTCCAGCTTGCCGGCCAGCGGGGAGAAATCCACAGCATAGAAATTGCTGGTGGTCATCCTTTCCGCAATCGCCGCGCGCAGGCCGTCGGTTTCGACCTTCGCCCTGCTTCCGTTTCCGCTCTGGGGCACCTGAACATACGAACCGCCAACCTCGTTGGCAAACGAGGAGAACTCGTCAAAGCCGCGTTTGAGCGCCGAGCGGCGGATATCCGAGGTTTCATCAACGAACGACTTGCGATACGGCACGGCAACGGTCACGTCAAATACCCTGCCGCTCTGCGCGCGCAGCGTGACGCAGTCGTTGAGGCTGACCTCTTTGTCATCATTGCTCTCAATATCCGGGTCCGCAACGATGAACACGGAATTAAACGCCGGGTTGCCGGTGGTCGGGTCTGCAGCATACTGAAATGCCGTATAAATCGCGGTGTTGATCTTTGCAGAGGAGAGATCCGTAAGGGCAATCTCCTCCACATACTTTCTGGCGTCGGCAGCGGACTTATAGGGAATCACTTCCGGCTGTCCGTCGGTGGCCAGCACAAACATCACGCGGTCCTTCTGATCGATTCGCGAGAGATAGAGCGAAATCATCTCATGAAGGTTCGCAATCTTGATGTAGTTGGAGCCGAAATAGTATTTGGAGGTATCCACGACGATAATATGGCCGTGGCTGTCCTCGGGAACCTCGCCGACTCCCAGCCTGACGCCCTGCTCCTTGGCAGAGAACAGCACCTCGTCCTGCTCCACGCTCACGCCGCGTCCGGCGCTGTCCAGCATGCGGACCTCGAAATACATCACCGGCACGCCTTTTACCGGATGCACACCTCTGACGCTGATGCCGGACTTGGAAGGCGCAGCAGCAGCAACAGAACACACACTCAGCATCGCCAGCAGCACAGCCACCAGCTGTTTGATACGTTTCATTGATAATCCATCCTTCGAAATCTGCAGAAAGTTCATCGTATGGGGTACGCCGCTTTCTGTGTATTACTTGGCCTTGATCGCTTCCTGCGCCTTGCGGTCCGCTTCGTCAACGCGATCGGCATACTTGAGCAGCGCCGTGCGGATGCTGTCAAGACCGCCGCTGATCGCCGCGATATCTCCGGACAGCTCGCCCAGCACGCCCAGCAGCGCGCGGGCCATCTCGCCCTCCAGCTCCTCTTCCACGCAGCTGCGCATGTTGCGCAGATTCACCGTGGACAGCTTCTGGGTGTTGTTGGCAATGGTCTGAATCTCTCTTGCCACGCGACGGATCTCTTCAGTATTGATATCAACAGCCATGTTTTTTTCCTCCCTTTTTCTCAGCGTGTTCTTGTAAAATATACTATCTTACGCGGATACAGCCCTTCGGCTGCGCCGCGTGACTGCCCATCAGACGAGCACCAGACGGTGGCTGTCGCGAACGCCGGCCTGCGCCAGCGTCAGCTCAGACGGAATCACAGAGCCGCTCGTCATGCTGAAGAGCATCGGCAGCTGACCGCCGAATGTGATCTCCTGAAACACCTGCTCAACCAGCGGCACGATCTCGTGGATCAGCTTCCCCACTGGAACATGCGCCGGCAGCATGAAATCCGACACGACGCCGTTCAATCCGATACAAATCTCAACAATGATCGTTTCCATAATGCATTCTCCTGTATCCTGCGTTATCTCAGGCCTTGCCCGCAGAGAATCTGCTCTGCATACTCTCCTTGAACGAGCGCGCCAGCGGAACGCTCGACCCGTTTGTCAGGCATATGCTCATCCCTCTGAAATCAATGAACTGGATCTGCTCCTGATTGATGAGATATGAGCGGTGGCACCGGATGAATCCGTCGCCCAGCATTTTCTCCACATTGTCCATGGTGTCATATACGGAGATGACCTGCTTTCCCGCATGGAATTCAATCATCTTTTCGATTGCCTGCACCATGCACACATCGTTCAGGCGGATACGGTAGAGCTTGCCGGAGGACTTGAGGTTGATCCACTGTCCGTCATCCGACGTATCTCTGCCGTATACCTTGCGATAATCCTCAAACAGCGGAGAGAATACCTGCCTGCACGCTTTCTCTTCCAGAGGCGCAACCATCAGCCCCGCCGTGCGCGCACAAAGCGGCAGAAGGGACATCAGTTCGCTCTGTTCCTTGATGTAATAGACGACATAGTGATCACGATTGACCTGCTTGGCAAAATGCCCGAGGCGCACGCTCAGACGGTTCTTATCCCTTTCAACGCTGTCCACAGCGATGATCACCAGCGTGACATTTCTGGATGATCGTATGCTGTCGATTGCGTCGTCAATACTGTCGGTGCTCATCAGGACGCGAAAAGGCGTTTCGCTCTTCTGGCTGACCGCCCTGAGATGCTGCAGAAGCGTCTCCTGCTCCTGCGCATCCAGACCGAACAGAATCGTCGGCAGAACCATTCTCGCTTCCCCCTTCTTTTTGTCATTCGCTCAGCTTCGGGATGACCACACGCATGGCGTCCTGATCCGTCACAAACAGGGCCTCGCCCAGCGGGTAAGTTTCGTTTCTCATGCTGTAGGGCAGCCTGCTCGATGCGCCGAACGGATCGCACTCGCCGAGCTTGCCCTGAAGCATCAGGCCGCGCTTTGCGCCGATCATCGCGCTGATCAGCTTCTCCATCCTGCACTTGGATACGCCGGAATGCGACAGCGTGACGTATGTGTAAATGCCATACTTGGAGACGTTGTCCGCACAGAAGAACTGGAGGTTGTTGCATACGGTCGGCTCGTTCTTGTACTGGTTGATGTACTCATCCGCATCGTCGACCAGAACGACAACCGGCGTGAACGTCTTGAGCGTCTCGCGCTGCGCCTCGCTGCCGCCCTTCTCCTTGGCTTCAACAAGCTTCTTGGTCCGCTCGCCGATCGTATTGTTGAACAGGTTGGCAAAGGCGTCCGCCCATTCCTTGCTGCCGTGCTCGTAGGCATTGAAGCCGTTTTCCTTGCCCCAGCGCACCATGTCGGAGTCGCCGATCAGATACACATCCGCATTCTTTTGCTTGAACGTCGCCGCAATATTGCGCAGGACATTGCTCTTGCCCGATTTGCGCGGGCCGCAGACCATCATCGAGAAGCACTCTCTGAGGTTGATGCTCTGCGCCTCGCCGGTATCCTTGACGTAGAACAGCGGCAGCCTGTCGACATTGCCGATATCTGCCTGCGCCACGTCGGTATCCAGAAGATCCGCAAGCACCGGTTCCGCCGGAATGCGGGCGATTCTGCGCGGCTTCGCGCCCTTCCAGGCTTCGCGCATCTGGCGGCCAAGCACGCGCACCGCCTCCGAACGCTTCGCGTCCGATTCCGCAGTGGCATAAACGGCCGTCTGAATCTCAAAGATATAGGTGACCTTCTCTTCCTTGTTTTCCTCGCCGATCATACCGCGGCCGACATATCCGCGGATTCCGCCCCAGTCGGACGGCACCCTGACGCCAAGCGCGTCGGCATAGTTCACGCGGTCGGTCAGCTGCAGCGCAACGCCGTGCACATATGCGTGATACTTGATAGGCAGCTCACTGCGGTCAAAGGCCGTCATCACGAAGTAGATGCCCTGGCTGTTGGCCGAGCGCAGCATGTCGTAGAAGAGATTGAGCGTATCTTCCTTTTTCCTGTCCGCCCAGTCGCGCAGCTGCTGCATTCTGTCGATCATGACGATAATCGCCGGAACCGGCTCGTACTCGCTGTCCGAATCGCGCACGGCACGGTTATACTGGATGTAGTTATCCGTGGACATGACCGCAAAGAGCTTCTTGCGGCGTTCGCTCTCCGCGTGGATCATCTCCATGAGGCGGATCTGCTCGTCAAATTCATCCTCGTAGACGATCTCACCCACATGCGGCAGTTCGGCAAGGCTGCCCAGCGTACGGCTGGTCAGGCTGAAGATATAGATATTGACCTCTGCCGGCGAATAGCGCATCGCCAGCGAAACGGTCAGCGTCTGAAGCATCGTGGTCTTGCCCATGCCGGCCAGACCGACGATGATCTGGTTCTTTTCGTTCACGAAGTCCATCGCCACCGGGAAGTAGCACTGCTTGGCGATATCGTCGGCCTTCGCGTAATAGGCCTTGAGCTCGCCCTCGGGCGCGCTCTTCCACTGGCCGTCGGCGAATCCGCCGGTCTGCACCGGCTCCAGATCGCCGAGCATGAGCGTGGCCGGCAGCTCATCCAGCCACATCTTGCGCGCGCGGTCGAAGTGATACTTGTCGCACATCAGATTGAGCTGCTCCATGACGGCGTCCAGCTCCGTCTTGGCGCGCTCGCCGTTGGCCTCCGTCTGCGCCGCCTTCTTGCGCTTGAACTTGATCGGCTGACCCGCTTCATTCAGAATACGCGGCTCCTCCTCCGGCAGCAGCGCGTCCGGCGCATAGGTGGCGCCGGAATAGCTGGTCTGCACCTGCTCGAACAGCTCGTCGTTGCCGACCTGAACATAGCAGCGGCCCATGCCCTTGAGGTAGGCCGCCTCGGGGCGCTTGAGCATTTCCTGAGAGTCGCTTCGGCTGGCAACGCGCAGACAGATGCGGAAGCGCGTGTTCGCCTCGATTTCATCGCTGACCGAGTTGGACGGCTTCTGCGTCGCCAGAACAAGATGCATGCCCAGAGAACGGCCGACGCGCGCGGCGCTGACCAGCTCGCGCATGAAATCCGGCTGCTCTTTCTTAAGCTCGGCAAACTCGTCGACGATGATAATCAGATGGCCCAGAGATTCTTCGGAAGCATCGTTGTTGTAGTACTTCATGTAGTCGTCAATGTTATTGACGCCCACTTCCTTGAAGATGGCCTCGCGCCTGAGGATCTCACCCTTGATGGAAGCCAGCGCGCGGAAGATCATGCGCTCGCCCTGCAGGGAGTCGATGACGCCGGCAGCATGCGGCAGGTCGCGGAAGTCCTCCGAGGTACCGCCGCCCTTATAGTCGATCAGAATGAACTGGATTTCCGTCGGGCTGTAGTTGATCGCAAGGGACAGGATAAACGACTGGAGCAGAACGCTCTTGCCGGCGCCCGTCGTACCGGCGATCAGGCCGTGCGGACCGTGGTTCTTGTCAGAGATATCCAGAATGAAAGGCGTCGCGCCCGCCTTCATGCCCAGAATGGCCTGAACGCTCTTATAGGCGTGATTCTCATTCCAGAAATAGCGGATATCCAGGTCCTCCACCTTGCGCACCGAGTAGGTCTCAAGGAAGGTGACCAGAGACGGAATCGCCGCGCTGCCCACAACCTCTTTGATGCGGACCGACGCGATATCGCTGGAGAAATGCTGGAGCATCTCCTTGGTTGCGGCCTCAAAGCGCACGCCCGTCATCATGCCGTTGCCGCCGTAGATGGTGCCCAGCTTCTCCTTGGCGTCGACGACGTCGATACATTCCTTGGGCAGCAGCTCGATGGACGGCGTCTGCAGGATGATGGTGAAGCCCAGGCCCTTGTTATTGAGATGTCGGACAATCTGACTGTCTTCCAGGATCTTCGGATCGGTACAGAAAATCAGATACCAGGGGAGCATCTCCGGGGTGATGACGTCTTCTTCTTCCTGATTCTCGTCCGTCTGATCGCGCTTTTTCAGTTCGCTGCGCATCGTCAGTTCGCCGTCGATAAAGGAGAGCACAGCGTGCACCGCGTTTTTCTCGGAGACGACCATGCGCATCGTGCGGTCGCTTGTGGCAAAGGTGTGCGGAAGCCATCTGGCAAAGCGCCATTGCTCCGCATCCTGCTCCGTATGCAGAATCGCCATGCGCAGATCCAGATAGCTGTGCGTGGCCGCCGCCTGAATGACCATGCTCTGCATCAGCCACGGCATCGTCTTCTTGCCCAGAATGCCGACGATCGGGCTCTTCTTGAGATCGAACACAACCGGCACGTCCTTCATGACCTTGTACTGATCATACAGGCGCTGGGGCTCGTGGCGCAGCGGGTCGTCCGTCAGCGAAATCCTCACCGGCTTGACGCTCATTTCGTTCGGAAGATCCTGCTCGCCCAGACCGAGTCGAACCTGAAGGAAGTCCTTGTGAATAGGCATTCTCTCCCACAGGCGGTAGCCGCTGGCCGTGGGCAGCTTCGTGCATTCGGTCACGCTGGGATAATTATGCAGCAGGCGCTTGCACTCGCGGTCAGTCACAGACACGAGGCGCTCTTCCATCTCGGCGTAGTACTGCTTGCACAGCTCGATTCTGTAGGCCTCGTTTTCCTCGTATTCCTTGCGCTGATAGTTTCTGTTGATCTGGCCCCACATGATGCCCAGCGCCGCCGAGGTACCGATCATCGCCATGCTCGATGCAATGCTGCGTCCGCTGACAAGCGAGCTGACCAGCATCGGCAGAACCATCGTGATGGACGGGCCGATCGTTATCCACGTCGGCATTTCCTTTCGCTTTTCGCGCTCAAGCGGCGGATCAATCTCAATGGGATCGGTCTGCGGAACCTGAATATGGCGCGGCGCGCGGTGGTATTCGCGCACAACGCTGACCTCCTGAACATTCTCCTTCTTATTGACAGAGGCCTTGCCGGGCGCATAATCCTGAAGCGTCTCATGGAAGCGGATATTCTTGCCCATGCTGACGGCAACGCAGTCGCCCAGATAAATCAGCTGCATGGCCGGAAGGATCATGATGCGGTCGCCGAAATTGAGCGCGCGCGCACTGTTCTTGCACACCTGACCGTTGACATACACGCTGCCGCCGCTGCGCACAGCCAGCTGGCCGGCGCCATTGGAGCCGCGGGTAATCTGCGCATGCGTTCTGGAGACGGTCTGTTCCTCGTAGCAGATCAGGTTGTTTCCATCGCGGCCGATGGTCAGCGGCTGACGGCCCAGCGCAACCCTGCGCATCATGGTATCGCTCTTTTCATACTGCGCCGTGAAGATGTTCAGGCGCATCGTGCGGCTGATCATCGAAACGCGGCCGGCATGCTTGAGGCACTTTCCGTCATATCCTTCAACCCAGGAGAAACCCTCCGGCAGTTCAATGCTGAATATGCCGTTGGTCGAGACAACCGGCAGCTCAAAACTGTCAACCCTGCCGGTGATATCCGAACCGATACGCAGACGACCGGACCAGTTCGGCAGGTGCGGCAGATAGAATCCTTTTCCATAATCGTCACAGCATACGAAGAGATAAAACATGAACCTACCTCTTTCTATCGTGTTTTCAAAATGATACGCCGCTCCTGTTCCGTCAGGCTCCGCACGGCGGACGCCCAAAGGCCGTCCGGATGGTCTGCAGCGGCATGTATCCCCCCGTTGGCATGATACATGCATATTTTACATTATACTCATCTTATTATATAAAACCTGTGTATTTTATGTCAATGCAATTGTTCAATATTCGCCGAACGTTTTGCAATTTTATTTCTGCCTTTACGCTTTCTTTATGCATCCGGCGCCGGATCTGCAGGATACTATGCTTCATATTTTCATCCATGCATATTCCCCTGCACAATCCGCGTCTGTTCTGATGCACAGAGCCGTAATCCGGATCATACGCCGCCCCGTCTGCGGCATGCACGAAAGACTTCCTGAATCTGACAATATGTTCATAGGCTCACAATCTTTCATCTGCATCCGGTATGCTTTCCCCGATATGATTTTCAATTGACGAAGCCGCCAAATGTGGCTATACTATTCACAGACAACACCCTTGTAAAGGAGCGGTATTATGGCGAAAAGCGTTCAGGACATCCTTTCCCTCATCAAGGAGCACGGCATCCGGATGATCGACTTCAAGATGGTCGACATCAATGGTCAATACCGTCACGTCACCATTCCGGCGGAAAATTTCTGCGAAGATACCATGAAGAGCGGCATCGGCTTTGACGCCTCCAACTACGGCTACGCCGTGGTTGAAAAGAGCGATATGGTCTTCATCCCCGATCCGGACACTGCCGTGATCGATCCCTTCTGCCAGATTCCCACGCTGTCGATGACCGGCAATGCGATGATCATCGACAACCCGGAAAACCGTCCGCTGGCGCAGTATCCGCGCAATATCGTGCTCGCCGCCGAGCAATACATGAAGGACAGCGGCGTGGCAGATACGATGCTGATTCTGCCTGAGTTTGAGTTCTATCTCTTCGATCAGGTCGGCTGGGAGGTTCAGCCCAATTCCATCTCCGTGCAGTTGGACGCCAATCAGTCCTACTGGAACAGCGGCGTGCAGGGCATGGGCGTGGTCGTGCCCAAGCAGAAGAACTATCACATCGCCAAGCCGTTTGATCAGGCATACGAGTGCCGCAGCGAGATGTGCATGCTCATGAAGGATATGGGCATTGAGATCAATTACCATCATCCCGAGGTCGCCGCGTCCGGTCAGTTTGAGATTGAGCCGCAGCTGGGCCAGATGTCCAGGATGGCCGACGCGACCATGATGATCAAGTATATCATCCACAACACGGCGCTCAAATACGGCAAGAGTGCGACCTTCATGCCCAAGCCGATCTACGGTGAGGCCGGCAGCGGCATGCATGCGCATATGCAGCTGTTCAAGGATGGAGAGCCTGTCTTCTCCGACGACAACGGCTACGCACACCTGAGCGAAACCGCGCATTACTTCATGGGCGGCCTGCTCAAGCATATCGCCTCCCTGTGTGCGCTGACCAATCCGAGCACCAATTCCTTCAAGCGTCTGGTCCCGGGCTTCGAGGCGCCGGTCACCGTCGGCTATGCCACCTCCAACCGCAGCGCGGTCATCCGCATCCCAGCCTATGCCAAGTCCCCGGACAAGCGCCGCTTTGAGCTGCGCAATCCGGACGCCACCTGCAATCCGTATTTCTGCTACGCTGCGCTGCTGATGGCCGGTCTGGACGGCGTGAAGAACAAGATTGATCCGCACGCAAACGGCTGGGGTCCGTATGACATGAATCTCTACACCCTGCCCGAAGAGGAGAAAAAGAAGCTCAAGGGCCTGCCGACCTCGCTGGAAGAGGCGCTTGACGCCCTTGAAAAGGATCACGACTACCTGACTGCAGGCGGCGTATTCCCCGAGGCCCTCATCGAGAGCTTCATCAAGGCCAAGCGCCAGGAGTGCCGCCAGCTGGCAGCCATCCCCAATCCCGCCGAATTTGAAAAATATTACAATCTCTGAGCATCACAAAAGCCCCGGCAGCGCCGGGGCTTTTGCTATGTCGGTTTTATGATTTACTTGGTCATCGCTTCGATCACGATGCGGCCGCTGCCGTCAACCGTGCCGTAGTCGAGCAGCATGCCCGGGTACTTGGCCAGCAGCGGAGAATTCTTGGCTTCCACCACGCCGCCTTCAAAGCCCTGCACGTAGTTGGCGAGCACCATGTAGTCCTCCATGACGTAGTCCAGCACGTTGATCGCGCCGTCGAACATCGCAAAGCCGTCGCCCAGATCGCGCAGCGTGTAGTTATAGCCGGCGAGGTTGTAGCTCTTCGCCAGATCCAGCGGCTCATACGCAGCGGTCTCCTTGTTGTAAACCATCACGTCGTGCACGCGATAGCCGGCCGTCGGGCCGCTGACCCACACGCCCTTGTCGTCCGCGACGGTGGATTCCGGATAAGAGGAATCGATCTGATAGGTGATGCCGGAGACATGCAGGAAGCCGCCGTTCTCCTTCTCGCCGCCGGCAAAGCGGGCGCCCCACTCCAGCGCGTCGAGCAGCTGCTGGCCGGTGATGGTCTGCAGGCAGGCGACATTGCCGAAGGTGTGGATCTGCTTGCAGACCTTGTAGGAGATCTCGCCGGTGATGGCCTTGTTGCGCACGCCGCCGCCGTTCATGATCGCCACGTCGACGTCCAGACCCATGTTGTCAAACAGATAGTACAGCGCGTCGGCAGCGAGGTTGCCGGTGTTGGTTTCCTGGCTGCGCACCAGACGCGTGCCATCCGGCGTATAGTTATCAAAGGTCAGCGTGGTGGAACCAATGACAGCGCCGAGCTTCTCGTCAACCGCCGTGATCCACTCGTTCTTGATAGCAGCGACGGCCTCGTCGCTCACCCACTTCGCACCGGTGTACAGCTCAGAGGAGAGCTCATAGCCGATGACGTTGGTCACGTCCTTGCCCTCGGCGTCCTTAGTGGTCTCGGTCAGCTCAACGAGCTCGATGAAATCGGTCTTGATCTCGCCGCTCTTCGCATCGATGACCATCATGCCGATGCGGCCGAAGTATTCGCCGGTCTGCGTCAGCAGCACATTTTCGCCGGCCTTATCGGCAACCAGCTTGCCTTCCACGGTGCTGTGGGAGTGACCGTCGATGAACGCATCCAGACCGGTCACATGTGCGATGGTCTCCTCGCTTGTCCACGGCTGGGAAGCCTTGTCATCGCCCAGATGGCCCAGCGCGATGATCTTGTTGGCGCCGGCAGCCGTCGCAAAGTCGATGGCCGTCTGCACATCAGCGTAGAGCGCCGCGCCGTCATCACCGCCCGCAATGCCGTAGATATAGTTGCCCTCGCCGTCCTGGAAGTAGGCCGGGGTGGACTTGGTGAAGGATTCCGGCGTGGTGATGCCCAGAATCGCCAGCTTCACGTCGCCCAGTTCGAAGAGCGCATAGCTGTCCAGCACATTGTCCTTGCGCTCAAAGAACTCTTCATTGTAGAAGTTGCAGGAGACATACGGGAACTCGGCCCACTCACGCACAGCGATGCAGCCATCCATGCCATAGTCAAACTCATGATTGCCCAGCGTGGCCAGATCGTAGCCCGCAGCGTTCATCAGCTTGATGATGGTTTCGCCCTTGTCCATAGAGCCATAGGCAGTACCCTGAATATGGTCGCCCGCATCCACGAGCAGAACATGCTTGTACTGCTTGAGCAGCTCAGCCTTGACGCCTGCAATCACGTCGTAGCTCAGCGCACCGTCGATGTACGTGTGCACGTCGTTGGTATAGAGGATCACGACGTCATCAGAAAGCGTCGCCTCCGCAAGACCCGTACCTGCCATCATACTCAGCAGAACAGTCAGCAGAAGCATCAGAGAAAGAAATCTGCGCATAGGGATATCCTCCTTTCGAATTCTGCCTATATTATCGCACAAATGAACGCATATGAAAACATTCTTTTTAGCTTTTTCTCTCATCAGCCCCAAAAAAACTGGCCGCTCTGGCGAACAGCTTTACAAGCCTCAGCAATCCGGCGCTCGCCGCACGCTTTTTTGCGCAGTTTCCTGTGAGCCAAAAAAGAGCGGATGCACAGCATCCGCACCGGATCAGACAAGCCCAAGCTGCTTGAGCACAAAGATAAACAGAAACATCGTCAGAATGGAAAATGCTGCCGTGAGCACCACCAGCGATGCAGCCAGCGGGCCGTCTCCATCCATCTGCTCGGCCATGGTATAGGAGGACACAGCAATCGGCGAGCCGAACAGCGCCAGAACAGGCACCAGCATCTCCCCTCGCATGCCCAGCGCAGCAGCCAGCGATACCATGATCAGGGGACTGATGATCAGCTTGCCGCTGATACAGATGATAAGCTGGCGGACATACCCCTGCAGGCGCCTGAATTCAAATCCGGCGCCCAGCGTGATCAGGGACAGCGGCGTAGCGATTTTCCCCAGATCCGTGACGCTCTTTTTCACACCGGCAGGCAGCGGCACGCCCAGCAGATTCATCGCGATGCCCAGCACGGAGGCGATGATCAGCGGATTGACGGCAATGCCCCTGAGCGTTCTTTTGATATCCGGCTTGCCGCCGCGGAAAGCCTCCAGACAGATGACCGCCAGCACATTGAACAGCGGCACGACAAAGCCGATGAGCAGAGAAGTCGGTCCGATGTTCTCCTCGCCGCACAGCGAAGCAGCCACCGGCATGCCGAAAAGCACAAAATTGCTGCGGAAAATCGCCTGCACCATCACGCCGCGTCTGGCATTGTCTGTCTCCATGCGCGGAATCAGGAGCATCATCAAAAGAAATATGCCGATGATACCGCCCACAGCGATCGCCACCAGCGCCGGATTGAACGCCGAGGCAATGTCCGTGGTATAGATATTGCCAAACACATAGATGGGCAGAAATACCTTGAAGCACAGCTTATTCAGGTTCTTCTGCGTATCGCCTTCCAGCATATGCATGCAGCGCAGCGAATAACCCAGTGCAATGGATATAAACAGCGGCAGCACGACATTAAATGACAGAATCAGATTATCCATAACGCCTCCGGAAAATCATGCTTGTGTTGATACTGCTTAATTCCGTTTTCTGCGCAGAATTCCTTTTCCATTCCGTGCAGGAAGCCGCAACTTTTTCCCGTATGTGTGCAGCAGGTTTTCTGTGCGGTCCTCCATGATGCGCAAAAAGACCGCATGCCATCAGGGCATGCGGCCGAGTCATCCATCTTACAGCCTGACAAGACCAAGCGACTGCATCAGCAGGAACACGAGAAGAACCGGCGCAATAAACCTGATCATCACAAGATAGAGCATTTTTCGCCTGAAGCGTTCGCCATTGCGTGTCACCTCGGCGATGATGCTCTTCGGGCCGATCACCCAGCCCACCATCACGCAGGTTGCAATTGCAACCACCGGCATGAGCACATAGTTGCTGACGTAATCGAGCACATCGAGCACCTGACCCACGCTTCCGTTGGGCAGCGTCAGCTCGAAATACAGCATATTGTAGCCCAGACAGACAACGATGCCGACAACCAGCGTAAGCGCGCTCACGGCAATCGTAGCCTTCTTTCTGGCCATATGCCACTGATCCATCGCAGACGAGACGACAGCCTCCATGACGGAAACGGACGACGTCAGCGCCGCAAAGACGACCATCACAAAGAACACCACGCCCACCAGCATACCGGCGGCGCCCATCGCCTCAAACACCTTGGGCAGCGAAATGAACATCAGGCTCGGACCGGCGCTCATGCCCTCCTGCCCCATGAATGTATACACGGCAGGCACGATCATCAGTCCGGCCAGAAAAGCGACCGCCGTATCGAAGATCTCGATCTGATTGACGGATTTGACAACGTCGGTCTCCTTCTTGACATAGGAGCCGTAGGTGATCATGATGCCCATTGCCACGCTGATCGAGTAGAACAGCTGACCCAGCGCATCCATGAGCACGACGAGGAACTTGCCGATGGTCATGCCGGTGAAATCCGGAATCATGTAGATCTTCAGGCCCTCAATGCCCGTTCTGGTAACGCCCTGAGCGTCCGTATGGCTGAGCGTCAGCGAGAAGACGGAAATCGCCACAATCAGCAGCAGAAGAAGCGGCATGACCACCTTGGAAAAGCGCTCAATGCCATTGTTCACGCCCTTGTAGACGACAAAAGTGGTCGCCGCAAGGAACAGGACAAACCAGATGACCGGGCTGTATTGGCTGGTGATGAAGCCGGTGAAATAGCCGTCCGCCGCCGCCGCAAAGCCCTTGCCGGTGACAAAATCTGCCAGATACTTGAGCACCCAGCCGCCGATTGCACAATAATACGGCAGAATGATCGTCGGAATAAGGCATGCCACCGTGCCGACCCACTTGAACTTTCTGCTCAGCTCGCCGTATGCCACCAGCGGGCTCTTTCCCGTCTTGCGGCCGATGGCAATCTCTGTCGTCAGCAATGCAAAGCCAAACGTCAGCGCCAGTACCAGATAGCAAAGCAGGAACACGCCGCCGCCATCCTTGGCTGCCAGATACGGAAAGCGCCAGATATTACCAAGGCCAACCGCGCTGCCCGCAGCTGCGAGCACAAAGCCGATGGAGCCTGAAAAATTGCCTCGCTTTTGTTTGTTCTCCATGTCCATTCCTCCGAGATTTCTATGTTTTTTCGGCCGGACAACGGCCGCCGAATCACACCCATCTACTATACCCCTCAAAACCTTTTCCCGCAAGCCCTTTTGATGAATTTCGCTATGGTAATTAAACAGTTATTTTCATGTCTGATCCGCCATTGCGCTCCGCGGCAAATTCGCCGCGTGATTGCTTGACTTCACCATGGCTCTGTGCTATACTTTCTTATGATTATCGGGTCGTTTTGCCATTTCCGGCGAAACGGCAAAGATCAAATCTAATTGAGAATTGGAGATAGCGGTTATGGAGAGAATCAAGACGCTTGAAACCCGCAACATGTGCGAGAGCGCCAAGAACGGCGGCTGCGGCGAGTGCCAGACCTCTTGCCAGTCCGCCTGCAAGACCAGCTGCGGCGTGGCCAATCAGCAGTGCGAGAACAAGTAACTCAAAAAGCTTGCCGCCCTCGGGCGGCACTTTTTATGCCCGATTCTCCCGACCATGATTCCGGAGGAAGATATGCTTCACCAGTATAAACTTGGCGGCTATAACATCGTGCTGGACACCTGCTCCGGCTCCGTACATTCGGTGGATGACGTCGCCTATGACATCATTTCCATGTACGAAAGCGCCGATGCGGATGAAATCGTGCGCGCGATGATGGCCAGATACGGCGATCGTGACGACGTCAGCGAAGAGGAAATCCGCCTGTGCATCGGCGACGTCGAGGCCCTCAAAAAGATGGGCAAGCTCTTCACGCCAGATACGTTCGCGCCCATGGCCGGCACGCTCAAGGAGCGCTCCGGCGACGTGGTTAAGGCACTGTGCCTGCATGTGGCCCACACCTGCAACCTCAACTGCTCCTACTGCTTTGCCAGTCAGGGCAAGTACCATGGCGACCGCGCGCTGATGAGCTTTGAGGTCGGTAAGCGTGCGCTGGATTTCCTCATTGAGCATTCCGGCACGCGCCGCAACCTTGAGGTCGACTTCTTCGGCGGCGAGCCGCTGATGAACTGGGACGTGGTCAAGGAGCTGGTCAGATACGCCCGCAGCGTTGAAAAGGAGCACGGCAAGAACTTCCGCTTCACGCTCACCACCAACGGCGTGCTCATCGACAACGACGTGATCGAATTCTCCAACAGGGAGATGAGCAACGTCGTGCTCAGCCTGGACGGCCGCAAGGAGATCCACGACCGCCTGCGCGTGGACTACGCCGGCAACGGCAGCTATGACCGCATCGTGCCCAGATTCAAGCAATTTGTCGAATCCCGCGGCGGAAAGAATTACTACATGCGCGGCACATTCACCCACGCCAATCCGGATTTCACCAAAGACGTCTTCCACATGGCAGACATGGGCTTCACCGAGCTGAGTATGGAGCCGGTTGTCTGCGCCGAGGGCGATCCCGCCGGCCTGACTCCGGAGGATATTGAGACCATCAAGGATCAGTACGAGGTGCTTGCTTTCGAAATGCTCAGGCGTCAGCAGGAAGGCCGTCCGTTCACCTTCTATCACTACATGCTCGACCTGACCGAGGGTCCGTGCATCTACAAGCGCATCTCCGGCTGCGGCTCCGGCACGGAATACATGGCCGTCACCCCGTGGGGCGATCTGTATCCCTGCCATCAGTTCGTAGGCGAGGAAAGCTACAAGCTGGGCAACATCTGGGACGGCGTGACAAACACGGCGCTTCGCGAGAAATTCCGCGCGTGCAACGCCTACTCCCGCCCCGAGTGCAAGGACTGCTGGGCCAAGCTCTACTGCTCCGGCGGCTGCGCAGCCAATGCCTATCATGCCACCGGTACCATTGCCGGCGTATACAAGCCGGGCTGCGAGCTCTTCAAAAAGCGCATCGAATGCGCGATCATGATGCGCGTCGCTGAAGACGCCATGAAAAACAAGTAACGCCTGCTCATATCAGGAGGCCACGATGAACACGCCCATTGCGGATTTTGTGCGGCGCTATGCCGCATCCGGCACGGCGCGCCTGCACATGCCCGGTCACAAAGGCCGGGCATTTCTTGGCTGCGAGGCGCTGGATATCACAGAGATTTCCGGCGCGGACAGCCTGTATGAGGCAGACGGCGTCATCGCCCAAAGCGAAGCCAATGCATCCCGGCTCTTCGGCAGCGCGCGCACGCTGTATTCCACCGAGGGCTCCAGCCAGTGTATCCGCGCGATGCTCTTTTTGTGCCTGCAGGCAAGGAAACCCGGCACAAGGCCCGTGATCGTCGCAGCGCGCAATGTGCACAAGGCATTTGTCTTTGCCTGTGCGCTGCTGGGTTTTGAAATCGTCTGGCTCTGGCCGGAGCGCATGGAATCACTGTGCGCCTGTGAAGTATCGTCCGACGCACTGGACAGGACGCTTGCATCGCTTGACGCGCCGCCGGCTGCCGTATACATCACCAGTCCGGACTATCTGGGCGGCATGGCGGACATTGCCGCGCTGGCAGGCATATGCCACAGGCACGGTACTGTGCTCGCCGTGGACAATGCGCACGGCGCATACCTGCGCTTCCTCTCCCCATCCCTGCATCCCATGGATCTTGGCGCGGATATCTGCTGCGACTCCGCCCACAAGACGCTTCCTGTGCTCACCGGCGGCGCATACCTGCATATCGGCAAAGGCGCGCCGTCAGCTTTCGCCGCGCAGGCCAGGCAGGCTATGGCGCTTTTCGGCTCCACAAGCCCGTCGTATCTGACGCTCATGTCGCTGGACCTGTGCAATGCCTATCTCTCTGACGGCTATGCCCGCCGGCTTGCCGGAACGATCACGCGCATCGACGCCCTCCGGCAAAGGCTCCGGCAAAAGGGCTGGCGCACGCTGCCCGGCGATCCGCTCAAGCTGACGCTGGACGCCTGCGCTGCGGGAACGACGGGCACTGCGCTTGCGCAGCATCTGAGAGAGAATGGCATGGAATGCGAGTTTGCCGATCCAGAGACGCTGGTGCTGATGCTCACGCCGGAGAATACCGATGAGGATTTTGCGCGTCTGGAAGCTGCGCTGGGCGAAAACCATGCCGGCGCACGTCCGCAGCCTGCGCTGCCCCATGCGAAAGGGACGCAGATGCTCTCCGTGCGGGAGGCCATGTTCGCGCCGCACGAGCTGATTGCCGTCAGCAATGCGCTTGGACGCATCAGCGGCGCGCCGACGGTTTCCTGCCCGCCTGCGATACCGATCGCGGTATCCGGCGAGGTGATCACGCAGGAGGCGATTACGCTGCTGACGCATTACGGTGTGGATGAAGTCGATGTGATAAAGACTTGAGCCTCGGGCTTTCTTCCGTGCTGCGCGCAGGCTTTATGCCCAGCCTCCCTTCATCTCCCTGAAATCAAAAGAGACTGCCCGAACATCTGAACTGTTCTAGGTAAAACGGACAGTGAAAAAAGCCCCTAATCGCAGAATATCTCAGCCGGACGCGAGTTTTCGCGTTCGGCTATTTTAGTCTCATTCTTTCATTGTTATAATAGTCGATATAATCATGGACGAGCATGC